>JAKBES010000069.1 GCA_021833665.1 Acidobacteriota bacterium
GCCCGCAGAAGGAACACGTGCCGGGGCAGCCCCGGGAGGTGAGGAGGTGCACCATGACGTCGTAACCCAGTGCATCGTCCTCCAGCTCCATGACCGAATGGGTGATGGGGAGGTCGTCGAGGCTCGCGATTCGTGGACGAGGGGCGCTCCGTGCCACCCCGCCATCCGGCGACCGGAACGCCAGACCAGGGACGTGCGCTAGAGATTCGGGGGCGCGGTCTGTCTGCAGGAACTGCGACAGCGTGTGTTCGCCCTCCCCCACGCAGACCGCATCCACGAAAGGGTAAGCCTCCAGGATCTCCTCTGCCAGGAGGGTGGGCCCCACTCCACCCAGGAGGATAAAGGCCCCGGTGAGATCCTTGGCGGCCCGCGCGAGATAGAGGGTCTGGGCCAGATAGTCCGAGGTGCAGGAAAAGCCCACCACCTCCCCGATGTCCTCCCGGCCTCCCGAGAACAGCCGGGCCACCGTGTCGGCGGTGGGCTCGTCTCCCGCCCCCTTGCCGCGCGCGCTCCGGAGGTTCACTTCCAGACCGTCACGCTCCAGGAAGTTCCGGAGCGCCAACACGCTGAGGGAGTACCCATCAAAAAACGGCCAGTCCCCCCCCACGTCGAACAGGGTCATGGCGGGACGGTTTCTCATGAGAGCCCTCGCGGTCGCAAGGAAGGGATTGGCGTTAGGCGAATTGGGTTATCAACCAGAGTCAGCGGCAGAGAGGTGAGAGCAGGGAGTAGGCCGAAGAAGAACCAACACAATGTTCGCTCGATTCTTTTCCTACTCACCTACTCACCTCATCACCTACTCACGTCCCTTCATCCCTACTTCGACGTCTTCTTCTCGAGCGCAGGGCCCGTCAAGATTATCGGAACCTGGGCCGTCCGGAGGGCCTTGGCCACGGGTCCGCCTTCCTCGTTCGAGATGCTCAAGGCTCCCTCGGTGGAGGTGTAAATGTTGATGACCACCTGGGGTGCCTTGGCGGCAGCCCCGCCCCCGGTGTCCTGGGCGGCCAGGAGGGGATTCACCGCCTCCAGGGCCTTGAGGGCCTTGTCCAGCTCCTCGGGCGGCACGGCGTACCGCTCGAGTTCGGAAGTGGGGATTCTGTAGAGCATCCCGTTGGCGCCGCGAAGCAGCATGGTCGCCAGCTCGCCGGTGGTTTCTTTCCCGCGCTTTGCCATGGCCGGTCTCCTTTGTGTGGGTGCCACCCGCTTGGTTGTTCTCCGTGGGGATAGTATAGCTTGGGAAAAGGGGCCAGGCGTTCGGAATTCGGAATACGGAAAGGGCATTTGGGATTTCGGATTTGGGATTGGGGAAGGGAACGCGACGCACGATGGGAGGCGCTGTCTCGGCATCCCGGCATCCCGGCATCCCCTCATCCCGGCATCTCGGCATTCCGGCATCCCGGCATTCCGTCATCCCGCCTCTGGCCCATTGAAGCCTCCTCCTCCAAACGGTATGATGGAACCAATCGGATGACGCCCTGTCGCCGGGGCCCGGAGGAATCTTGGACGAAGAGGGCCGGCCCAAGCCGAACACCGAGGTTCAGGACCCCCTTCAAGGGGCGCTTACCTCCGCCTCTTCGCCCACGGTGAGCCTTCCCGGAGCTCCTCTCCCGCCCGGCATTCATGCGGGGAGGACGTTCGCGCCGGGGATAGCCGTGTCGGGACGCTACCGGATCATGCGATTCGTGGCCGCCGGCGGCATGGGGGAGGTCTACGAGGCGGAAGATCTGGAACTGGGGGGCGTGGTGGCCCTCAAGACCCTGCGCCCGGAGGTGGCGGGGGACCTGCGCGCGCTGGAACGCTTCCGCCAGGAAATCGCCCTCGCGCGGCAGGTCACTCATCCCAACGTCTGCCGCATCTTCGACGTGGGCTGGCACCGGGAGGGCACCTCCCCGAATTCGCCAGGCGTGGCCTTTCTAACCATGGAATTCCTTCAGGGCGAGACCCTCGCTGAGCGGCTCGGGCGGGAAGGCGCCCTGCCCCCCCGGGACGCCATGCACCTCCTGCGCCAGATGGCCGAAGGCTTGGCCGCGGCCCACAGAGCGGGCGTGATCCACCGGGACTTCAAGAGCGCCAACGTCATGCTGGAACCGGAGGAGGAGGGGGCCCGCGCCGTGGTGACGGACTTCGGCCTCGCCCGTCCCGGCGTGTCCACGGGCCTGTCCGCCTCGGGAGAAATCGCAGGTACCCCCGCCTACATGGCGCCCGAGCAGCTCCAGGGCGGCGCCGTGAGCCCGGCCACGGACGTGTACGCCTTCGGCGTGGTCATGTGTGAAGTGCTCACGGGGAGCAAACCTTTCGCGGGAGACGCCTCCCTCGCCGCGGTCATCAATCGCCTCAAGAAGAGGGACCCCTCCGTGTCCGTGACCCTGCGCGGAGAGAACCTCGGGCGTGCTTGGGCCCCCATTGTATTGCGGTGCTTGGAGCGCGAGCCGGCCCGGCGGTACGGCGACGGGAAGGACCTCCTTCGCGCGCTGCAAGAGGCGGCGGGAACCGGTGCGGCGCGGCGCCGCCTGCTGTGGGCGGGAGCCGCCGCCCTCCTGCTCGCAGCCGCGGTGGCCGTTCCCTTCTGGCTCATGAGACACGGTACCGGGCCTGACCATGCGCGCTTCCCGGTCCCGCTGGCCCCCCGGCGGTCCGTGGCCGTGCTGGGCTTCAAAAACCTCTCCGGACAGGCGGACACGGCGTGGCTCTCCACGGCCCTAGCCGAAATGCTCACCACGGAGCTGGCGGCGGGCGAGCACCTCAGAACCGTTCCCGGGGAGACCATCTCCCGGATGAAGCGGGATCTGGATCTCGGCGAGGCCGAGAGCCTGGCTCCCGACACCCTCGCCAAGATCCGCACCAATTTGGGCGCGGACTACGTGGTCTTGGGCTCCTTCGTGGCCTTGCCGGGGCCATCGGGCCCCACCCTCCGTCTGGACGTTCGCCTGCAAGACACGGCGGCGGGCGAGACCGTGGCCTCTCTCGCCGAGACGGGAGCTGAAGACAAGCTCTTCGGCCTCGCCTCCCAGGTGGGGGAGGCGCTCAGGGCCAAACTCGGCGCGGGCCCCGTCACCCCGACCGAGGAGGCCGCCGCCCAGGCCATGGTTCCCTCCGACGCCGGGGCCGCCCGGCTTTATGCCCTGGGGCTCGACCGCATGCGCCTGATGAATGCAGCGCAGGCCCTGAGCTTCTTCCAGCAGGCCGAGGCCGCCCAGCCGTCCCAGCCCCTCATCCATGCGGCCCTCTCGTCGGCGTGGAGCACGCTCGGTTATGACGGCCGGGCCAAGGAAGAGGCGGAGAAGGCCTACGATCTCTCCTCTTCGCTCCCCAGGGAAGGGCGCCTCGTGGTGGAAGGGCGCTACCGGGCAGCCGCGGGCCAATGGGAGAAAGCGCAGGCGTGCTTTATCGCGCTGTGGGGCTTCTTTCCCGACAACGTGGAGTACGGCCTGCAGCTTGCCGCCATGCTGACCAAAGGGGGCAAGGGCAAAGAGGCCCTGGCCACGGTGGAGGAGATGCGCCGCCTTCCGCAAGCCGCCCAGGACCCTCGCGTGGACCTGGCCGAGGCGGAAGCGGCCCAATCCCTCTCCGACTGGACCCACATGGAGGCGGCGTCGGAGCGCGCAGCCAAGGCGAGCGTGGCCCGGAACGCCAGGGGGACACTCGCCCAGGCTCGGCTGTTGGCGGCGCGGGCCTGGCGCAAACTGGGTGAGCCCCAGAAAGCCCTGGCGGCATCCGACGAGGCCCGGGCCATCTACGACGCCCTGGGTGATCGCGAGGGCTCGGCGCACGCCCAAACCGTCCGGCTCTTCATTCTCTCCGCCCAGGGGGACACCAAGGGCACCAAGGACCTGGGCGCGAAGCTTCTGGCCACGTACCGCGAGATCGGCAACCAGCGCGGCACGGTCATGATCCTCAATGCCCTGGCCAACCGGGCCTACGACCAGGGGGACCTGTCCCAGGCGGCGCGCGATTATGAAGCGTGCCTCACGGTCCTCCACGACATCGACGACAAGAGCTCCGCGGCACGGGTTTCGAGCAACCTGGCCAACGTCCTCCTCCTGCAAGGGGACCTCGCCGCTGCACGCCGCCGCCACCTGGAGTCCCTGGCGCTCAGCCGCGAAGTGGGGGACAAGAGTGCCAGCGCCTACACCCTCTGCGCCCTCGGTGAACTGGAGGCCATGGGCGGCGACCTGGCCAAGGCCCAGGGCCGCTTCGAGGAGTCCCTCGCCCTTTTCAAGGCCACGGGGGAAAAGAGCGGAGAAGCCTATGCTTTCTATGGCCTGGGCGAGGTTCACCTGCCCGGGGGACGGCTGGAGGCGGCGCGCAAAGCGCACGAGGAGGGCCTGGCCCTCAGAGAGCAGCTCGGCGAGAAGGGCGCGGCGGACGAAAGCCGGCTGGCGCTGGCCAACCTGTCTCTGGAGGAGGGTAAGGCGGCCCAGGCGGCGGCCGATGCAGGCGATCTGTGCAAGGCCTTCGAGGCGGGCAAGGCCTCCGGCGATGCGGCCCTGGCCTGCGACCTCCTGGCCCGCTCAAGCTTGACCTTGGGGAAGGTACCCGAAGCCCAGGAGGCCGCGGCGCGCGCCCGGCGGTTCGCGAAAGACGAAGAGGACTTGGGCCTGGCGGTGATCGTGGGCCTCACGTCGGCCAGGGTCACGGGCGCGGCCGGGGATGTTTCGGGAGCCCGCGAGGCCCTCGGCGGCCTCCTCGCGCAGGCCATCAAGGCCGGCCGTCAAGACCTGGCCCTCAAGGCCAGGCTCTACCTGGGTGAACTGGAGATGGCCGCGGGAGACGCGGCATCCGGCCGGGCCCGCCTGGCCGCGCTGGAGAAGGACGCCTCGGCCCGAGGGTTCGTCCTCATCGCCCGCAAGGCCGCCGCCGCCCGCAAGGCGTGATGGCCGGCTCCCTCATTCCTGCTATCCTATCTCCGTCGCATGAACCACGAGGGAGCTTGCCGTGCTGGACCTGCTGACGGGCCTTCTGCTGGAGCACCTGTCCATCGTCGTGGGGTTTCTCCTAGCCGTGGTGGGCATCGGGGCCATCGTGCGCCAGCGGAGGTCGTCCCAGGCCACGGCCGCGTGGCTCCTGGCCATCGTCCTCGTGCCCTACGTGGGCGTGCCTCTGTACCTGCTCCTGGGCGGGCGCAAGACGCGCAAGGCCGCGGAGGGCAAGCAGAAGCTGCACTTGGTCATGAAGGAGACGGTGCCGCTGGACCAGGCTTCCGGGGCGGACCGCCTCTTTCGAAGCTACGGCCTGCCCGGCGCCACGGCGGGCAACCGGATCAGGCTGCTGCCCACGGGCGAAGAAAACTACGCCTGCCTCATGGAGCACATCGAGGCGGCCCGTGAAAGCATCAACATTCTCACCTTCATCTTGGGCGACGATCCCGTGGGCCGGTCCGTGGTCCAGGCCCTGGCGCGCAAAGCAGCCGCGGGAGTGCAGGTGCGCCTGCTCCTGGACGGGGTGGGCTCCTTTGAAACGGGCAAGCGCCTCCTGAAGCCCCTGCGGAAGGCGGGGGGGAAGGTGGCGTGGTTCGTCCCCCTCATCCACCGGCCCTTCCGGGGCCGGAACAACCTGCGCAACCACCGGAAGATCACCCTCTTCGACGAGTGCTTCGCCCTCGCGGGGGGAACCAATATCGCGCGGGAGTATATGGGCCCCACGCCCATGCCGGGGCGGTGGAAGGACCTGGCCTTCGCGCTGGAAGGCCCGGCGGTGGACCATTACGCGGAGATCTTCCGCTCCGACTGGCGCTTCGCGGCCAAGGAGGACATCGAGCTGCACCCCGAACGGGACGAGGCGGTGCCCGGCGGCGTTCTGGCCCAGGTGGTGCCCTCCGGCCCCGACGTGGCGGGGGATCCGCTTTACGACGCCATCCTCACGGCTCTGTATACGGCTGAGCGCCGCCTGTGGCTCGTGACGCCGTACTTCGTGCCCGACGAGGCTCTGGCCTCGGGCTTTCGCGCGGCGGCCAGGCGAGGTATCGACCTGCGCATTCTCGTGCCCGAGCGCTCCAACCACCGCCTCGCCGACTACGCCAGGGGAACGTATCTGCGTGAAATCCAGGACCTGGGCGGCAAGGTCCTCCTCTACGAGCCCGGTATGGTGCACGCCAAAGCCGCCCTCATCGACCACGACATCGTGGCCATCGGTTCCGCCAATCTGGATCTGCGAAGTTTCTTCCTGAACTACGAGGTGGCCCTCTTCGCCTACGGGCCCAAGGTGGTCGCTGATACAGAGGCCTGGATGGAGGGGCTCTTCGCCCGGTGCAGGGACCGCATGCCCGCCCCGGGAACCTTCCGCGATACCCTGGAAGGCCTCGTCAGGCTCGTGGATCCGCTGTTGTAGGCAGGGAGCGGGGAGCTGGGACTCTCAACTCTCAACTCTCAACTCTCAACCCTCAACTCACCCCTCCTCCTCCCCGGTGCCCTCGAAGGACCTCAGCATGGCGATTTCCCGGGGCCAGCGGTCCGGTTCGATGGTTTCCAGGATGAGGGGGATGCCCTCGGCGCGGGGATCGCGCATGATGCACCGGAACACGTCGAGCCCGAGTTCGCCTTCGCCGAGGCTGTGGTGGCGGTCCAGCCGGCTGCCCAAGGTTCCCTTGGAATCGTTCAGGTGCATGCCCTTGAGGTAGGCCAGCCCCACGATCTCGTCGAAGGCCTTCATGGCCGCCTCGTAGGTTTCGGCCGTGCGCAGGTCGTAGCCCGCCCCGAAGAGATGGCACGTGTCCAGACAGACGCCCACGCGAGATTTGTCCTGAATTTTGTCGATCATGTAGGCGAGCTGCTCGAAGGTGCGGCCCAGGTAGCCGCCCTGTCCCGCCGTGTTCTCGATCACCGCCGTCACGCCTTGGGTGGCCTCCAGGGCCAGGTTCACCGATTCGGCGATGAGGTCCATGCAGGGCTCCTCCGCCATCTCTCCCTTGTGGCTCCCGGGATGAAAATTGAGGAGGCTGAGGCCCAGGCGTTCGCACCGGCGCATTTCGTCTAGGAAGGCCGCCCGGGATCGCAGAAGGCCCTCGCGGTCGGGATTGCCCAGGTTGATGAGGTAGCTGTCGTGGGGCAGGATCACGGAGGGATCGAAGCCGTGGGCCAGGCAGTTGGCCTGAAAGGCCTCCACCTGGGCATCGGCGAGGGGAGGAGCGCTCCAGGTCTTCTGGTTCTTCACGAAGAGGGCGAAGGCCGTCGCTCCTAGGGCGGCGGCGTTGAGGGGGGCGTTCTGCACGCCGCCCTCGGCGCTCACGTGGGCGCCTACGAATTTGCCAGTCATGTCATATCTCCACTTCCTGCCCCAACTCTACCACACGGTTCACTGGAATGTTGAAGTACGTAGTGGCCCGCTGGGCGTTGCGGGAGAGGAAGGCGAAGAGCCACTCCCGCCATCGGGCCATGCCCGGCCGCGCGGAGGGGATGAGGGTTTCGCGTCCGAGGAAATACGTGGTGGTCATGGGATCGAACTCGAGGCCGAGGTCCTTGGCCTGCTCCAGGAGTTTGGGCACGTCGGGTGTCTCCATGAAGCCGTGGTGTCCCGTGAGCCTGGACATGTTGGACCCCAGCTCGGCCATCTGAAGGCGCTGGCTGGCCTTGACGTGGGGGACTTCCTCCGTGAGCAGGGTGAGGAGGACCACCCGTTCGTGCAAGACGTGGTTGTGCTTGAGGTTGTGGAGAAGGGCCGTGGGCATGCCTTCGGCGCTGCCCGTCATGAAGACCGCCGTTCCGGGCACGCGCAGCGGGGGCTTCCGGGCGATGTCCTGGAGGAACAGATCCGCGGGCAGAGCCTCCTCCCGCAACCTGCGCCCGAGAATCTGGCGTCCCCGCTTCCACGTGGACATGAGGGTGAAGATGCCCAGGGCGATGAGGAGGGGCAGCCACCCCCCGTGCTCGATTTTGATGATGTTGGCGCCGAAGAAGGCGAGATCCACTACGAGAAACACCCCGCACAGGGGTCCCGCGGCCCACGCGGGCCAGCCCCACCGCTCCCGGGCCACGGCATAGAAGAGGAGCGTCGTGATGACCATGGTGGTGGTCACCGCCACGCCGTAAGCGGAGGCCAGGTTGTCCGAGTTCCGGAAGATCACCACCAGCGCCAGGGTCGCCACCATGAGGGCCCAGTTCACGACGGGCACGTAGATCTGGCCGATCTCCTCCTCGGAGGTGTGCTTGATGAGCATGCGCGGGCTGAACCCGAGCTGGATGGCCTGGCGGGTGAGGGAGAAGGAGCCCGAGATGACGGCCTGGGATGCGATGATCGTGGCCGCCGTGGCGAGGGCAACGAGGGGATACACGGCCCACGTCGGCGCCAGCCAGAAGAAGGGGTTCTCCTCGGCGGCCGGGTTCAGCAGGAGCTGCGCGCCCTGGCCGAAGTAGTTCAGCAACAGGCACGGGAGGACCAGCGCGAACCAAGCCATGCGGATGGGCCGCCGTCCGAAGTGGCCCATGTCCGCGTAGAGGGCTTCGCCCCCCGTCTCCACCAGGAACACGGCGCCCAAGGCAAGGAACGCCATGAGCCGGTTCTCCGCGAAGAACCGCACGGCGTGGAGGGGGTTCAGGCCCGCCAGGACTCGGGGAGCCTGAAGGATGCCGTGGATGCCCAGGAGGCCGATGGCGAGAAACCAGACCGCCATGACGGGGCCGAAGAGGGCCCCGATGCCTGCCGTGCCCCGGCGCTGGATCACAAAAAGAGCCACGAGGAGGACCATGGTGATCAGGACCACGAAAGGTTTAAAGAACGGGGTGGCCACCTCCAACCCTTCTACGGCGCTCATCACGGAGATGGCCGGCGTGATGATGCCGTCTCCGTAAAGCAGGGCAGCCCCGAAGAGGCCGAAGGCCACGAGGCCGAATTTCTGGCGGGTTACGCCTCCCGGGCGGGCCAGGGCCATGAGGGCCAGGATGCCCCCTTCGCCGCGGTTGTCGGCGCGGAGGATGAACACCAGGTATTTGATGGAGATGGTGAGGGTCAGGGCCCAGAAGATGAGGGAGAGGACGCCCAGGACGTTTCCGGCCGTGGCGGG
The DNA here is from genome assembly GCA_021833665.1 of Acidobacteriota bacterium. GTDB lineage: Bacteria > Acidobacteriota > UBA4820 > UBA4820 > DSQY01 > JAKAJA01. The sequence goes on from JAKBES010000069.1 coordinate 8,996, forward strand.
GAGTCCGAACTCCTTGTCGAAGCATACGCGAAGGGCGTAGAGAGGGCTCGTGCCGATGTCCCCGAACACCACGCCCAGGGCACCCATGGAGAGAAAGAGCAGGTATCGCCCCCGGGGCTGGGGGGCCTTGCCGTTGCCGGAGATTGTCATGGCTCCCCGCCGGAGGAGCCGGGCCCAGCACCCATCGTCGTAAGACTCCTCGCCTCGGGCCCGCCTGGACCGCCCTGAGGGACCGAATGAATTGTATCATGGAGGGCGGCAGTGGCCTTACACTATCCCCATGCTGTCCTGGCTCAAGCGCCGACGGCGCCAACGCATCCTGGCAGATCCCTTCCCCCAGCCCTTGGGGGAGGCCCTTCATCGGGACGCGGCTCTCTGGCGGGTCCTTTCCGAAGAAGAGAGGCACAGGCTCGAAGACGACCTGAGGGTGTTCATGGCCGAACGCACCTGGGAGCCTTGCGGCGGATTGGATCTCACCCAGGAGCGCAAGGCCCTCATCGCGGCGCAGGCCTGCGTCCTCACCCTGGGCCGGTCCGTGGACGCCTTCGGCCACGTGCGCACGATCTTGGTGTACCCGGACCGCTACATGGCGCCCGAGGCCGAGGAGGACGACCTGGGCGTGGTGACCGAGAGCCTGGAGGACCGTGAGGGTGAGGCCTGGGAGCGCGGCCAGGTGGTCCTTTCCTGGGCGGACCTTCGGCAGGACGCGCGGAACCTGGATGGGCGAAACCTGGTCCTCCACGAATTCGCCCACCAGTTGGATCTCCTGGACTTTCTCGCCGCCGCCCGCCCCGTGGGCTCTGACGAAAGGGAGGCCCACGCGCGCTGGGCGCGTGTCCTCACGGAGACCCACGCCCTCCTGGATGAGCTGGACCAGAAGGGCCGCCGCGATCCCGTCCTGGACACGTACGGCGCCGAGGATACTTCCGAGACCTTCGCCGTGGCCACGGAAGCGTTCTTTGAACGGCCGCGCCGTCTGGGGCAATTTCATCCCGATCTCTACCGGGTCCTCTCCGAGTACTACAATCAGGACCCAGCGGCCAGGATGGAGCAGGAGAGCGGGAGATCGGGCGAAAGAGGGCCAGAGACGGTCAAAATCAAGGATAAGGATGTAAAGAAAAGGTCCCGCCGCAAAAGCGCAAAGGTCAGAGATTTCAATAAGTGAATGATTCCTTGGCGATCTTCGCGCCTTCGCGGTTCAGTCCCTTTCTCCTAAATCCTGCAAAAAACGCCTGCCCGCGTGTTACAACTTGGACCAGTAGGCCGAGAAGACCCACGTGGTGAGGAAGAATCCCAGGGGGACGTTCACGAGCACGCCGATGGTGAAGGCCCAGAAGGGTTTGAGCCCGAAGGTGGCCAAGTCCTTGAACCGGGTCGAAAGGCCGATGCAGAGGAAGCACAGCACGAAGGCCCAGGACCTCAGCTTCTTGATGGGCGAGATCACCTTGGGCCCGAGCACGCCGCCGAACCAGTCGGAGGACGCCTGGAGGGCGCTGAGGGCCCGCTTCTGGTCCTGCGTCGCGGCCGCGGCCGACAGGACCTGGTAGTCCTCGCGGCTCATGGCTCCCCTGAACCCCAGCGTTCCTTTGGCCGGATCGTAGGCGAATCGGGAGGCCAGTTCGGGAGGTACGGCGTAGGACGAGAAATCGGCCGAGTAGGGCGCCTCGCCGTAGGTGCCCGACACTTTGACGGTGCCCGCGTGGCCGGCGGGGGAATGGCTCGACACGAGGCTCACCACCACGGAAGCCACGAGAAAGCCGATGACGAACTTGGGGAAGCGCTCCCACACGATGCCCGCCCCGACACGTCCCTTGTCCTCGCCCTTTTCCCAAAAGACCACCGAGACCACCGACAGGATGAGGCACCATATGCCGATCCAGATGTCGCGGCCGATGACCTTCATGAGGGTGAAGGCATTGATGGGCGCGTCCCCGAAGCGTGTGGCGAGTTCGGCCACCACGGCGAAGCCCGCCGCGTCGGCGAACTCCGAGTTGCCCACCCAGGCTCCCGCCTCTCCCGGCGAGATGAACTGCGGCACCGTGTGCTTGAGGACGATCGTGAGGGTGAAGATCATCACGATGGCCCAGATGGTGACCACCGCGATGGCGATGGAGATGTGGTCCTTCTTGGCTTTCACGGCCCCGCCCACGGCGATGGAGGCGGACACCCCGCACACGGCGCCCGCGGCCCCGAGAACCGCTCCGAACTTGGGTTCCAGGTGGAAGAGCCGGGTGGCGGCCATGTAGATCGTGAGCCACGTGCACACGGAGACGATGGTGGCTTGCAGGAAGGCCACGGGCCCCGCCGTGAAGATGAGGGTGAGGGGCAGCGTCGCGCCCAGCAGCACGATGCCCGTCTTGATGTAGTACTCCGTGCAGAGGCAGTCCTTGCACCACGCCGGCACCTTGAGGCCGTTGGAAATGAGCAGGCCCACCATGAGCGCCAGGAGGGGCGCCTCCACGTTGTACTCCTCCATGAGCTTCCACCCCGCAAGGTAGAAGATGGCCAGGGATCCCAGGAACAGCAGGGTGAATCCGGGCAGGAATCGCTTCACGGGTACGCCCATGATGGCCATGGAGGCGGTGAAAACGAATCCGAAGACGAGGTAGATGATCAGGTAGCCGAGGGCGTGGGCGGCGAGGTCCGCGGGCACCGCGGAGGGGTGCGCCCACTTGGGAGGCGTCACGGCCCACCGCGCGATGGTGCCCCCCAGGCCGAAGGTGAGCAGGGCCGCCGCCACGATGCCCAACCCCATCCACACCGACCACCAATCCTCGGTCTTCCACAGCTTCTCGACTTCTTTGCCGGCCATGGGTCCCCCCTTTTCCTGCAATATAGGTTCGCTGGGGCCATTGTAAAGCAGGTGAGGGGGAAGTTAAGAATTGTGAGTTGAGATCTGCGAGTTCTGGATTTCGGCTGCCCGCTCAGGCTTTGCAGCCCGCGGGGTACTCGCCGGTGAAGCAGGCGTAGCAGTAATGATCGGGGGTGAAGACGGTGGTGCGGAGACTTTCGAGGCTCAGGTACCTTAAGGTATCGGCGCCGAGAAGGGCCGCTACTTCCTGGGGTGTGCGGCCTCCCGCGATAAGCTTGTCCTGGTCGGGGGTGTCCACGCCGTAGTAGCAGGAGTGCCGGATGGGCGGCGACCCGATGCGGAGATGGACCTCCCTGGCACCCTGGTCGCGGACCATGTGCACGAGCTTGCGGATGGTCGTGCCGCGCACGATGGAATCGTCCACGAGGAAGACCCTCTTGCCCTCGAAGAAGCCGGGGAGGGGGTTGAACTTGAGCCGCACCGCGTCGTCCCTCATGCGCTGTTCGGGGGCGATGAATGTACGGCCGATATAATGGTTGCGCACGAGGCCGAAGGCGATGGGAAGGTCCCGGGCCGTGGCGTACGCCAGGCCGATGTAGTTGGAGGAGTCGGGGATGGGAACGACCACGTCGCCGGGCGTGCCGTCCTCTTTCGCCAGGGCCGTGCCAATGGCGCGGCGAACCTCGTAGACGCGCTCGTTGAAGACCCGGCTATCGGGCCGGGCGAAGTAGATGAGCTCGAAGATGCAGTGGTGGTGGTCCCGGGGAGGAACGCCTTCGGGCTGGGAGAGGCCGCCCGGGCCCCACTTGAGAATGGCCCCGGGAGCCACGTGCTCCACGAATTTGGCCCGCAGGATATCCAGGGCCACCGTCTCGCTCGCGATGACGGCGGCGCCGCCCTTTTCTCCGCGGCTCATGGGCCGAAGGCCGTGGGGGTCTCTGAACGCATAGAGGTTCGACGGCGTGAGGAGGACCGTGCAGTAGGCCCCCATGCCCGTGATCATCCACTTGCGGATGGCCCCCTCGATGCCGAGCCCATCGTCGTAGGCCCATATCCCGATGGCCTTGGCGATGACCTCTGCGTCGTTGGTGCCCTCCAGGGGGTAGCCGCGGGATTCGATCTCCGCACCGAGCTGGGGGAGGTTGGTGATGTCGCCGTTGCTGGCCAGGGAGAAGAGAGCTTCTCCGTTGCGCACGAAGAGGTGGGGCTGGGCGTTCTTCACGCTGGCCTCGCCTTGCGTGGGATAACGCACGTGGCCGATGGCATGGGAACCGGGCAGGCCGCGAAGGGCCTCCTCCGTGAGGCATTCACGCACCAGGCCCATGCCCCGGTGGCAGAAGAGATCCTTCCCGTCCGCCGTGGCCACGCCGCAGGAGTCCTGGCCTCTGTGCTGCTGTGAGAAGAGAGCCTCGGTGGCCCACCCCGCCGCGTTCTCTTGTCCGTAGATTCCTACGATCCCGCACATAAGCCGCGGAGTATAGCACAAGGAGAAGGGAAATGGGGGGACAAGGGAGAGGCAGGACAAGGGAGGGGCGGGAAGACCGGACAGGCGGCCAAGGTGCGCGAACCTTCAACGGTTGTTCCCAACTCCGGGTTGGGTGCATGTTCGGGGCTATTCATCGCCCCTGCCGTTTGGGGCCGCGCGGGTCCGGGGTTGTCGAAACTCCGGACCCGCGCGGCGGATCAACCTTACCGGGACTCCGTCGCGACGTCGTCGGGAGCAGGTGCTGCCTCGGGTGTCGGCCGGCCTGAACAGCTGGGATCGCCGCATGGCACGGATCGTTCGGGTGGGCGAGGAAGCCTGAAGACTGGAGATGGAGCAGCGCCCGGGCGCACCTGCTCGGAGAAGACGATCCTCTCGTTCACTCGGCCAGGTCGCTGCGAGACGCCCGCGAGTGGGCTTCGCTGTTGAGGCAGGAAACGGGAGACGCCGGGGCATTCCGCCGCCACGAGAGGACAGGGAGGCCGCTCGGTTCCGCCGCGTTTCTAGAGAAGCTCGATCGGGCTCTCGATCGTGCTCTGAGCCCGCGGAAGCCTGGCCCAAAGAAGCGGGAAAGAGGGAGTTAAGTATTGTGTCTCCAGGATTCCAGAAAGTCCTTGCCTACGGATTCCCCTGTTTCTTGCATGTTCAAGAGGGTGAGTTCCCACAAAGCCGTGCCATCGTACCTGGAAATGTCAGCGATCCTTGAGCCATAGTCATTACGCGAATTGGCGCAATAGGATGTGGCTGGAGCGTTGCCAATGTTCGCCTCGGTGAATTCCTCCAGGAAGCTCGGATTGTTCCAATGGAACAATGGCAAGTGGAGGTGCTTCTCATCCATCGCGTGCTGCGGCTGGGCCATGTCCTCGATCAAATGTAGCGCCCTTCCCAGGGTAAAGGCCGCATCAGTCTTGTTACCGCTGTTCCACAAATCCACCGCGTCGCCGTAGAACCTAACAAAACTTGCGTAGGCCGGGCCTCCCCAGCGCAAGCCGCCCTTGAAATGGTTTAGGACCTCCGCTGGCCACCATTGTCGCACGGCCCTCTTTGGACATGATCCTATCTTGCTGCAGCCAGTGTAATCTTCGCCAATGTCGTGAAGCCCCGCACCGGCGATGACTTGAAGGCCCAATGTATTCATCGTGCCGTCTGAGTAGACAAAGAGGCTGACGAGGCTGGAAGGCACGCCTTGTGCGCCAGCATTATTAGCAGCGACCTGTATAGCTCGCTGGCTTAATCGCTGGTGAGTATTATCTTCATATCACTACTGTCCGGTTGTTTGCTGAGCAACCCGGTGTAAGTTCTTCTCCGTGCGAAGGATAGACCCCATCATGACCGTTTTCGATTTCAACTCGCTTGC
>JAKBES010000070.1 GCA_021833665.1 Acidobacteriota bacterium
CGGTCTCGAAAACCGTTAACCCGCAAGGGTTCGGGGGTTCGAATCCCTCTCTCTCCGCCAAGATCATGCACTGACAACTGGCCATGGGTTGCCCCCGCTGAAGGCGGCGGGGGCGATGGTCGAGCAAGCCACGCGTATTGAAGGCAGTCGCTTGAGGTGCGAGACTCGGTCCACGAGGGCAAGATGACCCAAGCGGGCCGGGCAAGCTGCACAGGGAGTCCCGTATCGGCCACGATGTAAGGCCCGCTGCGCACCGGCCCTGGCCTGCACTGAAGGAGTCCCCAATGGAACTGCTCGGTTTCCCCTTCGGCACGACGGATTGGGCCCAAATCGAAGCAACGGAGCACAAGGGCGAGAAGGGTGTGGCGCTCTGGCGCACCCAGCAATTCGGCAGGATACGAGTTCGCATGGTCGAATACACGCCGGGGTATCTCGCCGATCATTGGTGCACGAAGGGTCATATCCTTCTTTGCCTGGACGGGGTACTCATAACTGAACTCAAGGACGGCCGAACCTTCAGGCTCGACCCCGGCATGAGTTACCAGGTGGCCGATGGCGGAGAACCGCACCGATCTTCCACAGACCGTGGCGCCAAACTGTTCATCGTCGATTGATCAACGTGCTCTGTCTTGCCTTACTTCCGAACTAGGAATGCGGGATCGCTCCGGCTACGGGGATTGAGCGATCGCCATTCTTTCTATCAGCCAGGCCGCAACCCTGTCGAAGACGCGCTCGCGCCCCGGTTCGCTGAACATCTCGTGGTAGAAGCCTTCCCACCAGATGAACCGGAGGAACCGGGGAGGCGCGGCCTCGGCCCAGCGCCGCGTGGCTTCAGGGTCCACCAGCCGGTCGCCGCCCGACTGCATGAGGAGCATGGGGGTCCGCAGCGCCGGCGCCTGCGCGCGCGCCTCCGCGGCGGCGGCCATGGTGGCGGTGAACCATCGCGCCGACACCTTACTGGACACCAGCGGATCGGCCACGTAGGCGTCCACGATGGCCCGGTCGCGAGAGAGGGCGTTCGAGTCGAGGCCGCTGGGCATCAGAAGGCCGGGCGCGAACTTAGAAAGGAGGGTTGCGGCCGCGCGGGTCACCGCGGAGGGCGCGGCGCTCGGGTGCGGGGCGAGCAGGGGAGAAGAGACCACGGCTCCTGCCACCGCGTCGGGCTTGGCCAAGACGAATCGGATGGTAATGAGGCCTCCCATGGAATGTCCTACCAGAAAGCAAGGCAGCCCTGGGTGGCGGGCGCCAACAAGGGCCAGGGCCGCGTCCACATCCTTCAAGTAGTCATCGAAAGCGGCCACGTGGACGCGCCGCCCCTGGCTGGCCCCATGGCCGCGCAGATCCAGGCCATAGCAGGCGAAGCCAAGGCCGGCGAAGTGCTCAGCGGTCCTCTGATAGCGGCCCGAGTGCTCAGCAAGTCCGTGAACGAAGAGCAGAAGGCCCCGAGGATCGTTGGGCACCCACGCGCGCCAAGCCAGGGCTTGGACATCGCTCGTCCGCAAGGTGCCTGTCGTCATCTGGATAGGGACCAAGACCTTTTCCCCCTCACTTCGCCCTCGCCTGCCGCACGGCTTTCTTCCACCCTTCGTAGAGGGCGTCCCGGTCCGCCGGCTCCATGGCAGGTGTGAACGTCCGCTCGCACCGCCTCACCTGAGCGAGTTCCTCGGGGTTCCGCCAGAACCCCACGGCGAGCCCCGCGAGAAAGGCCGCGCCGGCCGCCGTGGTCTCCACCAGCGCGGGACGCTCCACGGGCACGCCAAGGAGGTCAGCCTGGAACTGCATGAGAAGGTCGTTGGCGGCGGCCCCGCCGTCCACCCTCAGATCGCGGATGGGAATGCCCGAATCGGCGTTCATCACCTCAACCACATCTCGCGTCTGGTAGGCCATACTCTCCAGCGTGGCCCGGATGATGTGGGCCCGGCTGGCGCCTCGCGTGAGCCCCACCAAGGCGCCGCGCGCCTCCATATCCCAATAGGGCGCACCCAGGCCGGTGAAGGCGGGGACCATGTAGACGCCGTCCGTATTGGGCACGGTTCGCGCCAGGGCCTCCGTCTCAGCGGCACTGGCGATGATGCCCAGGCCGTCCCTCAGCCACTGGACAGCCGCGCCGGCCGTGAAGACCGAACCCTCCAGGGCATAGGCGGGCTCACCCTTTGGCCCGCAGCAGAGGGTGGTGAGCAGGCCGCCTTCGCTGATGGGATGGTGGCTGCCCGTGTTCATCAGGAGAAAGCACCCGGTGCCGTACGTGTTTTTGGCCTGGCCAGGGTCCCAGCAGTGCTGGCCGTACAGAGCGGCCTGCTGGTCTCCCGCCACGCCGGCCAAAGGGATTCCTGCCGGAAGGCCGTCCGTCGCCTGCGTTTCGCCGAAATAGCCGGAGGAGGGCCTCACCTCCGGGAGCATGGCCGCAGGCACGCCCAAGAGGCCGCAGAGCCCCTCGTCCCAGCGCCGGGCGTGGATGTCGTACAGGAGCGTGCGGGAGGCGTTGGTGGGATCCGTGGCATGGACCCGGCCGCCCGTGAGCTTCCAGAGAAGCCAGGCATCCACGGTTCCGAAGAGGACGTCGCCTTGCCGCGCCGCCGGTTCCAGCTCGGGCCGGGCATCCATGATCCATCGTAGTTTGGTCCCTGAGAAATAGGCGTCCAGGAGGAGGCCGGTCTTGCGCCGCACCTCGGGCTCGTGGCCCTCCCCGCGCAGCCGCTCGCACACCTGCGCGTTCTGGCGGCTCTGCCAGACCACGGCCGGGTGAACCGGCTGCCCCGTGAGCCGGTCCCACAGGATCGTGGTCTCCCGCTGGTTGGTGATGCCGATGGCCTTCACCTCCCGCGGAGAAAGGTCCGCGCCTCGCAGGGCCTGAGCCATGACGCGGCGGCTCGTATCCCAGATCTCCTCGGCGTCTTGTTCCACCCAGCCGGGCCGCGGGAAGCGGTTGGCGATTTCGGCATAGGCGCGCCCAAGGACGGCACCTTCGCGCGAGAAGACGAGCGCCGTGCTCCCCGTGGTCCCCTGGTCGATGACCAGCACCCCGTCCGGCATGCGCCGCCTCCTCGGCATGGATCGAGCATACCCCGGCGGCGCCGGAGCTTCAAATGTTCACGGGCCCCCGGCCCCGCAGATGCATGAGAGGTGTAGGACCAGCCGTTCGCACCGGGACAGGAGCCGCGTGCTGTGTTGCACTTGGACGCACCGGCCCCTGCCTGCGCTCGCCCCCTTTGCATCGGAGGGCGGCGAGGGCCACACTGTCCGCGGTGGAGGCGCCGTGGGCAGGACAGCTTACTTGCAGGGGCAAAAAGCCGCGGGTCGCAAAGTGGCGGCGGTCTGGCCGGCCCGGTATCCGGCGGAGCTGCTTTGGGCGCACGGGGTCTGTCCCGCGGAGGTGTGGGATCCGCCCGCGGGCCAGGCGCTGGCGGGGGCACACCTTCAGAGCTACGTCTGCGGCATAGTCCGACAGGGGTTGGAGCTCCTTCTTTCGGGTGGCCTTACGACGGCGGATATTCTTCTGTTTCCCCACACCTGCGACTCCATTCAGAATTTGGGCTCTCTCGTGAGGGACTTGGTCCATGAGCCGAGGCCATGCCTCTACTTTTACCCGCCACGTTCGGGCCGGAGCGAGCGGGCGGCGGTCTATCTTGAAGCCCAGCTTCGGACGCTGTCGGCGGACCTGACACGCATCGCCGGCCCCCTCCGCGACGGGGCCCTTGAAGGAGCCCTCGCCCTCGGCAATGGCCGGGCCGCTGCGCTAAGACACATGTACGACCTTCGGGCGCGCGGTGCCCTGGACGCCAGCAACGAGGAATTCTACGGCGCGGTGCGGACCTGTGAATACCTTTGGCCCGAGGATGCGGTCCTCCACCTGGAGGCCTTCATGAAGACCCACGCGGGGCGGCCAAGACGGGGCGTGCCCCTCGTCCTGTCGGGGGTCCTGCCCGCGCCCAGCGACTTGGCGCAGCGGCTGGACGGCCTGAGCGTCGCCGTAGTGGAGGACGATCTTTTGGCCTGCGGAAGGCGCTTCGCGAGGGCTCTCCTCCCCGAGCCCGGAGATCCGTGGAGAGCCATGGCCGCACGCCTGCTGGCCCTCCCCCCATGCAGCACCGCGGGAGACAGCGTGGAGGATCGCGCGTCCTTTCTGGCGGAACAGGTGGAGCGAACGGGCGGGCGGGGCGTCCTAGTCCTGGCTCTCAAATTTTGCGAGCCCGAACTCTTTCAGATTCCTTCCCTCGTGGACGCCATGCGGGGCCGGGGCATCCCCGTCCTGGCCGTCGAAACCGAGCTGGGGAATAGCGCCCCGGCGGGGATGATGACGCGTGTGGAAGCGTTTCTGGAGTCCCTGCCGTGACGCTGGGCATGGAACTTCGGTACCGGTGGATGAAGGACGTGGCTCTGCCCGTCCTTTTGAAGGCCAGAGAGCGGAACCGCCGAAAAGGATCCATCGGCGAGTCCCCCCTTGGCCCGCCTCTGGAGAGCACGAGGAGCCTCAAGCGTCTGATGACGAGGCACTACGCCCTCGCCCGCTACGCTGAGGGCGCCCGCCCCGTGGCGTGGGTGACCAGCGGCGCTCCCGTAGAGCTGCTGCGCGCTTTCGGCTGTTATTCGGTCTACCCGGAAAACCACGCTGCCCTGTGCGGGGCCAGGCGAATGGGACCGGAAATCTGCACCCGCGCGGAGGAGGCCGGATTCTCCCGGGACCTGTGCTCCTACGCCCGCGTTGACCTGGGCCACGCCCTTTCGGGCCTCACGCCCGTCGGCAGGCTTCCCCGCCCCGACGTGCTCTTCTGCACCAATAACATCTGCCAGACCATCCTGTACTGGTTTAAGGAACTCTCTCACCGGGAGGGGATTCCCCTGGTGCTGTTTGACACTCCCTTCATATCCGTGGGAGAGGGCACCCCCGAAGTCTTCGACTACGTGGCCGGGCAGATCAAGGACGCCGTGCCCGCCCTGGAGCGCATCACCGGGCGGGAATTCCGGGAAGACCGCTTCCACGAAGTGCTGCGTTCTTCCATACGGGCTTCGGCCCTATGGGGAGAGGTGCTGGCCACCATGCGCCACAGGCCCGCGCCCATGACCGTCTTCGACGCGTTCGTTCACCTGGCGCCCGTGGTCTCCCTGCGAGGCCTGCCGTCGTGCGAGCGCTACTATGAGGGCCTGCTCGCCGAGCTTCAGGAGCGCGTGTCCCGGGACGTGGCGGCGGTCCCTGGCGAACGCCACCGGCTCATGTGGGACAACATCGCCATCTGGTTCGCCCTGGCACCCTTAAGCCGCCTCTTCGCCGAGCACGGCTGCGCGGGCGTGGCGGGCACCTACCCCAACGCCTGGGCGGAGACGAACCACTACCTGGACCTCGCCGACCCCTTCGGGTCCCTCGCCAAGACCTACGCTCTCATCTTCTTAAACCGGGGGCTCGACTACCGCCTCGGCCTCATGGAGGCCATGGGGCGTGACTACCAAGTGGACGGCCTGGTGCTGCATTCTGCACGCTCCTGTAAACCCTATTCCGTTGGCCAATACGACCTGAGGCGATCCCTGGCCGGGCGGCTCGGGATCAAGAGCGTGGTTCTGGAAGGGGACATGACGGACTTCAGGACCTGGTCCGAGGAGCAGGCCAGGACCCGGCTCACGGCGTTCTTCGAGTCTCTCGATGGTTGATGAGGCGGGCGGCAGGGACGGAGGCGGCATGGCGGAGAAACTCCTCGTGGCGGGCGTGGACGTGGGCTCGGCCACGGCCAAGGCGGTGGTCATGGATAGGCACGGCCATGTGCGCGGATCGAGCCTTCTCCCCTCCACCCCGAACCTGAGCGCCGTGGGCCGCGAGGCCCTCAACGCGGCCCTCGCGGAAGCCGGTGCGGAGGCCGGCGAGCTGGCCGCCGTCGCGGGTACGGGCTACGGCCGCGCCGCGCTGGACTTCGCCGCCCTGAGGATCACGGAGATCACCTGCCACGCCCGAGGAGCATCCGTCCTTTTTCCCGGCACCGCGCTCGTCGTGGACGTGGGCGGGCAAGACAGCAAGGCCATCCGGATGGGGCCTTCGGGAGAGGTCCAGGATTTCACGATGAACGACAAGTGCGCGGCCGGGACGGGGCGCTTCCTCGCCGTCATGGCCGGCATCCTCGGAACGGGCCTGGAAGGCCTAGGCCTAGCGGGTTTGACGGCTCGGAGGCCCTTGACCATGACCTCCACCTGCACGGTCTTCGCGGAAAGCGAAGTCATCTCCCTCATCTCCCGGGGAGAGGCGGTTCCCGATATTGCTCACGCGGTCCACCAGGCGTTGGCCCAGCGCTTGGCGGGGATGGTGCGGATGGTGGGCGCCGAAACTCCCGCCGTATTCTCGGGCGGCGGCGCCCTCAATCCCGATCTCGTGGACTGCCTTCAATCCCTGCTGGGCCTGGTCTTCCAGATTCCCGAGCGGCCCCAGCTCACGGGCGCCATCGGGGCCGCGCACCTCGCTTTGCGCAAGGCGGAGGCCTGATCCGTTTAGGAGCCTGTCCAAAAATGGGGTGGGGCCGCGCGGGGACGGCGGGCAGAGCAAAGCGGCCGGCCGACGGAAGGGCAGTGCCCCGCCTCGCAAGGCCGGCACGGTCCTGCGAAGCGGGCCGCCGGGCGGTGCCACACCTGCCCTGGCACGTGGCCTTGCAATCCGTTATGATCTCGGAAGATTTGGACCGACATCCAAGATCCCCTCCAAGGTGGGCGAGACCACCCGCAAGATGGACTTTAATGGTGAAGGCATATACACTATGGCAGAAGGAGAAGGGTCCTGAGTCGCAAACAAACGGAAAAGGGGTATATCACCCATGTCTATGCTGGCGTGCCCTGCGCCCCTTTACAAGGAGGGCCCCTTGCCCCAAAAGTATGCACACTGGTTGGGTAGTGTAGCGTGCCAAATTTCTGGAGAAAGGTGGTGGAGGATCTTGCGGCTGTTTCAGAAAGAGGGTGGAGGATTTTTAAGGAGATGACGGTGAAGCGAAGAATCCTAATGGGAGCCGCCTTGGGGCTTTGCCTCTTGGCTTCCGCCTCTTCGGTCCCGCTGTGGGCTCAGTGGACCGGCGAGATCGGAGCCGGCTACGTCTGGCAAAACTCTACGGGCAACGAAGATTCCTTTATCACCCAGTACGGGCAGCATAAGGGCTTCGTCCTGGACGACTTCACCCTGGCCTATGCCCCCAAGCAGGGGCAAGAGGTTTTCTCGGTGAAGGCATGGGGCTTCGGCGGCGCGGAACCCGCGCAGCACGGATCGTTGTTCTTCCGCCCGGGCGGCGGCTGGACTTTCAACCTGGGTTACGACAAGCAGACGGACTTCTACGCCCTGGCCTACGGAGACGAGGCCAACAGGCGCAGCCGATGGGATATCGAGCGCTGGCGCGGGTCGGTGGTCTACGACGGATGGTCCGCGGCGCGCCTCACCCTCAATCTGAGGTATTACAAGAAAGAGGGCTACGTGAACCGGGGCATTTTCGGGCAGAATAACGTCTTCCCGACCCGGAACACCTATGATCAGGATATGAAGGAGGCCTCGATCAAAATCGAGACCAAGACCCTGCCCGTGTACCTCTCCTTCGAGCAGGCCTTCTCGCGTTACGAGCGCCAGGACCGGTGGTCGCCTAACGGAAGCCAGGCCATTTTCGGGACCAGCAACAGCAGCCTGGTGGGCCTGTCCACGCCCCGCAAGGACCGCACCGACATTCCCTCCAGCCGCTTCATCGCCAGCTACCATAACGACTGGGTGGATGTGGCGGGGTCCCTGTTTTACAGCAAGTCGGACATGGACAGCAACGGGACGCGCCTGACGGTCTACGACGTGGCGCCCAACGCAGGCCAGTTCCGCTGGCTTGACGACACCACCGGCTCCGCCAAGCAGGACAACAAGGCGGCCAACGTGGACGCGGCGTTTCGCATCGGAGCGGGGTGGTCCGTGCGGGTCGCGGGCGACTACCGTGACACGACTCAGGACTCCAACCTCTTCGGAAACTATCTCCTTCAGCTGGGCATACCCGGCCGTGAGCTTGTTCTCAACACCCCCGTGAACGATAACGGATTCTTCGACGTGAAGGACACCATGAGCCGCATCGAGCTGGAGAAGCAGGGGGTGGGCTGGGCCGTCTTTGCCGGGTATCAGGGCGGCTCTCGCGACGTGTCGTGGCGGCGCGAGGTCGATGATCCCGGTGAGAACGTGAACCGTAGCGGCAACGGCTGGTACGTGGGGGGGAGCTGGTCACGCACGCCCCTGCTGCGCGTCAACGCCGAATACGAGCACGGGACGTTCTCCAACTACGTGTTCCGCACGGACCCCGACTTGGTGGAGCGGTTCACCTTCAAGGTCTCCTCCCGGCTGGGCGCGGGATGGACCGTGGGTGCCAGGGCACGCTGGGAATGGGCCGAGAACCCCGCCAGCCAAGCCCTCGCCAAGCGCCAGGCGCAGTCCTTCGGGGCCTTCGCGAACTGGGCGAACTCCGCGGGCAACGCGGGATTCGGTTTAGCGGCGGACACGTTCACTTACGACTCGCACACCAACATCTTCCTCCCCGGCGGAAAGCCCGATATGTCCGTCTACGGCGTGGACATGTACACCCTTACGGCCAATACCTTCTTCACCGTCGGCAAGGTCCGCCTGGACGGCGACCTTACGAAGGTGCGGGACGGCGGGCAGAGCTATCCCCTTGAGACGTGGGGCGCCGACCTCAGAGCAACCATCGACGGCCCCAAGGGGACACAGTTCGTGCTGTTCGGGCAGTACCACTCTTACGCCGAAGACTTTTCTTCTCTGAACAACTACTACGTGAGACGCTACGGCGTGATTCTCCGGTGGAGGTTCTAATGGCGCGCGGACGATTGTTCATAGCGATTACCACCGTCGGCGTGGCGCTGACCGCCCTCGCGCTGGGCCTGCGGGCCGAGGACGCCAAGGGAGGAGGCCTCGTGGGGGCCCAAACCTGCGCCACCTGTCACGAAGACACGGTGAAGGCCTTCCAGGCGGGAGAGCACGGCGCCGCCATGGCGGCCCGGTCGAGCGACATGCTCAACAAGGCCTGCGAAGGATGCCACGGCCCGGGGGCGGCTCACGTGAGCGACCCGAGCAAGACCAACATCAACCGTATCCCCAAGCAGGACGCTTGCATCGCCTGCCACCCCAAGGCCGAGGCCCTCATGGCCCTGAACCTTCCTGCCCATCCTCGCAACGGCGTGCTATGCCTGGACTGCCACACGCCCGGTCATACACCTGCCACGGCCAAGCCCCTTCTCGCCGCGGCTCCAGCGGTCCTGTGCGCCAAATGCCACGGCGACATCGCCGCAGCATTCAAGCTCCCCTTCGCCCACCGCCAGGGTGACAAGCCCTTCGACTGCACCGCTTGCCACACCGTCCACGGCGAGAACCGGACGGGGCGCCTGCGTGAGTGGAAGGACGGCGCCTGCCTCGAGTGCCACCTGGACAAGGGCGGCCCCTACATCTATCCGCACCCGCCGCGCAATGTGAACGGGTGCCTCCAGTGCCACACTCCCCACGGGTCCACCAACCCCAAGATGCTCACCCGTTCACGCGTGGCGGACCTCTGCCTCGAGTGCCACATGAGTGTGCCGTCGTTCCACAACATCTCCAATCCCAAATTCCGGGCGTGCCAGACCTGCCACATCGCGATCCACGGCTCGAACCACGATCCCAACCTGAAGGATGACTGACCCTTGGCGCGCCAAGGTTTGAGAGAAGAGGAGGTTCTAATGAAGCGCATTTTGATGGCCATTCCGGTCCTGACCCTCGTCGCGGGCTCCATGGGGGTCAAGGCTCAATCCATGACAGGCGGCGCCGTCTACGTGCCGGTTGCGCAGGAGCAGAGCATTCAGAAGGCTCTGAACACCATGTACACCAAGGCCCAGCTCGAGGCGGGCGTGTACGTGGGCAGCGCCACGTGCCTGAGCTGCCATACCCAGGCATCGGCCTTTCTTGGCACCAAACACCCCAATGCCCTCCGGCAACCCATGGGACAGTACACCCTCCAGCCCGAGAAGGGCGTGCTGGCCAATTCCCTCGGCGGGGCGCAGGACGATTTCATGATGGGCCTGGATTTCAATGCCCAGACCGGTACCCCGTTTGACAGCCTCAAGCCCAATGCTCCCATCCTGTCCTACAACGCGGCCACCGACACATACTGGGTTCAGCTCGGCCCCTCGGGTTTGAAGATGCAGGTGGTGGCCACCTGGGCCGGCATGGAGGCGGGCAACGGCCAGCGGTATATGGTCCGCATCCCCGTCACCGACCGGTCCAACGGCTCAAGCGCCGCCATCTACTTCGCTCCCCTGGCGTGGGGTGGCACGGCCTGGACGAGCAATGCCAGCAGTTGGTACTCGGGCAACGTGCCCAAATTCGCACCCGGCATCGCGAGTTCGGCGCTGGTGCCCTTGCAGGGCCAGAACTACCTTGCTACCTGCGCGGGCTGCCACGTGACGGGCATCAAGAGCGTGGAAGTGACGGCCCAGGGCGAGAAGGTCATGCACCCCTACCCGGCGGTCCTCGTTCCCCAGGGAAGTCCCGACTATCCTGACCTGGATGGCGACGGGAGGCCCGACATCGCGGGCATCGGCTGCGAGAGCTGCCACGGGCCGGGCTCCGCCCACGTGGCGGGCAACGGCGACATCACCAAGATCCTCAACCCGAATGACATCACCAACAACCAGCAGCGCTCCGAGGTCTGCCTCCAGTGCCACGTGCAGGTGGCCTCCGCCCCCACCAAGTTCTGGGGCTTCCCTTATGATGAAGTGAACAACAAGCCCTTCATCATCTCCAACCCGCCCGATCCGCTGAGCCAGTACCAGGTGTTCACGGGCGGCAAGTGGCCAGACGGCGTCCACTACGTCTCGGCCCGGATCGACGACTTCACCAGCAGCGCTCACTACCAGGGTTCCCATGGCATCGCCTGCAACGACTGCCACAACGCCCACCGGCTGACCCAGAACGACTCCCAGGTACGCGACTCCATCACCCGCAGCGGTGTAACCTACGCCAACACGAACGTTGATGATGACAGCTTCTGCATGGCCTGCCATCACGCGCCTTACTTCGTGCCCACCAAGAACATCACCAGCACCATGATTGTGAAGTGGAAGAAATCGGGCTTCGAAGCCCCCATTCCCGACAACGTCCGCGACGCCATCGAATCCCACACCCACCACCCTTACGGCGCGGCCAATCCGGATGGCACGGGCCGAATCCTGGGCCAATCCCGCTGTGTTACCTGCCACATGGCTCCCACTTCCGGCCATGGGGACGTGAGCGGATTCTCCCACACCTTCATCCCGGCCGCCCCCGAGGACACCATCACCTACAAGGACGTGACGGGCCTCGCCTACGGCGGTACGGGTAACGTGAACGCCTGCGCCTCCTCCTGCCACCGGAACCAGGTGCGCATCTGGACCGACATCCCGATCGATAACAGCTCGCCCAACAATAAGTTTGGTGCGGGCTATATGAACGGCGCCTCGGTGGGCCTCGCCAACTACCTCGTGAAGTACTTCGGCCCCGGCGGTACATGGTGGAATACCACTCCGGCCGCCGCCGCAAAGCAAGGTACGAAGTAGACTCAGGGATCAACCGACCATCCCGTCACTAAGGGGGGCTTCGGCCCCCCTTGCTTTTTCCCTTCAAGCGCACAAAGGCCCCGGAGGCAGGATGCCTTCCGGGGCCTTAGTTGTTCGCAAGAGAACCTTGTCCAACAACCCTCAGGATGAGGGGTGCTCTCCCCACACTTCCGCCTCGAACCATTCTACGAGGGTACCTTCCTCGCGCCACGCACCCGCTGGAAGGCCTGCCTTCCGGCAGGTGTGGTCAAGAAACTGGAGGCGGTTCCACCCCCATTCTGGGGCCACCCGGGGCAGAAGAAGGCCCTTGCGGCGCCCCCGGGTGACGATGAGGCCGTGGCGGCCCACCACGATCTGGTCCACGTGGGCAGGTTCGGGAACGGTCAAGGCCGAAATTTCGATGCTGAGGCTGGGTAGCTCACCCGGAGTGACGGGGTCGAATCTGGGATCCTCCACGGCAGCCGCCACAGCCATGCGGCAAACTGTTTCATCCAGAGGGCCCGTGGGGAGGATGGTCCCGATGCACCCCCGGAGATCTCCTCCGGGCGAGTGGAGCGTGACGAAGGCTCCTCGTGGTTCGGGTGCCAGGACGCCGTAGTCCGCACCCCGAACGAGCAGGCGCTGCTCCGTGAGGAGGACGTGGACGGAGCGGCGGGCTAGACCGAGGAGGCCCTGTCGGACCTCCACCGGCACGGAGCCGGACACGCCCTAGACCGCCTGGAGCTCGCCGAACTCGGGAATGTGGCGCTTGAGCTCGCCGTAGACCCCTTGGTACAGCGTGTAGGTGGCGCTCGGACAGCCGTGGCAGGCGCCCACGAGGCGAACCTTCAAGTTGGGCTCGTCGATGGAGACGATCTCGATATCTCCTCCGTCCATCTGCAAGGCGGGACGGATCCGCTCGATGACTTCACGGACGCGAAGATCAAAGGACTCAGCCATAAGGACCTCCCTCTCCCCAAGCATACCTTCCCCGAAGCCTCAAGGCGACGGGTCCCGCGCCGGTTCCAGCAAGGCGGGTGATTTCAACCACTGGGCGTAGTTCGATTCCCCCTCTCGAATGGCGTGCCGGTAGGAGGCCAAGGGCAGCTCTCCTCCCTCCACGAGGCGCAGGATTTCGGGACCTCCGTTGTACACCGCCAAGGCGGTCTCGCGGGAGCCGTAGCGGTCCTGGAGGTAGGAGAGGAAAGAGAATCCCAGCCGGATGTTCAGGCCGGGGTGGAAGAGGTCCGCCCTGGAAGGGGGCTTCAGGCCCTCCCATTCCGCCACCACGGCGGCCGTGGAGGGCAGCACCTGGGTAAGGCCCAGGGCCCCCGCCGGGGAGACCGCGTCCAGCTGGAACCGGCTCTCCTCCTGAATGAGGCTCAAAATCAGGGCGGGGGGAAAACCGCGGCGCTGGGCCACCTCCGTGATGGCCTCCACGGCGGCTTCGTAGGCGGGCCGCGGCCAACGCTGCCCGTTCCGGTCCAAAGCATGCTTGAGGAGGTCGGCCACGGTGAATTGGAGGGGGACGGCCGGCACACCGGGGCGCGGGGCGGCCAGGTTAAGCTCCGAGGTGAAGGGCTTGGCCCAGGCGTTGAGCAAGAGGGCCCCGGCGCACAGGGCGGCCACGAAGCACAGGGTGTGAATCCTCAAGGCGGTCTATCCCCCCGGGAATCGCCTGCCCGGCTCGCCCCTCCTCTTGCGGGAGGGAGCGAGGCCAGGAGACTGCGGCCGTTACATTTTGACCCGCTGCTCCGTGTAGAGCACCAGGGGCTCCGACACGAGCGGCTTGATGGATTGGTAGTCCTGGTAGACCTTGAGGAGTTCGGGAGGGAGCCCGCTCGGCGCTTTGGCCCCGCCCAGTTCATCTGAACTGCCCTGGAGGAGAGCCTCAAAGAGCGTCTTGGGTCGCGGGTATATCTGGATCCGCACCGGTTCGTCCTTGCCGATTTTGGCCTTCTCCTTCGCCATGGCGATGGCCGTGGGGATGCCGCCAAGACGATCGACGAGGCCGATCTTGAGGGCGTCCTCGCCGGACCAGATGCGGCCCTGCCCCACCTTGTCCACGGCCGCGTAGTCCATGTGCCGCCCCTGGGCGGCCTTGCTCACGAATTCGTGGTAGAAACTCTGCATCTGGCCTTGGATGATCTTCTCCTGGTCGGGAGTGAATCGGCTGTAGGCCGAGAAGATGTCGGCGTTCTGGCCCCGCTTGAGGGTCTCCTGATTGTAGTCGATCCAGTCCATGAGGCCCTTGAACACGAACTTGCCGCTCACGACGCCGATGGACCCCGTGATGGTGCCCGGCTCCGCCACGATGGCGTCCGCCCCCATGGAGATGTAGTAGCCGCCGGACCCGGCCACGTCGGACATGGACACGACCACGGGCTTGGTCTTCCTCAGGACCTCTACCTGACGCCATATGACGTCCGACGCGAGGGCCGATCCTCCGGGGCTGTCCACCCGCATTACGACGGCCTTCACGTCCGCGTTCTCGCCGGCCTTCCGAAGCCACTTCACCATGGTGTCGGAACCGATGGTCGTATCGCCCATGGCCACGTGCGCGGAGCCTTCTCCGGACATGATGTCGCCGCTCGCCAGGACAAGGGCGATGCTCTTGGTGGCGCCCGAAGAGGTTCCCGCGCGGTCATCCTTGAGGTAGTCATCCATGGCCACATGCTGCCACTTGCCCTTGTTGCCGTTGAGCTTCTTCATGGCATCTTGTACTTGGTCCCGATACCAGAGGCCATCCACGAAGCCGGCCTTTTGGATCTCGCCGCCGAAGAAGAATCCCGTGTCGATGGCGGTCCTCACTTGGGCCGGGTCCATGTGGCGCCCCGCGGCTATGCCTCCCGTGAGCTGGCCATAGAGGCTGTCCAGGATGGCGTTGGTGGCTTCCCGCTGCGCTTCGGACATCTCCTTGAGCATGAAGGTGTCGGAGTAGGACTTGTAGGCGCCGATGTGGTAGAGCTCGGGCTCCACCCTGATCTTGTCCAGGGTCCCACGGTAGAAGGGGATCTCGGCGGCGAGGCCGTTCAGGAGCAGGTTGCCGGTGGGCGGCGTGTAGATTTTGTCCGCCGAGGCGCACAGATAATAGCCTCCGTTTCC
>JAKBES010000071.1 GCA_021833665.1 Acidobacteriota bacterium
GTGGCCCACGAGGACACCCTCAGCTGGGGGTATGGGTCGGAACTCGCCGCCCGCATCGCCGACGAGCTGTTCTTCCACCTGGACGCCCCCGTGCGCCGGGTGGCGGCCAAGGACACCTGGGTGGCCTACCAGCCGGCCCTGGAGGACGAGATCCTCCCCCAGCCCAAGGACTTCCTGGAGGCCTACCGGAAGTTGATGAAGGTCTGAGTTCCTGCCGATAGGGCATGGCATCACCCCCTCCGGAGGATCCATGCGCGCCCTGCCCCTGGCCCTGATCCTGTGCGGCACCCCCGTCTTCGCCCAGATGGGGCGCACGGAGGGGCCCGCCCCCTCGAACCGTTCCTTCACCGTCGGCGGCCAGGTCTATGGCCCCGACCTCACGGGCCACTTCCAGGGCATCCAGGACGGCCAACCCATCTTCCTGGACCTGGATTCCGACCTGGGGTTGGGCAAGGACAAGACCACAGCTGGTTTCTTCATGGACTACCAGGGGCCGCGCTTCGGGTTCCAGGTGTCCAGCGGGTCCGCGGAATACCGCGGCGACCGGCTCCTCACCCGGACCATCACCCTGAACGGGACCACCTACAGCGCGGCTGACCGCGTCCTCTCCCACGTGAAGCTGGCCAGCGTGGATGGCACCTGGACCATCAAATTCTTCAGCTACCCCGAGGGCTGGGTGGGCTTCGACCTGGGCGTGCAGGCCTGGAAGATCGACATGGATGTCCACGACGTGCCGCCGGCACCCCTGACGGCCACGTATTCGAGCACCTCCGTGTCGGCCCCCATCCCCCAGTTCGGCCTTTCGGGAGGCACCAAGGCCTTCGACGGCCGCCTGGAATCCAAGGCCACCCTCCACTACCTCGCCTACAAGGGGGCCAAGTACACCTTGTTTGGCCTGGATGTCCGGGTGTTCCCCGTGAAGTGGCTGGGGCTCCGGGCCTTCTACGAGGGGGGCTCCTTCGACGTGCCCAAGGGTTCCGTCAAGGACGACCTGGAGTTCAAGCTGGATCGCAAGGGGGTCGGATTCGGGGTCGTGGCCCGGTTCTGATCTCCAAAAAAAAGGTTGGCGGATGGACAATTCTGTCATCCTGCTGCCTGTGGCCTGCAAAGTGCAGGAACCACGCATAAGCTATGACGGCCTGGTCTGGGGGATGTCATCGCATCAACATCACCAGACGAACGCAGGAAACAATCATGGCTCAAGGCACCGTCAAGTGGTTCAACGCTGAGAAGGGGTTCGGCTTCATCACCCCCGACGAAGGCGGCGCGGATCTCTTCGTCCATCACACCGCGATCCAGGGCGGCGGCTTCCGCACCCTCGACGAGAACCAGCGCGTCAGCTTCGAAGTCGCCCAGGGCCAGAAGGGCCCCCAGGCCACCAACGTCGTCAAGCTGTAACCATCCAGCTTCTGCAAACGAAAAGGCGGCCTGCGAGGGCCGCCTTTTCGTGTTGATCCGGGAATCATTCCTGGGCGGGAGGGGTCGACCGCGGGGAGGCGTCCTGCCTGGATTTCCCGGCAACCGGGTCAAGGCATGGCTGGGGGAACTCCAAAGCCAGAAGGGGATTCTGCCCGAGACAGGCCCTGAGTCGTGTCCGTGTGATGGTCCCGTCCGCCCCTCGGAGCAGTTCCAGGCAGGTTCTCTCTGCACGTGAGTCCGGAAGGGTGGAGTTGAGGGTCAGCGCCCGGGCGAGGTCCTTCTGCCCATCGGTCATCCATGGCTCTGGATTCTGCTTTTGGTTCATGGCCCATTCGGCCCTGAACCGTTGGGCTCTGGCCAGAAGCAGCCAGAGGCGCGGGTCATCCGCCTTGATCTCGAGGCCACGCTCGGCAGCCGCCTCGGCGCGGGAGATCTCATCCAGCGGTGAATGTCCCAGAGTGAATGTGTGCCTGGCCGCCAGGAGTTCCACGAGCGCCCTCTGGCGATGCAAATGGAAATCGGTGGGGTTGATCCTGAGGCCGGCTGCAACGGCGGTCCGCGCCTCCTGCAGATCGGGGTCCGGATCGAGCTTCCTGGTAATCCGCGCAATCGCCCGGGCGTAGTGGGCTTCAGCCAAGGCCAGGAAGAGCCTGAAGTGGCTGCGCGTGACCTGGTAACCGAGTCGGCCGGCCGCAAAGGCACGTTGGAGGTCCGGGTCGGGATCCTGCCCGCGGCTCATGAGTGCGAGGGCCCGCCTGGCATGGAATTGGGTGAGCATGAAGTAGGGGTATTCCGCCCGGGGATTGATGCTGGAGCTCTGCTCAAGGTGGGCGATCCCGCGATCCAGGACCGGCAGGGGATCCACGCCCGTGTCCATCTGCCAATCGGCCCGCGCCAGGAGCACGTGACCCCAGATGACGTGGTGATAGAAGTCCCGGTCGCGTTGAACGGAAACCGCCTCCAGGATGTGTTCGGCCCGATCGAGGTCGGCGCTGGGATCCTGTCCCCGGCTGGCCAGAAACTCCGCCTTCAGGGCCAAGGGCTGGGCGAGGTCGTACTGGTCTGCACGGGTCAATGGTTCCATGTCCTCGAGGTGCGTCAGGGGTTCCTCTCCCCTCCGCCACCGCCCGTCCGCCAGCACCCAGTGGATGAGGCCGAGCACTGGGCCATGACCGGATGCGCGCATCTTGCCTTCGTAGGGGCGAGCCTCGCGAAGCGTGTCCTGCATGAGGGGACGCACATCCTGGCCGGTGCGAAGCAGCACGAACCCCTGCCGGACCCTGGAATAGAACCACGCCTCCAGGAGTTCCAGGCTGCCTGGCCGGATCTGGAGCGCTTTTGAATAGAGGGATTCGGTTCGTTTGAAGAGGGCTTCCGTCGGCGTTCCCGAATCCGCCTGGAATACTGAGATCTGGGCGATGCGGTGGAGCTCAAGGGCATAGATGCGCTCGTCGCTGGGGGCGATGCGGAGGGCGGCATCCAGGGCCTCACGGGAGGCGTCCAGATCCTTGAGGCCCTCCGCCTGGCTTTTCAGGGGGCCTGCGTCGAGTCCAAGGGATTGGCCGGACAGGACGATCCAGGCCCTTGCCTCCAGCAGCTTGGCTTCGTACATCCAGGGGCGGGCATTGAACGCCTCCCGGCATTTCCGGACGCACAGCCGATAGTTCTGCTCCAGATAGGCCGCCTGGGCTTCGCCATAGGCGGGGTCCTCCTGGACATGGGTGAGGGCCTGGCGGAACCGCGCCAGAGCCGGAGGTACCAGCTGTCCTCGGAGGGCCTCCAGGTCGGAGGGGGAATGCTGAGAGGGGCCGATGGTGGCCGCGATGTACTGCTCCAGAAGGGCGTTGCCGAGGGAATAGAACACCTCGGGTTCCCTGAACCCGCAGTGCAAGGCCTCCTCGAGTTCCTTCTGGGCAGCGGGGAATTCCCCGAGCACGAGGTGGCCGCGCCCCAGGGCGAAGTGTCCGGGCCCTTGGGAGACGGATCCGAGTTTGGCCATGGTGGACTGGATCTCGGCCATCCGCTGCCGGACCTGGGCCTCTGCGGGACGGATGTCGTGGGCCGGGAGCATGCGCTCGATCCGGAGCAGCTGCTCGACCTCACGGATCTGGAGGCCGAAGCGCTGGACCAGGGCCACCCGTGTCCGGGCCAGTCGACCGGCGTGGATGTTCCAGGTGACCAGCAGCAAGGCCATGCCCAGGCTGCCCGCGAGGGCAAGGCTCAGCGTCCGGTGCCGCTTGATCTTCCGCCAGGCCCGTCCCACCGGGCCGAGGGCCCGGGCCCGGATGGGCTCCCCGGCGAGCCAACGCCGGAGATCCTCCTCCAACTCGAAGGCCGAGGCGTACCGTCGCGAGGGTTCTGGATCCATGCACTTCAGGAGGATGGTGTCGAGATCCACGGGGAAGCCCGGGATCGAGCGTCGCAGGGAACGGATGATCTGCGTGTCCTGCTGGTGGATCAGGCCGGCGAGGGTGGTGGCCTCGAAGGGCGGGTGCCCGCCGAACAGGGCATAGAAGGTCGCCCCCAGGCTGTAGATATCCGAGGCGGGCGTGAGCGCGTTCCCCTCGGCCTGCTCCGGGCTCATGAAGGCGGGGGTGCCGACAAATCCCCAGGAAAGGGTGAGGTCCGCCGAGGACTGGTCCCGGGCCAGGCCGAAATCCAGGATGAAGGGGATCCAGCCGCCCTCCTTCTGGGCCTCGAGCATGATGTTGGAGGGCTTGATGTCCCGGTGGACCAGGCCCACCCGGTGGGCCACGTGGAGGGCGCCCGCCACCTCGGCCATGATGTGGGCTTTTTCCTGGAGGCCCAGATCCTCCCGCGCCTCCCCCAGCGTCTGGCCCTGGATGTACTGCATGGCGATAAAGGGCTGTTCGCCTTCCGAGCTGATCTCGAAGACCTTGCAGATCCGTGGATGCTCCACCCTGGCCTGGATCTGGGCCTCGCGCATGAAGCGGAGGATGAGCAGCGGGTCCGCGTGGAGCAACTGCTTGAGGGCGAGCGGGCGTTGGAGCAGGGGATCCCAAGCCAGGTGGACCACTCCCATGCCGCCCCGGCCGAGTTCGGGACCGATCACGAATCTTCCAAGCCTCGGGCTGGTGGAATCAGCCGACCATGCGGGCGGCTTGAGCGGGGGGTCCGGAAGGTCCCATGTAGAGGATGGGGGGATCATCTTCGATCAATCTACCTGGAACGCGACAATCCCCATGGCCCAAAAAGAGGATCCCTCCTATTTCGGGATTCCGAAGCCCCGCGGGATGAGGCATCCTGAAACGATGGCGGTCCGCGGTCCCTACGATTCCCAGAGCGCATCGGGCACCCCCCGCAGCCTCGGCGAGCGGATCAAGATGCTGCGCGTCCAGCGGGGCCTGACCCAGGTGGAGTTGGGCGAGGCCCTGAACACCGACCAGGCCACCGTGTCCCTGTGGGAGCGGGATCGGGCCAAACCTTCGGGCCCGGCCTTGGGGGGCGTGGCCTCCTATTTCAGGGTCACGACCCAGGCGCTGGAAACCGGGAAGGGGCTGGAAGCCTCCGAAGTCCAGGCTCCGGCGGCCGCCCGACAGGGCTCCTCCAAACAGGGCCCCATGGGCCTCTCGGACCCCGGCCCCGGCGCCGCCCTGGCCATGGATGTCCGCCTCCAGTCCGAGCAGCGGCTCGAGCCCATGGAAGCCATGGGCTTCCTGATGAAAGCCCTCAAAGAAGGGCGCTCCGTCTGGATCGTGGTGGACTGAGGGATCTGGGAGGGATAGAAATCGGTCGAATCCGGGCCCGCGGTTTCATATTTTTTTATTTAAATATTAAAAAAATGCTATTGTGCCCCCTGAACTCCCTCGAGGTTCACGATGGGCATGCGACACATCTTCGGTTTCCTCGCTTCCTGCTTACTGCTTGCGCAACAGGTACCGCCGGCGCTGATGCGGGATGACGCCACCCGCCGCGCCAAGGAAGAACGACGGTTCGACCTCTCGCTCCTCCCCAGGAAACAGGCCGATGCGCTGATGGCCCGGGTGCGGGCGGAGTTCCTCAAGCGGAACAAGAACTCCAAAAGGATCCTGCCTCTGTCAGTCGCAGGTGCTTCGACCAATGTCTGGCGTTCGCTGGGCCCCACCACCAACTCCCCCCTCGGGGACATGAACGGGGGGATCTGGAAGACCGCCATCAACGACAGCGGACGCATCCAATCCATCGTCACCCCCCCGACGGATCCCCGCACCCTCTATGTCTCCACGGCCGGGGGAGGCGTGTGGAAGACCACCGCGGCCGACCCGCTGTCCACCACGCCATGGCCCTGGGTGCCCATCACCGATGGCCTGCCGCCCGTGCTTGGCCGGGGCACGGTCTCGACGGGCTTCCTGGCCATGGCCCCGGATGATCCCAACCGCCTCTACCTCACCATGGGGGATTGCATCGGAGGTGCGGGCGCCTTCCAGGAGACCCCCATGTACTTCAGCCAGGATGCCGGGCAGAGCTGGGAGCCCTGTGCCTTCCCTGCCGGTTTATACTTCCGACCTCTCAAGGGCCTCCTCGCGCTTCCTGGGGGCGTGGTGCTGGTAACCGCCAATTCCTGGGATACGGAATTCCTGTTCCGATCCACGGATGGGGGACTCACCTTCCAGGCCGTGTCCCTGCCGACCGGGTATCAGGCCGGTGGAGCCACCGGTTTCCTCAGCCTTCAAGCCAAGACCCTCCTCATGGCCGATGGCTACAGCATCTTCCGCTCGGAGGATGCCGGCCTCACCTGGACCCGCTGCGCCACGGACGCGGCCATGCAGGCTTATCCGGCCGTCCTCCCGCCCCTCTCCCCGCAGGGACGCATGACCCTCGCCGCATCGCCGGCCAACCCCTCCATCGTGTATGGCATCTACCGTTGGCAGGATGCTGCGAACTCCGACAACTTCGCCCCGGGCGTGCTCAAATCCACGGACGGGGGGCTGACTTGGGCCTTCCTGAAGGCCCCGCAGGGGCAGCAGTGGAACATGCCTGGCCCCGACACGCAGGCCCATTACAACCATCTGCTTACCGTGGATCCCACCAACCCGGAGGTGGTGTTTTGCGCCGCCAATTTCAGCCTCCATCGTTCATTGGATGGCGGTCAGTCCTGGATGCAGATGACGGATTGGCCGCAACCCTACTGCCATCCGGACTACCATGCCGCGGCCTGGGCCACAGGTCCGCAGAAGAGGCTCTACATTGGCCACGACGGCGGTCTCAGTGTCCTGGTAGATCCCCTCCGGGCAGTTCCCCCCAACATTCAGACAGATCCCAACGCCCATGTGGATCCGACCTACCTGAACCACACGCCCTCCCTGGGCATCGTGAGCCACGAGGCCTACGGCTTCGCCTGCACGGACGCGGATACGCCCGCGGATGCCAAGGCCCGAATCCTGGTGTACATGCAGGACAACGGGATTTCCCAGCGGCTCGGTGCGGGGTCGGCCCTCTGGGAGAGCACCCAGTTCGGGACGGTGATGGGCGGGGATGGATTCGCCGCCCTCCTCCATCCTCTGGACGGGAACAAGGCCCTGGTTGCGGTTCAGGGTAATGCCATCATGCGGACAACTGATGGTTTCCAGACCCTGACCAGTGCGACCCAGGGCTTGCCCACCTACCCAGAAGGCGGCTACGACCCCTTTGTGACGGCCCTGGAACAAGGCGGAGAGCCGGACGGCAACACCATATACTGTTTCAAACGACTGAGCGTTTATCGTTCCCAGGACTTCGGCGGAAGCTGGGCACCTCTCCCCCCACCTCCTCTCCAGGCGGGTGTGTTTGATGAAATCGTTTACATCAGTGTCTCGCCCTTTGAACCAGGCGTGTTGGCGCTCTCGACCTACCGGGATCACAGTTACCTGACCCGGGACGCGGGCAGTACATGGACAGAGATTACGCCTAGCTGGATTTCTTTTTGGAGTCATTTTCATTTCGATCCCCGGAGTACCCAGACCCTGTACCAGTCATTCGATTTCCCTACTGTTGATTTGAATGTTGGCTTCCGCCGTTCCCTGATTAAGAGCACGGATGGGGGGCTGACCTGGGCCCCGATTGATGGCGATCCCACGGTCGGAAGCCCCAAGGACAACGGTTTTCCCTGCGGCCTCCCCTGCTACGACGTGAAGGTGGACCCCATGAACTCCCAGCGGGTGCTGGCCGCGACGGAAATCGGGGTGTATCTCAGCCTGGATGGTGGCGGGACTTGGGCCCCCTACGGTCAGGGCATGCCCATGGTCCGCGTCACGAAACTCTACATTTCCAAGGACGGGCAGCTGGTTCGTGCCGCCACCTTCGGGCGCGGCATCTGGGAGATCGGCAATCAGCCACCGCTGGCCCCCTACTTCAAGGCCCAGCCCCAGTCGGTGATGGTGAAGCCAGGCGATGGCGCGACCTTCACCGTGGCCGTGGGGGGCACGGCCCCCTGGACCTGCCAGTGGCAGAAGGACCAGATTCCAGTCCCCGGCGCCACCTCGGACACGCTGGCCCTTTCAAACATCACCGCGGCGGATGCGGGCACCTACCGCGTGGTGGTGACCAATGCCATCGGCACCGCCACGAGCCTGGACGCGGTCCTCAGCATGGAGGTGGCCCCCGTCATCACCACCCAGCCCCAGCCCATCTCGGTTCAGCAAGGAAACCCGGCCGTGTTCTCGGTGGCTGCGACCGGGACGCCCACGCCCACGTTCCAGTGGCAGGTTGGCGGCCTCAACATCGGCGGTGCGACCTCATCATCGTTCAGCATTCTCTCCGTCACCGCCGCGGATGGGGGCACCTATCGCGTGGTGGTGGCCAATGCCCTGGGTACGGTCACCAGTGATGGTGCCGTGCTGACGGTGCAGGCCGCGCCGTCAATCACCACCCAGCCCCTGGGTCTCACGGTCCAGTCGGGTCAACCCGCCGTCTTCTCCGTGGTGGCCACCGGCACCCCTGCGCCGGGTTACCAGTGGCAGAAGGACGGCAACAATGTGGTGGGTGCAACCACGAATTCGCTGAGCCTTCCATCCGTCACCGCCGCGGATGCAGGCACCTACCGCGTGGTGGTGACCAATGCCGTCGGTACCGCCACCAGCGATCCCGCCGTCCTCACGGTCACTACACCGGTGACCCTCCAGATCTCACCGCGGCCGACCTTCCTATGGGAGGGCCAGGCCACCACTTTCACGGCAGCGGTGACTGGGGCCGCGAATCCAGTCATCGCCTGGACGATCACGAACGGCTCCGGCACTGCGACCACAACCGGCGCCGGTGCCACGGTGAGTCCCCTGCCCGGGACCCTGGTGGTGAACGCCGCCACGTCAACGACGCCTCCGGCGGTGGATCAGGTCAGCACCGAGGTGCGTGGGCGGGATCAGGATCGGGATGGCAAGGTCACCGCGCTGGATATGGCCGCCCTGTCGGCCGCCTACGCGCGAAATCAGTCCGACCCCCAATGGGCGCTCTACCGGTTGGCCGATCTCAACGCCGACGGGAAGGTGGATGACATCGATGTGGATCTGTTCCTTCAGGGACTGAAATGAGGAGCCCCGCAATGTCACATGCCAGCCTCCGAACCGGCCTGGTCGTTCCCTTGGGCCTCCTCCTTCTGCTGGGGTGCGGAGGGGGGGGAGGTGGCGGTGCCGCCCCGGTCTCACCTGCCCCGACGCCTTCCGCAACGGGACTGGTCTACTCCCAGACCGCCACTTCGGGCTGGCGCTGGGTGGCCCAGCCGGCCACCAATGGTTCTTCCCACCTGATCCTCGATCTCCTGGGCCCGGAAGGGCTCCAGATCCGTGGGGTCGGATTCTCCCTGCAGGTGGACAGTACGCAGGTGGCCTGGGGCACCGCGGGTGGGAGTGAGCCCTATGCGCGGGAAGGATCGGTCCTTACCTTGGGGACGGGAAGCCGACTCTTCCGCTCCCTTGTGAAGGGCGGAGAACTGCAAGTGGGGATCTACCAGAAGGGTGGACAAGCGGTAACTCTTGGCGCCTCCCCGGTCGTCTCCGTCGCGCTTGATCTGCGGAGTACCGCTACCGGTGATGTGCCATTCCACGAAGGGAGTCTCGCGGGTCGGGTTCTCCTGGCGGATGGCAGCACTCAACCCGTTGCCATCAACCTGGGGCAACTCACTTCCAAATAGGCATCTTCGAATAGGGCTCCCGGTGAATGAATTCGGGGCCCCTCCCTGCACCCCAGGGTCCGAACGGGTCAGCCCCCCTCCTGCTTCCATCTGGAGACATCATGAACACATCCAAGTTGGTTCTTGCATTGTTGCTGGGAGTGCCCGCGCTGATGGGTGTGATTGCGGCCCTGGCCAGGATCGCCTCGGCCGAGAAATGGGCTGACAACCTCGATCAGTGGATCAACGCCAAGCATGCGGCCTTCCAAGCAGGGCCCTCCACCTGGATGAGGAATACTGGGAAGACATTGCTATGGCCATTCAAGGTGGTCTTCGAATGGACTGGTCATGTAAAGGAGGCCAACTGGCGGGCGGGGCTCCGAATCATGGCGTTCTTCTACCTGGTCTTTTCGGTTGTAGCCAGTGTGCTGTTGGTGTTGTACGTCGCCATCGTGGTCGCCTTGTCGGTAGCGGCCCTCTACCTTGGGTACAAAGTGCTCGCAGGTCTCCATTCCCAGACTACCGATGAGTCAGAGGGGTCAGTCGAACTCCCCCGGGCCCCTATGTCCTCGGCAGGTCCAAGCTATGAAGCCCAAAGAAGTTCCGCCGCTCCATCGTTTTGGATATCAACCGTGAAGTGCCGTTCTTGTGGTGCGACCGTGAGCACGGATGTGGATACCTGCCCGCAATGTCGAGAAGATCTCTCCCAGTTCAAGCTGTTTGGGAGTCCGCCGGTGGTGTGCCGATCCTGCCATGCCACCGTCAGTGAGGATACGGCCGTCTGCCCTCAGTGCGGAGAGGATCTCCAACAATTTAAGTTCTTTGGATCCTCCCCAAGAAAGTGCCGGGTATGCCACGCCACGGTCAGCGAGGATACGGTCGTTTGCCCTCAATGCGGGGAGAATGTGGACCAATTCAAATTATTCGGGGCGTCCCCCCGGAAGTGCCGAGCCTGCGGGGTTACCGTCAGCGAGGATGAATCGGTGTGCCACAAGTGTGGAGAAGAACAGGAATCGTTCAAGCTCTTCGGCACTTCAACCGGGACCTGCCGCGCCTGTGGTGCGACGGTCAGTGAAGATGCGACCAGATGTCGTAGTTGTGGAGAAGACCTGGTGGCATTCAAGGCATTCGGTTGAGCGGCGATTGGCACCCAATGGCGTCATGGTGTGGCTCCGGAGATTGCCATTCCACCAAGGCAGGGGCTTATTTCAGGTGTTTATTTGTATCTTATAAATAATCAATGATTAAATAAATATAATATTAATCAAATGTATTAAAAATTTTTGATTTGGGGCTGAAGCGATGCGCAAATTTAGCATGATAATTTTAGGTTTTCTGCTCTATGGAGTTATGGCTCTGGGAGCACAGGAAACAGGAATTGATAAAGTGGCGGCCCGATTGGCTTCCCGAATCGGCGAGACGGCAGGTACTACGGTTGCAGTCGCTGATTTTACAGATCTTCAAGGCAGGGTGACAGAATTGGGCCGCTACTACGCGGAAGAGTTGTCCATCGCTCTGGTAAACGCAAACGCTGGTCTCAAAGTGATAGATAGGGGGCACCTTAGAACTCTGCTCGCCGAGCACAGGCTTGAGTCATCCGGGGTCATTGATGAGCGCACGGCCACTGAACTGGGTCGAATCGCGGGGGTGACCACCCTGATCACCGGGTCCGTGACGGAATTTCCTGATTCCCTCAGGCTCACCGTAAAAGCACTCAACACGAAGACGGCGAGCATTCAGGCGGCAGATGCATTATCTCTCCCGAAGTCGGAATCCTCCATGGCTCTCCTACGTCGGGATGTGACAGATGCAGGCGCTGGCCAAGGAGTTGCAGCGATCCCGGGTGTCGTCCAAGGATCTGCAGGCGCAGCAAATATTCGAATGTTTCAGAATGACTTCCTTATCATGGGGGTGGATTCCATCTCGGTACGCAAGGGTCCCTCAACTTCCTTTATGGCCACGCATAAAACAAGCCTGTTCGCCTATTTGACACTGATGATTGAGAATAAATCCAAGGAGGATGAATTCTTGGGTGTAAAAACCGCGCCGGGTTATTCATCCGGGTACGCCCAGGTCTCATTGATGGATTCCCTTGGTCGGAATTGGCGATTCGTGAAGCTAACAGGGCTTCCAATCATCCATGTAGATCAATGGGATAAGCCAAAGAGGGGCCTGATGGTCCGGCTTGCCCCAGGAGTGCGTCAACCGATTCAATTAATGTTCAGTTTGGAAGTTCCAGACGATAAGATTCCTTCCCCAACTACGGCAAGTATTGCCATCGAGATGGTTCGTTATCGCGAGCACTACGAAAGTCTTGCTGAACTTTTTACAGTTGGGTTTGCGGGTATTCCGCTGGCAAAATAATTTAATAATTTTAAATCATCAATTGTGTTATAATTAATATATTTAACAATGTATCTCGTAAGGAGACGGATAGTGCTCAAGTGGGGTGAGCCGAACGAGAAGGTGGTTTCAAAGCATAAATTTGCCTGGTTAGTGACCGCCATCTTGTTGATTCTCGTGACACTTTTATTATGTATTATTATATTTGGATGGCTTAAGGACTTTCTCATTTTTGGTACGTTCAACTTTGCAGTCGCAAAATTCGTGGACGCAACCGGACTGAGCGTTTACCTGGTCAAGGGCATTCTGGCCGTAGTTCTGTTCCCCTTCTTCCTGGCTCTACGGGAGGTGGGAAAGATCCCGCTATTCAAAGGAGTCGGGAGGCTCCCGAAGTCTGTCGCCTGGGGCTTGATCATTGGGTACGCCTCTACCTACTTCCTGGCCATGTACTTTGCGACCAAGAACACCTATTTCCATCATTCAGGCACCACTCTGAAAGCCGCAAAATACTATGCCATCACTCCAGAAGGGGTTCGGTTCTTCGATACCGAGGGCTTCGATCCGAAGTACGGTACCAAACTCAATCCCGTGACGCCCCTGGTGATCGCAAACCTGGAGCGGATGAAGCGCGGGGATATTGCAAAACCCTTGGCGTTCAAGGCCGTATCCGAGATTGCATTCTTCGATTCCCAGACGGGTCAACCGAAGGTTTGGTATGCCCGTTCCGCGAACGGGACGATCACCCTTTTTTCCACATCTGGATTTGATCCTCTTAGCGGTGAAGAACTGAAACCTGCTTGTCAACAGATCGTTGAGGAGGTGTCCCGCCGGCACCATGAGGCCGAGATGAGATTGCAGGCCGACGACGCTCAAGCTAAGGTCGCTGAGAGGGTTGCTGTTGCAGCGGAGGAGAGGGCTCGTTTCGATGCGCAGGAAAGGGCCTATCGGGAGCGATACGTCAATCCTTACACGCGGCGAATCAAGAATCGGAAAACAGCAGCTCTGCTCGTCCTCGGAGATGCCGATGGCGCCTCCACGCTCCAGGAGAGGCTCTCTTCGGCCTTGAAGGAGAAAGGTCTGGAACCCGCGGAGGGCCTCTTCAAGCCCGATTTCCTTGGCGATGGCAGCGCTGCGAAGTTTTTTGGAGGTGACTGGAGCTACGTGAAGAAGCTTCGTCTGGAGGATTATGCCGATGTGATCGTTCTAATGCGCGTCACCCATCGAACTACCTCTGCCGATGCCATCGAGGGCTTGCGAACAGCCACCCTGATTCTGGATATGAAGTGCCTCGATGTGGTGAACCTGAGGATAGATGGATCCCGTTCGGCAACCGTCAAAGGCGCTGGGTTTTCAGAATCCGAGGCTCTCAGGGGAAGTTTGAAAAATGCGACGGTTGAAATTCATAAATTTATCAATTCGATTGAGGACTGAACATCAATAATAAACGCTCGATTCCACTCAGGATGATGCGCCATGAATGATCCAGTCACCGTAAACCTTGAGCAATTTCAAGAACAGGATTACACGGTAAGGATCTGCCGTCTTCTGTTTGAAAATGTACCCAAGGCCCCTCCCTTTGTCTTCTACCGGGATCTGAAGGGAGCGGCTCAGAGGCTCGGTTCAATGGAGTCTGGCGAGCTTCCATCATCCATCGTGGAAGCTGCGAACTCCGAAATGATCAAACGAACCATCTGGGTCGCGGACAAGTTGGATGTTGCCGATGCTGCGCTGGTGGCCTATACGGGGGTTTCGAATGTTTTCTCCTGGCTTTCCGGGAGACGGCCGGGTGGTCATACCTTCGAAAGTGATCGCCAACAGGCTATTGACGCCGTTCTCAAAGTCATCGGTGTTTCATACCTGACGACCAAGCTCTTCGAGGGTTCGATCCGCGAAAGGACAGCTCAACTCCTCTCCCTCCCGGCTGGGCGGGAAATGGTTCTCTACCTTTGTGTCGCAGAAATCGCCCTCCCTTCCCTCGACAATGTCATCGCAGGTGGTTGGGAGTACGCGTCGAGACACCTCCAGAGTGGAATGGCGGACGGAGTTTCCAGGTTCGGGCAGATCACAGGTGAAAGGACGACCGAGGAATTGAAAGGCTCCTTCAATGAGATGAACAAGGTTCTTGGTCAGACCATGTCAAATGTTCAAGGTCGCCTGGGACCGGTCGCGGACAGACTTACATCCGCCATGCCCGCGATTCTCAACGTCACGGATTCCGTGACTGGTCTTTTGGCATCCTCACTGGATACGCTTCCAATCTGGCGATTTCTTGGCGCCCGCTTGGCGGCCGAAGCCTCTGTCCAACGTGGTGGCCTGGCACTCCCCTCTGCGATGGGAGTCGACCCATTCGGGGTGACCCTCTGACAGGCAGGGGTCTTCCTCGAGCCCGCCCTGGTAGGCAAGGCTGGCTCTCGGAAGATCCGCGCCACTGCAAGGCCAACGTCCATTCCGTTGTACCCGGGACGGCTGATGGTTGCGAGAACCTGTTCAGTGGTGCCCGTGGTCGTCCGTCATCGTGGGCTTGCCCATGAACTCGGCCTGGCGGCCCAGGAAGATCACCCAGAGGCCGAAGAGGGCGAGGAAGATCAGGCCCATCAGGAAGAGGATCGGCCGGGCGGGGGCCATGCCCGGGTAGGCGAAGCCGAAGGCGCCGATGAGGGCGCTGAAGGCGCCGAAGGCCATGAGGAAGCCGCCCCAGCCGCGGCTGGTGGGACCGTCCTGGGCCACTTCCTCGGGCAGGGTGCCCAGGGGCGAGGTGGTCTCCC
>JAKBES010000351.1 GCA_021833665.1 Acidobacteriota bacterium
GACCCTCTACGACACCTTCCTCGGCGAGCCCCTGGGCGAGGCCAGCCACCGCCTCCTGCACACCCACTACACTCCCCGCCACGTCATCACGTGAAACGGACGCCGGCCATGGCCATCCACGAAAACGTTCAGTGGGTCTCCACCCTCCCCGAGCGGTGCCGCGTGTGCTACACGTGCGTCCGGGAATGCCCCGCGAAGGCCATCCGCATCACCGCCCATCAGGCCAAGATCATCCCCGAGCGCTGCATCGCCTGCGGGAACTGCGTGAGGGTATGCAGCCAGCACGCCAAACAGGTCGTCTCCTCCGTGGACCGCGTCCTCCGGCTCCTGGCATCGGACGAGCCCGTAGCGGCGCTCGTGGCGCCCAGCTTCCCGGCGGAGTTCGCCGAGGCCGGGCATCTGCACGTGGTAGGCATGATCCGCGCCCTCGGCTTCAGGTACGTCCACGAAGTGGCCTTCGGAGCGGATCTCGTGGCCCGGCGCTACCGCCGCCTCCTCCAGGAGACGACAGGCCGCTACATCTCCACCGCGTGTCCCGCGGTGGTGAGCTACGTGGAGAAATACTTTCCCGCCCTCGTCCCGCATCTGGCGCCTCTCGCTTCGCCCATGGTGGCCGCGGCGCGGGCCCTACAGCAGATGCACGGCGCCGGCCTAAAAGTCGTCTTCGTGGGGCCCTGCGTGGCCAAGAAAGTTGAGGCGGGAAGGAGCGGAACGGGCGTGGACGAGGTCTTGACCTTCATCGAGCTGCGCCAGCTCCTCGCCGCGAAGGGCGTGGACGGGCGCCCCGTGGCGCCCTCCGATTTCGACCCGCCCCGCGGGGGCCTCGGCGCCCTCTACCCCATCACCCGCGGCATGCTCCAGGCGGCGGGAATCGGCGAGGATCTCCAGAAAGGGGACGTGGTGGCCGCGGACGGCCGCAACGACTTCCAGGAAGCCATCAAGGAGTTCCAGTCCGAGGACCTCAACGCGCGCCTCCTGGAACTGCTCTGCTGCAACGGCTGCATCATGGGGTCGGGCATGAGCAGCAAGGCCCCTCTCTTCAGGAGGCGGGCCAGGGTCAGCCGCTATGTGAGGACGCGCATGGCCGAGGACGGCGCCCGTGAGGCCGGCGACACGGCCCGCCGATTTGAAAGCCTGGATCTGAGTTTCGCCTTCCACCCCGACGATCAGCGCATCCCCGCGCCCTCGCAGGACGACATCGGCGAGATCATGATCCGCATGGGCAAACTCGCGCCAGAGGATGAACTCAACTGCGGAGCGTGCGGCTATGACACCTGCATCGAGCACGCCGTAGCCATCCACAAGGGCTTCGCCGAAAACGAGATGTGCCTGCCCCACACCATCGACGAACTGCGGCGCACCGTGAGCGAATTGGCTCAGACCAACGGCCAGCTCGCCAGCACCCAGCAGGCCCTCATGCATTCGGAGCGCCTCGCGAGCATGGGCCAGCTCGCCGCGGGCATCGCCCACGAGGTCAACAATCCCTTGGGCGTGGTCCTCCTTTACGCCCACGCACTCCTTGAGGAGACCCCTTCCGAAAGCCCCCTCAAATCCGACCTGGGCATGATCGTAGTAGAAGCGGACCGCTGCAAGAAAATCGTGTCGGGCCTTCTCAACTTCGCCCGCCAGAACAAGGTGTTCCTCCAGGAGACGGACGTGGAGGAGCTGCTGGCACAGGCGATTGGGACGGTCTGCATCCCGGATGGAGTGCACCTCCGCGTGATCCACGAAACGCCGGGCCTCAAGGCTGATTTGGACCGTGACCAGATGGTTCAGGTTCTATCCAACCTCGTGAAAAACGCGTGCGAGGCCATGCCCCAGGGGGGCCTGCTCACGGCCACGACTCGAGCATCCGGGGAAAGCGCCGTGTTCTCCGTGACGGACACGGGGACGGGCATCCCGCCCGAGAATCTCCATAAGATCTACACCCCATTCTTCACCACGAAACCCATCGGAAAGGGAACGGGCCTCGGCCTTCCTGTGACCTACGGCATCGTGAAGATGCACCGGGGGGACATCCGCGTCGAAACCAACGCCGACGCGGACTCCGGCCCCACGGGCACGACCTTCAAGGTCATGATCCCCCTGCATGGCGGCCGCGAATGACGCGGCCGGATTGAAAGGCAAGCCGACGAAAGGGCAATCGCATGGACGAGAGGGAGACAACCATCCTGGTGGTGGACGACGACGAGGACTTCCGCCTCCAGATGAAGGTGGAGCTGGAATCGGCGGGCTTCAAGGTGGCCACGGCCGGCTCGGAGCGCGAGGCCGAATCTGCCCTCGCGGCGGGCCGTCCCGACGCCGCCATCCTGGACGTCATGATGGAGAACATGGACAGCGGCCTCGTGCTGTGCCACAAGGCCAAGAAGCGCTATCCGGACTTGCCCGTCATCCTTGTCACGAACGTCGTGGGCGAGACGGGAGTCCTCATCGGCCTGGCGACGAAGGACGAGCGCTCATGGATTCAGGCCGACGCGGTGCTCGACAAGCCGGTGCGCCAGGAGCAGCTTCAGCGCGAACTCAAGCGGCTTTTGAAAACGTGAAGCGGTCGCGTGAGACGGGCCGGGGCCTGCCGTAAGGCTCCCCCCTCCGCGCCGCCCCGTGGAGATTGCCATGGCCTCCGAAACCTTGACCGTCCTCGTGGTGGATGACGAGCCCGGCATGCGCCAGGGCGCCGAGCGCGTCCTGCGGTCCTTCCGCGTTTTTCTCCCCGAGGAGGACACGGACGTGGCGTTTGAGATCGTCACCGCCGCATCGGGTGAGGAAGGGCTCGATATCATCCGAGGGCGTCCGCCCCAGATCCTGCTGCTCGATCACAAGCTGCCGGGCATTCAGGGACTCGACGTGCTCGATGTGGTGGCCAAGGAGTACGGGGAAATCCTGCCGGTCATGATCACGGCCTACGCGTCCATCGAAACGGCCATCTCGGCCACCAAGCGCGGCGCCTTCGACTTCCTCGCCAAACCCTTCACCCCCGACGAGCTGAGGGCCGTCTTGCGCAAGGCCGCCCGGCATATCATCTTGCGGCGGCGAGCCGCCCAGCTCGCGAAGGAGAAGCACCAGGTACGGTTCCAGTTCATCTCGGTCCTCGCTCACGAGCTCAAGGCCCCCCTCGCGGCCGTGGAGGGATATCTCCGCATTCTTCAACAGCGCTCCGTGCTCCCCGGATCTCCAGGCTACGACCAAGCCGTGGACCGGAGTTTGGAGCGCCTCGACGGCATGCACAAGCTGATCCTGGACCTTCTGGATCTCACGCGCATCGAGTCGGGCCAGGGGCCAGGAGAGCCCGTGCCGGTGGATCTCCTGGATGCGGCGCGAAGGGCCGCCGAGGGCGTCCTCCCCCAAGCCCAGGCGCGGGGCATACGTCTGTCCGTCCCAGAGGGGCCGCCGATGTTCGTGAACGCCAACCCGGAGCACGTCGATATGATCCTGAACAACCTGCTCAGCAACGCCGTCAAGTACAATGTCGACGGCGGCGCC
>JAKBES010000352.1 GCA_021833665.1 Acidobacteriota bacterium
CCAGTGGCCCGCCGTCATGAACCGCTGGGCGGGCGCCTTTCCAGACTATGAGCGCTTCGCGCACCCCGTGCGGAACTATTCCGCTTACACCCTCACGGCCACCAAGAGGTACTCCAACCACTGGTTCTTGAACGCGAGCTACACCCTCTCGTACCTGAGAGGCAACTACGCGGGCGGCTCGGGAGGCTATGGGCTCACCTCGCTGGCGCCCAACATCAGCACCGCCTACGATTTCCCCCAGCACATCTACAACCAGAACCGGTACGGCTACCTGCCTCAGGACGTGCGCCACGTCCTCAAGGCCCAGGCGGGATACCGCTTCGATTTCGGCCTGGCCCTGGGGGCCAATCTCCTGATCCAGACGGGCCGACCCCTGGACAAGGTTTACCTGTACCCCCTCAGCGGTCCGGGCTACAGCGCCCTCTACGCCGCGCCCAGGGGCGAGGACCGGATGCCCGGCCATTGGCAGCTCGACCTGCACGTGGAACAGACCCTGAAGATCGCCCAGTCGTACCTGACCCTCTTCGCGGACGTGTTCAACGTGACCAACCGGCAGACGCCCACCGATATGTATCCCTATTATTACCAGCGGCCCGCCACGTTGCAGGACGTGTACGCGGGCCACTTCCAGCGGGATCCGAACTGGGGAAAGCCCACGGCGCTTCAGGCCCCGCGCTCCCTCAGGCTGGGGCTAAAATGGAGCTTCTGACGAGGACTGCGCATGAAGGCGTTGCTGTCACGAGCCGGACCTTCTCCTTGGCGCCTTAGCGGCGGAGTTGTTGCAGCCGGTCTGTTGATGGCCCTTGCGGCCTGCGTGAGCCACACCACGACTCCCTACCGGGTGGACGTGATGGGTGGCCTGAGCCGGGCCGAGCCCTCCCCCGTTCGCCCTCCCGGCCCCCGCCTGAACGTGATCGAGCTGGCCGGGGGAGTCGCCGGCAGCCACTACGTTCTCAATCTCTACCGGCCCAATCCGTGCGGCGGCTCAGGCGCGCCCGAGCTGGGCGCCCTCGCGTACATCAGCGGGGCGCCGGGCCCCAAGCGATGGGTCGTGGTCCTGCCCATCTGGGGCAGCTCCACCTACCCGCCGCGCAAGCTCGTCACGTGGCTCACCCGGGGCCAGGAAGGGATCGAAACGAACGTCCTATGGGTGCAAGATCCGAAGCGCGCCAACCTCATCGACTTCCCCGCCCTGGAGGAGGCGCCCACGCCCGAGGAGTTCCTCACGGTGCTCTCCCGGTCCGCGGCGTGCATCGGAGCCGCCGCCGACGACGTGCGGGGCTGGATGGACTGGGTACTCCACCAGCCGGGTGCCGATCCTCGCCGGGTGGGCATCGTGGGGTGCTCCATCGGCGCCATCGTGGGAAGCCTGGCCATGGGACGGGACGGCCGTTTCGGGGCGGGGGTCTTCGCCATGGGGGGCGGGCACCTGGACGAGATCCTGAGCGAGTGCTACGGAGCGGAGGCGGACGTCCGGCGCCACGCGGCCGAAGCCTTCGGCTGGAGTCAGGAAGACTTCCGAAGGGAGGTAGCGGGACCGCTGGCCATGGTGGATCCCGTGGCCGTGGCCGGCAACATCGATCCCGCGGACGTCCTCTTCATTGACGCGGGCAAGGACAGTTGCATCCCCGCCTCCTCCAGAGACGACCTTTGGGAAGCCATGGGCCGCCCCGAGCGGGTCACCCTCGGCTACAATCACAAGACCTCCTTCCTCTCCATGACCTTTCTGGGCCTGGACGAGACCACGCGCCGCATGGTCAGATTTCTGGACAGCCACCTGAATGCGGCACCCGTGCCCTCTGCGGCTGGGGCGGGAACGGCCGCCGCTCAAGCCAAGGCGGAATGAGGAGATGAGGGAATGCCGGGATGCCGGGATGAGGGGATGCCGGGAGGACACAGCGGTGAGTGACGAACGCCTCACGCCGCGTTCCATGCTGATCACCGGGGCGTCGAGCGGCTTCGGCCTCCTGGCGGCGCGGCTCGCCCTGGCCCGGGGCTGGCGGGTGGCGGCGGCGGCGCGGCGGCCTATACCGCTGGACCCTTCGGCGGATCTCCTTCCTCTCGGTCTGGACGTCACGGACGGCGCGGCCGTGAGCCGGGCTGTTCAGGAAGTCATCGAGATCTTTGGAACGCTTGACGCCGTGGTGAACAACGCGGGCATGGCGAATTTCGGCACGGCCGAGGAGGTGCCCATGGAGGCCCTCCGGCGGGAAATTGAGACCAACTTTTTTGGCGCCGTGGCCGTAACAAGGGCCGTGCTGCCCCACATGCGAGCCAGGCACAGCGGCCACCTCGTCTTTGTCTCCTCGGACTGGGGCCGTACCGGTATCCCCGGGTTTTCGGGCTACTGCGCCAGCAAGCACGCCCTCGAGGGATGGGCGGAGAGCCTCTACCACGAAGTGCGTCCCTTCGGGATCGGGGTGATCCTCATCGAACCCGGCGCCTTCGACACGGGCTTCACCTCCGCCCCCGCGGCCGCTGCCCTCGATCCGTCCAGCCCCTATGCGGCGCTCTACCATGCCATCGGCCAGGGCTTTGACGAGGAGGGCCAGACGCCCACGGGGGAGCCCGTGGCCGAAGCGATTCTGCGCGCTGCCTCCGGGGAGGACCCGCGCCTGCGAGTCGCCGTGGGCGCCGATGCCATGGAATGGTCCTCCGCGCGGTTTAAGGATTCGGAGCAGGAGTTTATCCGCACGCTGGCGCGGAAGTACGGATGGGATCAACCGGGGGCAGGGAGCCGGGAGCTGAAGAATAGGAGCACCAACTTGTGAGGTGGAAAGGGCGGGTCGGAAACAGGGAAAGACGGAAGACGTCGCTTCTTCTCCCTGCTCCCCGCTACCCGCTCCCGATGTCCTCCCGGACACCCCGCGTGTTCCAAATGAGGAGTGATTCATGGCCGATTACCGAATCGAAAAGGATTCCATGGGCGAGGTGAGAGTTCCTTCCGAGGCTCTATGGGGGGCGCAGACCCAGCGCGCGGTGGAGAACTTCCCCATCAGCGGGCGGCCCATTCCCCCCCGCATGGTTCGGGCTTTTGGCCGGGTGAAGCGCGCGGCGGCGCTCGTGAACAAGGCCCGGGGCGCCCTTGAGCCGGAGGTGGCCGAGGCCGTGGTCCAGGCTGCTGCGGAGGTGGCTGAGGGCAGGCTCCTCGGGCATTTTCCCGTGGACATCTTTCAGACGGGCTCGGGCACCTCGTCCAACATGAATGCCAACGAGGTCATCGCCAACCGGGCCATTCAAATCCTGGGCGGCGTGGTGGGGAGCAAGGTGCCCGTCCACCCCAACGACCACGTGAACCGGGGCCAGTCCAGCAACGACGTCGTGCCTACGGTCATCCACCTGGCGGCCCTGGAAGCCCTGGAAGAAGATCTTCTCCCGGCCCTGCGCCTCTTGGCCGAATCTCTGGAGGTGAAGGCCCGCGAATTCGACTCGGTCGTAAAGATCGGGCGCACCCACCTGCAAGATGCCGTGCCCGTA
>JAKBES010000072.1 GCA_021833665.1 Acidobacteriota bacterium
AGCTGACAGGGAGGACGGGAGGTACGGGAGGAATTCGCTTGCAGGCCTAAGAATCCTTCCTCCTGTCCTCTCATCCTCCTTGTGAGAACTTCTTTCTTACCCCAGCAACCCGCCGCGCTGGTAAGTGGCGATCTGGACGTCGGGCCAGGGCGCGGCGGGTACGACCGAGTTGTCCCTGTGGCGGAGGATGGCTCCCTGCACGAGGTCCAAGGTGATCTCCTCGCCGTCCTCCACGCCCAGGTCGCACAGGGCGCTCGTCACGATGGGGAGGGCGGCGTTGATGGCGTTGCGCTCGTAGATGGCCCCGAAGCTCTTGGCCACGATGGCTGCGATCCCCAGGGCCTTGAAGCAGTCCACCGCCTGCTGGCGGCTGCTTCCCGCACCGAAATTTTTTCCCGTGACGATGATGTCGCCCGGTTTGGCCCGCTGCGGAAAGTCTTCCCAGCCAGGCAGGTTCCCGAAGGCGAGGGGGCCCATGTCCTCCAGCTTGGTGATGGCCAGGTGGCGGTTGTGAAAAATCATATCCGTGTCGATGTTGTCCTTCAGAATCACCCATAGGCGGCCTTTGAGGACCAGGGGCCGTTTCCGTCCGGGGGTTTCGGCGCCACGGGGGCCCGCGGGGCGGGCGCTCCCGCCACGAGAGAAAACGGCCGGTGTTTCCGGCACGTGCTCGGGGTCCGTGAGGAATCCCGCCACGGCCGAGGCGGCAGCCACGGAGGGGCTCGCGAGATAGACCTCGCCCCGCCCCTGCTTTCCCGCGAAGTTGCGGTTGCCCGTGGAAACGGTCACTTCTCCCGGCCCGTTCTGCCCCACCTGCCCCGCGGCGCATCCTCCGCAGCCGGCGTTGGAGATGAGGGCCCCGGCGTTCTTGAAGACATCGAAGAGCCCCTCGGCCATGGCGCGGCGCCACATGGTGTCCGTGGCGGGCACGACCTTGAGGACGACGCCCGGGGCCACCCTCCGCCCCCTCAGGACGCTGGCCGCCTCCTCCAGGTCCTCGTAGCGCCCGTTGGTGCACGAGCCGATGAAGACGCTGTCGATCTTGCGCCCTCGGACCTCATCTAAGGGCACCACGTCCTCCGGATGTCCCGGCCGGGAAACCATGGGCCGCACGGGATGAAGGTCCATGACGTGCAGGGCGGCGTAGTCCGCGTGCGGATCCGCCATAACGGG
This sequence comes from Acidobacteriota bacterium, assembly GCA_021833665.1. GTDB lineage: Bacteria > Acidobacteriota > UBA4820 > UBA4820 > DSQY01 > JAKAJA01. The sequence continues at coordinate 1,174 of JAKBES010000072.1, forward strand.
GGACAGGTCTTGCCTGCCCGTGGCCGTCAGGCAGTGCTCCATCACGTTTCCGTTGGGCGGGAAGAGCAAGATGATGGCTCCCATCTCCGTGGCCAGGGAGGCGATGGTGATGCGTCCCGCAAGGTCTAGGTCCGCCACGTAGTCGCCGTAAAGCTCCGCCGCGCAGCCCAGCAGGCCGTTGGCACCGAAGTGGCGAAGGAGGGCGAGGCCCACGTCCTTGGGATGGGCACCGGGCCGGGGACGGCCGGCCAGTTCCACCCGCACCGTGGAGGGGACCTTGAACCAGACCTTTCCGTGTGACCAGGCCGCCGCGATGTCCTGGTCCCCCATGCCCTGCCCGAAGGCGCCGATGGCACCCAAGATGTTGGCGTGGGAGTCCGTGGACACGAAGGTTGACCCGGGCCAGGCGAGGCCCTGGTCGATGGCCACGTGGGTCCCGATGCCGGAGTCGATGTCGAAAACGCGGATCCCGCTCTCCCGGGCGAAGATCCGGCAGGACTGCTGGTTGGCGGCGTACTTCTGGTCCGACCCGGTCGGATTGCAGTCGAAGGTGAAGAAGGTCTTGGCGGGGTCGGCCACGGGCAGGCCGTGGGCGGCCAGGTTCTGCACGACGTTGGCGCCGCCGAAGTCTCTGGCCACGCGGGCGTCAATCTCCACGTCCACGATTTCGCCCGGCACCACGCGCTCACGGCCTGAGTGGGCGGCCAGGATTTTTTCAATCATCGTCTGCGGCATGGGATCACCTAGGATTTCACAGGGAGGACGTGAGGAGGGGGAGGAACGCTCCGTTAATGAACAAGGAGGTTCTCCTCCCATCCTCCCATCCTCCCTGTTCAAGTCATTGAATCAAGATTCCCTTGGCCATCATGACGAGGGGATCAAAGGTGGCGTAGTCGGCTTGGTGGATGAGGACCGTCTCGATGACCTGGGGGCGGCCCTCGCCCTCCTTGGCGTGGCAGGCGATGCAGTTGATGACTTCTTCCGGCATTCCCGCCTCGGACGCGAGGGCGGCCCCCGAGATGGGGTGGCGCATGCAGCAGCCGTTGCGGCTTTTGCGGTGGCCGCCCTTGCCGTCGGGCTCGATTTCCAGGATCTTGCCCACGTCGTGCAGAAGGCCTCCGGCGATAAGGCGGTCCATGTTCACCTCGTAGGGCATCTGGCGGTAGTGACTCCCTTGGGCCTGGGCCAGCCCCACGGCTCCGGCGGTGACCGCCAGGGTGTGCTCCAGGAAGTTCACGCCTCGGGTGTCGGCCAAGAGGGTGAAGGGCATCTCGTCCAGGTCCGCAACCGTCGAATAGCCGCTGCGCCCCAGGGCCGTTTCCCAGCAGGTGATGACTTTCTCTCTCAAGGTTTCGTCATGGATCCGGCCGATCCAGGGCTGGAGCAGTTCGGTGATTTGTGCGCGCGTCATGTCTAGGGTCTCCCCGGGCCACGCCCGAATACTGGGCCATTGTGTCACCAACTCGCTGTCCCCTCAATACTTGGGCGCGACCGGTCCGGGGTGAAGCCGCCCGGCGGGGCCTTCGGAGCACCGCGTTCTTGCAAGGGCCACGCATCGGGCGCATAGTCACGGCAGGGGGCCTGGGTGTTGGGCCCTCGTGGAGGACTCAGCCCATGGCCGATCCCGCGGACCTGGCCAAGACCCCTTTTCCCCTGGTCCTCGCCCACCACTTTCACCGGCGTTCCACGGGCACCCTCACGGTACGGACCGGCCCGTTCCTCAAGCGGGTGTACCTCAAGGGCGGGGCCGCCGTGTTCGCCGCTTCGGATGACCGCAACGACCGGCTCGGGGAGCTCCTCGTGCGCCGGGACGTCCTGGGCCTGCCCGACTTTCTGACGGCCTCCCGCTCCATGGTCCGGGGTAAGCGGTTCGGGACGGTTCTCGTGGAGCGTGGCCTCCTGACCCCGACCCAGCTCGTTTGGGCCGTCAAGGAACAGGTCAAGGAAATCGTCTTCTCGCTGTTTCCCATCTCGGCCGGCTCCTGCCATTACACCGAGGGGGCTGCCGGCGAGGGGGAGATCATCACGCTCTCCATCAACACGCCCGAGCTCTTGCGCCAGGGGGTGTCCCGAATGGACAGCGCCAACGGGGCCCTGGAGGCATTCCCGGACCCGGCTCTGCGGCTCAGGCTGAACCGTCCCGCTGAAGAGGTCATGGGGCTCTTCGTGCTGGATCCCAAGGAGGCGCAGGTCCTCTTCGCTCTTCAGGCGGGCCCCTGCGTGAGCGACCTGTGTTCAGGAACCCGCCTGCGGCACTTCGACCTCCTGAAGTTCCTCTGGGCCCTCAAGATCCTGGGCCTCCTGGCCGTTGCCGCCGGGTCCCTCCCCGCGTCACCGCGCTCGGGCGGAGCGCTTGCGGCAGACCTTGAGGCCGATCCCGCGGACTTTGGCGTCACGGAAGAGGATCTGAAAGACCTAATCTGATAGGGTGCTCCGCTCCGCCAAGAATGAGGTGCCAGCGGGCCGCTGAGCCGCTCCTTTGCAATCTGGAAGCGCTTGGGGGGATCAGAGCTTCGCCAGAATGGCCTCCGTCATCTGCTGGGTCGTGCAGGCTCCCTTCTCGAAGACCTTGGGGCCCCCAGGTAGGCGCATCATGTCGTAGCAGCGCACCTTGCCCTCCTTGACCACCTCGGCCACGGCCCCGCGGATGCGGTCTCCCTTGTCCCGCTCGCCCACGTGGTCGCAGAGCATGGCGGCGCTCAGGATCATGGCGATGGGGTTCACGATGGAGGGGCTGAGCTTCTCATACTTGGGGGCGGAGCCGTGGGAGGGCTCGAAGACGGCGTACTGGGCGCCGATGTTGCCCGAGGCCGCGAAACCCAAGCCGCCCACCAGGCCCGCGAAGGCGTCGCTCAGGATGTCGCCGAAAAGGTTCTCGCAGACGAAGACGCCGTAATCTTCTGGGTTTTTGGTGAGCCACATCATGATGGCGTCGATGTTGACAGACCACAGCGCGATGCCCGGGTACTCCTTGGCCATGAGCTTGGCCTCGGCTTCGATCATGCCGGAGGTCTCGCGCAGGACGTTGGGTTTCTCGGCCACGGTGACGCTCTTGTACCCGAAGTTCTTGGCATACTCGAAGGCCTCGCGGATGAGCCGCCGCGTGGCCTCACGGGTGACGATGCGCGTCGAGATGGCCAGATCCTTACCTTTCGCGGCGGCGAAGCCTTTGAATCGGGGGTGTGTGGCGAAGGCCTCGCGCACGTTCTGCGGCGGGTCGGTCCACTCCACGCCCGCATAGGAGCCTTCGGTCCCCTGCCGGAAAATGACCACGTCCACCACGGGCTCCTCGAACCCGCCGCCGAGCCCCTTCCGCACGAAGTTGAGGGGGTTGCCCGGGAAGGAGCGGCAGGGCCGCACGCACAGATCCAGGGCGAACTTCTGGCGCATGGTCACGATGGGGCTGTAGTAGACCAGGCCCTTGCCCTTGAGCTGAGGGTCGAGCTCGGCGTCCGCGTCCCACTTGGGTTTGGATGTGATGGCCCCGAAGAGCCCGAGCTTGTGCTGCTCCAGGAGCTGCACCGTGCGGTCGGGCAGGGCGTTGCCTTCCGAGCACCAGAAGTCCCAGCCGATGTCCCCGTGCACGTACTCGGCGTCGAAGCCGGCCTTGTTCAGGACCTTGATGGATTCGGGGAGGACGGTCTTGCCGATGCCGTCCCCGGGCATGCTGACGATGGTGTAGTGGGCCATGGGTCACTCCTTGGATGGTGGATGATCGGGGCTGGGGCCATAACCAAATTGCTGGAGCATCTGGGCGTCCGCCTGGTCCTGGAGCCTTCCCGCCACGAGTTTGTTTTTCAAAAGGTCGCTGGCGCCGATGTACCACGTCGGGATTCCCCCGAAATCCCCCGCTTGCCGGTTGGGCCAGGCGTCGGCGAAGGAGAGCCCGCTGACTTGGGTGATGATGGCGATGCGGTTCGGCTCCACCCCGATCTGGAGGGTTACGCCGGGGGAGACAAGGTCCTCCTCGGCGAGGTGAGTTCCGGGAGTTCCGAATTGAGCCAGGGCAAGCCAGACACGGTGCCCGTTGTCGGGTGAGGCGTCCACCCACACGTCAAAGTCCTTTGTGGCACGGGGTTTGGCATACCGCGCAAAGGCGTATCCCCCAACGATGAGATAGCGCGCATCAGCTTCGTTCAACGCGCCAAGAAGATCTCTGAAGTCTGGGTTGAATCCGTAGTCCTGCAAAGGCGTATCCCTCGATGGTCAAAGGCCACAGCATGGCCACCTTCTGGTCGGGTGTGAACTGCTCCCACCATTCCCGGTCGAAACGCTCCGCCTCTTCCCGAGAATGGGCCACGCGAACAGTGACCACTCGCTTGGGTGCGTTCTCGTCCATGAACCCCCCTCGTGAAGAGCCCTACCCCTTCAAGCCTAATTCTATGAAATCAAAGCTCTTTGAGTCAAGGCCGGGCCACCCCTTGGCGGGGCATCCAGCCCATCCGCTACAATGGCCTGGGCGTGCAATCGTCCGGATGAGGTGATGAGGAGACGGCGCAATGAACCTCGAAACGCCAGGCATGGTTTTTCCTTCTGCTCCCCGCTCCCCGGTCCCTGCTCCCGAAAGGGCCCTCCTCCCATGAAGTGGCTCGTCAAGGGGGACATCGACGGTTTCTTCGGCCTGGCCCTCGACAACCTCGTCCAGGTGCTCCTCATCGAATCCCTGTGCGTGGGCGTCTTGGGGTTTCCCGAGGCGCTGGTCTACGGCCGCATCCTACCGGGGGTCGCCGTGTCCCTCCTCGTGGGCAACCTCTTCTATGCCTGGCAGGCGCGGCGGCTCGCCCTCCGCACGGGACGCACCGACGTCTGCGCCCTGCCCTACGGCATCAACACCGTCTCCCTTTTCGCCTTCGTATTTCTCGTGATGCTGCCCGCCAAGCTCGCCGCCCAGGCCGCGGGGGACCCTGACCCTGCCCGGACGGCCTGGCGCGTGGGACTGGTGGCTACGGTGTGCTGCGGCCTCATCGAGTTCGCGGGCGCGTTCGTGGCGGAGCGCATCCGCAGGGCGACGCCGCGGGCCGCGCTCCTCTCGACCCTGTCGGGCATCGCCCTTGGGTTCATCTCGCTCGGGTTCCTCTTTCGCACCTATGCACGGCCCGTCATCGGACTCACGACCCTGGGGATCATCCTGGTCACCTATTTTGGGCGCGTGAAGTTCAAAGGAGGCTTGCCCGGCGGGCTCGTGGCGGTCAGCGCGGGGACGCTCATCGCCTGGGCCATGGGCATCGCGCCCGGTGCGGCGGCCCCCACGGGAGCGGGCCTCTACCTCCCCGTGCCCGCGATCGGTGAGGTGCTTTCCACCTTCACCTCGGGCGGCTGGTGGGGCTACATCTCGGTCATCCTCCCCATGGGCCTCTTCACCCTCGTGGGGTCCCTCCAGAACATCGAATCGGCGGAGGCCGCGGGGGACAGCTACCCCACGGCGCCGAGCCTCGCCGTGAATGGCATGGGGACGGTGGCCGCGGCCTGCTTCGGATCCTGCTTCCCCACCACGCTCTACATCGGCCACCCGGGCTGGAAGTCGCTGGGCGCGCGGGCGGGCTACAGCGTCCTCAACGGCGCCTTCTTCACCCTCGTCTGCCTCACGGGGAGCTTCTCATACATCGCATGGGCCGTCCCCGTGGACGCGGGGATGGCCATCGTCCTTTGGATCGGCATCGTCATCGCCGCCCAGGCTTTCTCGGCCACGCCGCGGGAGCACGCCCCCGCCGTGGTCATGGGCCTCTTTCCGGCCCTCGCCGCGTGGGGGGCCATGATGGCCAAGAACGGCCTGCGGGCCGCCGGGCTGGGCACCCCCGAGCACCCCTTCACCGAGGCCCTCGTCCAGGCCTTCCACGGCTCAGACACGTGGATCCACGGCGCTTTTGCCCTGGAGCAGGGCTTCATCTTCAGCGCCATGATCCTGGCGGCGGCCACGGTGGCGATCATTGAGCGCAAGTTCGTTCAGGCCAGCCTGTGGTGCATGACGGGGGCGCTCTTGTCCGCCGCGGGCCTCATGCACTCCTACCGGTGGACCGCCGGCGACACCGTGATCGCGCTAGCCCCCGCCTGGCCCTGGGCCGCCGGATACGCGATCATGGCCGTGGTCTTCCTCGCCGCAAGGTGGCTCACGGTTGAGAGCGAGGAACAGTAAAGAAGAAACCTGCTCACTGCAAATGCACGAAGGACACCAAGGAGACGCCACTTAGCAAAAGGAGGGGCGCACACGGGTAACTCACGCCGGGCGGCCTCGGCCCTGATTGGGGCCCCACGCCGCGCGGCCCAAGACCCGCTCTAAAGCCCTTTGGGTGTCCTTTGTGCCTTTGCAGTAAGGGGCTATTTGTCCACGGTGCACCGATCGATGACCACGTCCTTCACGGGCCGGTCGCCGGGGCCCTTGTCGCACGTGCCGATTTTTTCCACCACGTCCATGCCGCCCACGACCTCGCCGAAGATGGTGTGCTTATCGGTGAGCCATGCGGTGGGCGCCAGGGTGATGAAAAATTGGCTGCCGTTGGTGGAGGGACCCGCGTTGGCCATGGCGAGAAGGCCCTTCCGGTCGAAGCTCAGGCCGTTGCGGACCTCGTCCTCGAAGGTGCCGCCCCAGATGGATTTGCCGCCGCGCCCCGTGCCCGACGGATCGCCGCCCTGGATCATGAAGTTGTGGATGACCCGGTGGAAGATGACCTTGTCGTAGTAGCCGTTCTTGGCGTGCGTGGAGAAGTTCTCGCAGGCCTTAGGGGCCTTGTCGTCGTAAAGCTTCAGCTCAATGTCGCCGTTGTTCGTGTGCAGCGTGACCTTCGACATGAAACCTCCTTTGTGAGTTCCCAGCGTACCATTCCTTGCGCCGCCGCTGAAGGGCACGCATGATGAGACGCGGGACTGAAGGGATAGGGAATGTGCCGGGTCGGTACCGAGGAGGCTTCCGCAAGCACCCTCGTTGACTCCTTGGCTCGTTGACTCCATCCTTATGGCCCGGAGGGACTCATGGACGACCTCTCGAAAAAGGCACTCGCCAAGCTGAGAAAGGACCCTCTTCTCAAGCCCGTCATCCAGAAAGTGGGACCGCCGAGGTTCCACGAATATTCCCGCGAGAACCTTCTGGCGAATCTTCTGGCGGCCATCGTGAGCCAGCAGCTCTCCGGCAAAGTGGCCAGCGTCATCTTCGCCAGGTTTCAGGCCCTGGAGGGGGCGCGATTCCCTGATCCGAGGCGGCTGGTCCGGCACACGGACGCGGAACTCAAGGCCGTGGGCCTCTCCCGGGCCAAGATGGCTTCGATTCGCGACTTGGGCGACGCCATCCTCTCCAAGAGACTGAACCTCGCCACCCTCCCTTCCTTGCCTGACGAGGAGGTGGAGGCGGCCCTGGTGAAGGTGAAGGGGATCGGCCCGTGGACCGCCCACATGGCGCTGATTTTTGCCCTCCGCCGTCCGGACGTCTGGCCCGCCGCGGATCTGGGGGTCCGCAAGGCCCTCCAATGGGTGTTGGGCCTGCCCGCCCTGCCCTCCGCCAAGGAGGCGGAGGCCATGGGCGACCCGTGGCGGCCCTACCGCAGTTTCGCCTGCTGGTATCTGTGGCAGATGCTGGATCAGCGGTGACTCGCCCCCGAAGAGAGTTCGAGCGGCCGCCGTCCGTGACCCCTTGATGGAGGAAGTCATGACCAGCCCAAGCGCCTGCGAGTTCCTTGACTTCATGGGCCCGTGGGCGCGCGGCCTGGAGCACCCAAGCCCCGCACAGCAATTGACATCTGAAGCCACATCCGCGTATACTCCCGGACCGTGGCGGTGTAGCTCAGGTGGTTAGAGCAAACGGCTCATATCCGTTGTGTCCGGGGTTCGACTCCCTGCACCGCCACCACCCTTCCCTTAAGCAGTTTCGGCGCGACCTGAAGAGCCTTCCTTTTAAGGATGGCGACGGCGTCCTGGTGGCGGTGTCGGGCGGGGGCGATTCCATGGGCCTTCTGGCGCTCCTTCTTTCCGCCAGGCCTCGCCCCGGCCTGACGCTCGGAATGGCGCATGTCCACCACAACCTTCGGGGCGAAGAGGCCGACCGGGACGCGGAGGCGGTGGCGGCCGCCGCGAAGGCCATGGGCCTTCCCTTTTTCATGAGAAAGCTCCCTGGAAAGCCGGCCCGGGGCCAGAGCACGGAGGAGTGGGCCCGCGAGGGACGCTACGGCGCGCTGGAGGCCATGCGGGTCCGCGGTGGCTGGGATTGGGTAGCCACGGCGCACACGCTGGACGACCAGGCCGAAACCGTCCTCATGCGCATCGCGCGCGGGACCGGCATCCAGGGCTTGGCGGGCATCCATCCCGTGGCGGGCCGGGTCGTGCGTCCGGTGCTGACCTTCTCCGGCCATCAGCTTCGCGAGGCGGCCGCCGCGTGCGGCTTGCTCTGGCTGGAAGATTCCACCAACCGGGACCTTCGGTACCTGCGCAACCGCGTGAGGCACGAGGTTCTGCCGAGCCTCGAATCGGCCCTTCCGGGCATCTCCCGGCGCCTGGCGGCCTTGGCCAGGCTGGCCCGTGAGGCCGCCCCGCTCCAAGTTCCAAAGATTGCGGCCCTCCAGGCCGGCACTCTATATTATGATGCAGAGGCCCTTGAGGGGCTCGGGGAAGGTCAGGCACTGGAAGCCTTCAGGGGCGGCATCCGGGAAGCGCGCGGCCACTTGCGCGGGATCACGGAGCGCCACCTTCGGGCGCTCTGGGCACTGAGAGCCTTGGCTCCGGGAGGGATCGTGGCTCTCCCGGGAGGATGGGAAGGCACGAGGGACAAGGACGGCATCCGCATCGGACCCGCCTCCGGTTCCGAGCGAAGGAGACACTCATGAGGCTTGCCACGGGCATCCTGTTCACCGAGAAGCAGATCCGGCAGCGGGTCGATGAGCTGGCGGCGCAGATCGACCTGGACTACCGGGGACAGTCCCTGGTCCTGTGCGCCGTGCTCAAGGGATCCATTCCGTTTCTGGCGGATCTCATGCGCCGCCTCACGGGCGACGTCCGCCTCGCCCTCATCGAAATGAAGAGCCAGGTGGACGGGAAGCACGCGTCCATCCTCTTCACCTCGCGCCTGGATTTGGCGGGGAAGCATGCCCTCATCGTGGAGGACATCGTCGATACGGGCATCACGCTGGACTACCTCATCAAGCACTTGGAGGTGGAACGCTCCCCCGCGTCCATCAGGGTGGCGGCGTTTTTAGATAAACCCACCGCGCGCAAGCTCGACGTGCCCGTCAACTACCGCGGTTTCACCGTCCCCGACAAGTTCGTGGTAGGCTACGGGCTGGACTGGCAGGAACGCTACCGGAACCTGCCCTACATCACTTGGGTCGAACCGGAATGAGGCGGCCCCCTTCGGCGTTGCCTGAAGTGCAGGGGCGCACGCGGCCGTAAGGGCGTGCGCCACCACGGGGGGCGATTCAGCCAAGCCCGTCGTGTCACCCTGGGGCCGATTCCTCTCCCCCGCGGGCGGCCCCCAAAGGAGAAACCGTGAACCAGCAGCTCCGCAATCTCATGCTCTGGGCGCTGATCTTCGTCGTAATCATCGTGTCGGTGGGCCTCTTGCGCAAGGCCAGCCTCAAGGAGACGGAGCTCCCCTTCAGCAAATTCGACCAGCTCGTGGCCCAAGGCCAGGTCAAGACCGCCGTCATCAAGGGCACCACCGTGAAGGGCGTGTTGAAGGAGCCCGTGGACGGAGCCACCAACTACTCCACCAACCTCCCTCCCGACCTCCAGAACTACACCCCGACCCTCGTGACCAAAGGCGTGGACGTGAGCGCCTCCGAGCCCAACTCCTCCCAGTACATCTTCGCCCTCTTCTACATTCTCCCCGTGGTCCTCATCATCGGCTTCTGGTTCTTTTTCATGCGGCAGATGCAGCAGGGCGGCAACAAGGCCTTCTCCTTCGGGAAATCCAAGGCTCGCATGGTGGCCGAGGGCAAGAACAAGATCACCTTCAAGGACGTGGCCGGCATCGAGGAGGTCAAGGAGGAGCTGTACGAGATCATCGACTTCCTCAAAGATCCCCAGAAGTTCCAGAAGCTCGGCGGGAAGATCCCCAAGGGCGTCCTCCTCATGGGGTCCCCTGGGACGGGCAAAACCCTCCTGGCGAAAGCCATCGCCGGGGAAGCGGGCGTGCCCTTCTTCTCCATCTCCGGCTCGGAGTTCGTCGAGCTCTTCGTGGGCGTGGGGGCCAGCCGCGTGCGGGACATGTTCGAGCAGGCCAAAAAGAACGCGCCGTGCATCGTCTTCATCGACGAGATCGACGCCGTGGGCCGCAACAGGGGCATGGGCAATATGGGGGGCCACGAGGAGCGCGAGCAGACCCTGAACCAGCTCTTGGTGGAGATGGACGGCTTTGACGCCAACGAGGGCGTCATCATCATCGCCGCCACCAACCGTCCAGACGTCCTGGACACGGCGCTGCTGCGCCCCGGCCGCTTTGACCGGCGCATCGTCGTGCCCCGTCCTGACCTGAAAGGCCGGACGGAAATCCTGGGTGTCCATGTGCGGACGCTCAAGCTCGGGGACGACGTGGACCTGTCCGTGGTGGCGCGCGGAACGCCCGGCTTCTCGGGCGCCGACCTGGCCAACCTGGCCAACGAAGCGGCCCTCCGCGCCGCCCGTTTGGCCCGCAAAGGCGTAGCCATGGAGGACTTCGAGTTCGCCAAGGACAAGGTGATGATGGGCAGCGAGCGGCGGTCCCTCGTCCTTTCAGAGCAAGATAAGAAGGTGGTTGCTACCCATGAGTCGGGCCATGCCGTCGTGGCCAATTTCCTCCCCAACGCCGATCCCATTCACAAGGTGACCATCGTCCCCAGGGGCATGGCCTTGGGCCTTACCCAGCAGCTCCCCATGGACGATAAGTACAACTATTCCAAGGAGTATCTGGAGGCGGAGATCGCCGTCATGCTGGGCGGTCGAACGGCGGAGGAGATCCTCCTGGGTTCCATCACCACCGGGGCCGGCAACGACTTCGAAAAGGCCACCGAGATGGCCCGGAACATGGTCGTGTCCTGGGGTATGAGCGACAAGCTGGGGCCATTGAGCTACCGGGCCGAGAGCATGCCTTTCGCGCCCTTCTGGGAATCCCAGGGACGGGGCCAGTACAGCGAAGAAACGGCCCGGGAGATCGACCAGGAAGTGAAGCGCATCGTTCTCGCCGCCAAGGAGAAGGCCCAGCAAATCATCATGGACCACAAAGAGGATATGGGCCGGATCATCCACGCCCTCCTGGAGCGGGAGGTCCTGGACAAGGAGGACTTTGAAGCCCTGCTCAGGGGCGAGGAGCCCCGGATCCGCCCCGTCATTCCGCCCTCGGGACCCTCCCCCGAGCCGGCGGAAGCCAAGGTCGCGGAGACGAGCGCACCGCGGCCCTCCGCAACTCCCCCCATGCCCGAGCCCGCCTAGGATATGGAAACCAGCCTTCCGCAGGTCCCGGGCGCCGCGACCCGCCCCAGGCCTGCCGGCGGCTTGGTATGCCGGGGCCGGGACCTTCTCCGGGACCGGTCCTTCCTCCTCATGGGGATCGTCAACGTCACCCCCGATTCCTTCTCGGATGGCGGGAAGTTTCTCGACTCTGCCGCCGCCGTGGCCCACGGCGTGAAGCTGGCGGATGAGGGCGCCGACATCTTGGATATTGGAGGGGAGTCGAGCCGCCCCGGCAGCGACCCCGTCTCCGGCGAAGAGGAACTGCGCCGCCTCCTGCCCGTCCTGGCTGGCCTGCGCAAGGCCTTGCCGGAGACGGTCCTTTCCGTGGATACCACCAAAGCCGCCGTGGCCGCTCCCGCCCTGGATGCGGGCGCGGACATGGTCAACGATATCTCCGGAGGGACCTTCGATCCCGCCATCCTTACCCTCTGTGCCGGGCGAGGAGCATCGATGGTGCTCATGCACATGCGCGGCCGGCCTAAAACCATGCAGGACCAGGTGGCCTACGGGGACGTGGCGGCGGAGGTGGCGTCCGAACTGCACGCCCGCGCAAACGCCGCGGAGCGGGCCGGTTTGGGCCCGGGACACATCGTGGTGGATCCGGGCATCGGGTTCTCCAAGAGGCCCGAGCACAATCTCGCCCTGATCGCCCACCTGGAATCTCTCGTCTCCCTGGGATACCCCGTCCTCGTAGGGGCCTCTCGCAAGAGCACCATCGGCGTTCTCACGGGCGCTCCCGTCACCGGCCGCCTCCCCGGCACCCTCGCCCTTCACACCGCGGCTTTCCTCAAGGGCGCCTTCCTCTTCCGCGTCCACGACGTAAGGGAGCACATGCAGGCCCTCACCTGCGCCGCGGCCCTTCTGGGTGGGTGATAAGAAATGCCGAGATGCGGAGATGAGGAGGCTCTGAGATGGGGCAACGGGACTCTGAGTAGCCCTTTCGCGGGTCGTCCCTCGCCCCTGGACCGCGTAATCTCCCCCTCTTTAAGGGCCGCGAGTTGACAGCAAAGGCCCCTCCCCGTCATACTTAAACGCTGTGGGGCGCCGTCGCCAAGTGGTAAGGCAGGGGCCTGCAAAGCCCCCATCACCGGTTCGAATCCGGTCGGCGCCTCCACACTCTTTCCCCACCAAAGACAGGTAGTTAGAGGGGTTCATGCTCCGCTCCCTCGAAGCCCTCGCCGGGGTCACTGCAACTTTTCTGCAACTAGGGGTCCGCCGTGAGGGTATCAACGGCGGCTTTAAGGTTTTCGTCGGCGAGGTGGGCGTACCTCATGACCATAACCAAGGTTGAATGCCCCAAGAGTTCCTTGACGGTGAGGAGGTTCACGCCCGATGGAACGAGCCGGGAAGCGAAGGTGTGCCGGAGCGTGTACCAGGTGGCGCGCTGGGCGGCCGCCATGTGGACACGATCTGGAAACGCATGCCGCATGTATATGGCGTTCATCTTGACCGCGCTATACTCAGCGTAGCCAGAGTGGCGGAACTGGCAGACGCAAGGGACTTAAAATCCCTCGGCCGAAAGGCTGTCCGGGTTCGATCCCCGGCTCTGGCACCACAACGATCGAGCGGGAGAGAGCAGGACAAGCGGGCAGGGTTGTGAACGATGACTTATCGGGGTCTGCGCCGTTCCCTCCCAGGTTCGTACGTCCTCACCTCCTAATGTTCTCACCCTAAGCGGGAGGAAGGCGGACCATGACCCAAGACGGCGCTCACGGCGAGAGCCCGCTCGCGTCGAAGGCGGACATCGCGCGGTTTCGGATGAATTTGAAGGACGAGCTCGACGCGGCGGTGCTTTACGAGAGCATGGCCGAGGCCGAGAAAAACGAGGAGAGGGCCTCTATTTTTAGGGAGCTGGCCGGGGTGGAGCGCTCCCACGCCCAAGTCTGGATCGAGAAGCTCAAGGCCGCCGGGGAGACGGCCGGACCGCCGAGACCGGGCTTGAAAACCAGGATGCTCGGCTTGCTC
>JAKBES010000073.1 GCA_021833665.1 Acidobacteriota bacterium
GGCGAAAATCTCGACAAATTGCCTCCGGCGAGGCCGGCGGCGGTCCAGCTCGCGGCGCCGTCGGTGCTCTTGTAGACGCCGCTGCCGGCCGTGGCGGCGTACAGGGTTCCGGTCGCCGGGTCCACGGTGAGTCCCCTGGTTCCCAGATTGGCGAGGCCGCTGTTGGCTGGCGCCCACGTGGCCGCCCCGTCCGTGCTTTTGAAGACGCCGCCGCCGTCCGTGGCCGCGTAAAGGGTCTGGGGCGTGCCGGGGGCCATGACGATGGCGAAGACGCCGTTGTTGGTGAGCCCCGTGTTGGCCGGGTTCCACGTGCCGCCGCCGTTCGTGCTCTTGTAGATCCCGTAGCCGTTGCCGCCGGCGTACACGAGAGAGGGGTTCGTGGGATCAACCACGATGGTGCCGATGTAGGCCGCCGGATTGGAGAAGCCGGACCAGGTGGCGCCGCCGTTGGTGCTCTTGGCGATGCCGTACCAGGCTGCGTAGACGACGCTGGAGTTGGTGGGATCGACCGTGACGGCCCCGATGGTGTTCATGGACGGGACGGAGAGGGGAAGCTGGCTCCACGTCGCACCGCCGTCCGTCGTCTTGTAGAGGGGGCCGTACAGGATGCTCGCGTAGAGCGTGCTGGCGTTGTTCGGATCGGCCGCCATGGTCCAGACGGTGTTGCCCCCCACGGGGCCTCCCGTGGTCCACACGTTGGTGCCGGCCAAGGCCGAGGCCGCCAGCGCCAGCGCGGCCAGCACCACCGCAAAATACCGCGGCCGGCCCGGCGTGCCGCATTTCAACAACCTGATTGAGTTCATCATGATTTGCATGAGACGGGTCCCCCATTTGTCAAAAAAGTATTCCGCGTTCGGACGCGCGAAAACCTGCCGCAGTATTCCCGTTTCGTCCAGATTCCTCCTCAGCGATTGGGCAGTCTGGCTTCCCCTCGAAAACTCATCCCGCATTCGTCACCCTGTGGAATAAGGGCGCGTCATCCAACGTGAATCGTGCTCATCTTACTACCAACTTGATCCAATGGGAACTGCCGTTCCGCCCTCGGCCGCTTCCGCGCGGCCCATGCGAGATTCTCAACAGCCTGTTAGGTCCCCAGTTCCCGGAGCGAGCTCAGGCCGTCCTTTTTCGCGCGATGCGCCATGAGGCGAAGGCGAGGAAGACGAGGAGGAGGGCGATGGCGAGGATGGGGATGAGGACGACGAGGATGGAGAGGAAGGAGGAGGCGGCCGTCTCGGCCGTCGCCACGACCCAGTTGGCGAGGCCGCCGGTGAAGGCCGTGGAAAGGAGGCGCGTCTTCACCGTGAGCACCTGAACCAGGCCCGCCGCGCCTCCCCCGGCGATGACCGCCAGGGTCCATTTCAGAAAGGGGCTCACGTCCGTCATGGTTGAGGCGGAGATGAGGACACCGGCCACGACGGCGATGGGCGTGGCGGCCGTGTCCAGCAGGTTGTCCAGCCAGGGGACATAGTAGGCGGCCACTTCAAGGGCGGTGGCCACGGCGAATGCCGTGAGCGCCGGCCACGTAGCCACCCATTGGAAGCCTGGGGTCAGGGGAAGGTGCCCCGCGATCGCCGCGATGCTCAGGACCAAGGGCGGCAGGAAGATCCGGAACCCGCACGCCGCCGCCAGCCCGATCCCGATCGCCACTCCAAGGATCCATTCCATGGGGGAAGCCCTCTGAAGAGTTTGGGAATTGGGATTTCGGATTTCGAAATGGACCAGCTTACTCGCGGGTCATTTCCTGTTTCCTTCCCAAATCCCAAATCCGAAATCCGCGATCAAAATACGCTTGTCTCCCGGTACTCGCCGAACACGTCCTTCATGGCGTTGCTGGTCTCCTCCACGGTGCAGTAGGCGCGGACGCAGTCGAGGATGGCGGGCATGAGGTTGCCGGATGTCCTGCACGCGGCCGTGAGGGCGTGGAGGGTGGAGGCGACGGCCTTGCCGTCGCGGGTGCGCTTGACCTCGGCGAGGCGGGCCTTCTGCTTGGCCTCCACCTCGGGCAGGATCTTGAGGAGGGGAATGGGCGTCTCCTCGGGCATGGTGTACTTGTTCAGGCCCACGATGGTCTTGGCGCCCGATTCGACCTGCTTCTGGTAGACGTAGGCCGCCTCCGCGATCTCGCGCTGGGGATAGCCCGCCTCGATGGCCTTGATGATGCCGCCCATCTCGTCGATCTTGGTGATGTACCCCATGGCCTGGCGCTCCATCTCGTTGGTGAGGGATTCGACGAAGTAGGAGCCGGCCAGCGGGTCGATGGTGTTGGCGGCGCCGCTCTCCTCGGCGATGATCTGCTGGGTGCGCAGGGCCACGGTGACGGCCTGCTCGCTGGGCAGGCAGAGGGTCTCGTCCATGGAGTCCGTGTGGAGGCTCTGGCAGCCGCCGAGGACCGCGGCGAGGGCCTGGATGGTCACCCGCACGACGTTGTTCATGGGCTGCTGGGCGGTGAGGGAGCACCCCGCCGTCTGCACGTGCGTGCGGAGCATCCAGGAGCGGGGGTCCTCGGCGCCGAAGCGCTCGCGGAGCTGGCGGGCCCAGATGCGGCGGGCCGCGCGGAGCTTGGCGATCTCCTCGAAAAAGTCGTTGTGGGAGTTGAAGAAGTAGCTCAGGCGCGGGGCGAAGTCGTCCACCTCCATGCCCCGCTCGATCCCCGCCTGGATGTAGCCGATGCCGTCCGCCAGGGTGAAGGCCAGCTCCTGGGCCGCCGTGCTGCCCGCCTCGCGGATGTGGTAGCCGCTGATGGAGATGGTGTTCCACTGGGGCACGTGCTCCTGCGAGTACTCCATGGTGTCCACGATGAGGCGCACGCTCGGCTCGGGAGGGTAGATCCACTCCTTCTGGGCGATGTACTCCTTGAAGATGTCGTTCTGGATGGTGCCGCGCAGCTTGCGCAGGGGCACGCCCTGCTTCTCGGCCACCGCCAGGTACATGGCGTAGACCACGGCGGCGGGAGCGTTGATGGTCATGGACGTGGAGACGTCGCCCAGGGGGATGCCGTCGAAGAGGATCTCCATGTCGCGCAGGGTGGCGACGGCCACACCCTCCTTGCCCACCTCGCCGTCCGCCAGGGGGCTGTCCGAATCTCGGCCCATGAGCGTGGGGAGGTCAAAGGCCGTCGAAAGGCCCGTTTGACCCTGGTTTAAAAGGTATTTGAACCGGGCGTTCGTGTCCTCCGCCGTGCCCATGCCGGCGAACATGCGCATGGTCCACAGCCGGCCCCGGTACATGGTGGGCTGGACCCCTCTCGTGTAGGGGTACTCGCCGGGCCATCCGATGTCGCGGTCGAAATCGGTCGTGTCCAGGTCCTCGGGAGAGTAGAGGGGTTCGATGGGAAGCGAGGAGACCGTGGAGAACTCCACGTCCCGCTCGGGGTGACGGCTCTGGTGGGGTTTGAGGGTGCGCTCTTCCCACTGGCGCCGGGGACTCTTCTTGTCGGGGCCATCCATGTGTGACTCCTCTCGTGGTTGATGGCGGGACGAGGGCCGAGGACGCCACGCCCGATGTGTTCACGGCCCTCATTGTGCCACCGGGGAAGGTGCCGGGGAAGCCCCGGCGGCGGTCTCGTGCCGCTCGCCCTTTGCACATCTGCGCCCACGACGCGGAGGCCCTTGTCGGGCGCATGAGGAGGGAGGTGCGCCATCTTGGCACAGCGGGACACGCCGATGTGGCGCGCACCCCTCGGTCTGTTTCGGCCCCCTTCTAGGCCGTGCAACCTCTCCTACGCGGCCTTTCACGCGGATTTCGGCTCTTGGCACGGCCATTGCTACAAAGTGAATGTCGTGTGACGGAGGCTGCAACGATGAAAAAGCTCATGACCGCCGCTCTCGCCGGACTGATGACCTTAGGGCTCTTCGCCCAGGGCACGCCTCAGACCAAGCCCGAGGGAACGGCCAAGCCTGCTCAGACCAAGGTGGCCCACAAAAAGATGAACCCCAAGGCCTGGCAGAAGACCAAGACCACCAACCCCAAGGCTCCCAAGCCTATCAAGTAACCCCTCCCTTCCCCTCCTCCCTGGTCCACGGCCCGCCGAGCAATCGGCGGGCCGCCTTCCTTTTGGGGGGGGAAAGGGGAGAGACGAGATGGGGCGAGACGCGATTAGGCGAGACGCGGAGATGCCGAGATGAGGGGATGCCGGGATGAGGAAGAATCTCTACGGGTTCCTGGATCCGTAGGGGCGGGGCACCGTCCCCGCCCGCGTTGGTGACGGTACCGCGGTGGTACCAACACGGGGGAGGGAGGGCACGGTGGCCCTCCCCTACACGAACTCCGAGCTCCGCCTTTCCCTTTCTGCCTTCAGACGTCACCAGTGCCAGGTCAGTACGGTTTCTCCCCCGTCCGAATTGACGAAGCGAAACTCCTTGGAGACACCCTTGGGCACGGCGGCCTTCAGGGACGCGCCGCCCTTGATCTTGAGGGCCGAATCGCCGGGACGCACCACGTTGGTCCACGCCGCTCCGCCGATGTAAACCTTGATCCCGCTTTGAAGGTTGCTCCCCTTGACGATGATTCGGAAGGGATTCCCGGCCTTGGTCATGGCGGTGATGACGGGTGGGCTCGTGACGGTGACCGAGCCCGTCTTGGTGCAGGAGACGCCGTCCGACGTGGCCGTCAAGGTCCAGGTGTACTGGCCGTTCGTGGCGTAGCTGTGGACCGGGTTCGGAAGGGTGGAGGTGCCGCCATCGCCGAAGTCCCAGGTGAAGGTGGCGAGCCCGGCGCAATGCTGGGGCGCGGCCTTGGCCGAGAAGGCCGCCTGGTCCCCGAGGGCGAGGGAGGCCGGCGCCGTGACGGTGCAAGCCACCGTGCAGGTGCCAGCCGAGGCGCACAAGTACTGCGTCCCCACCGTTGCGGCGGCGCCGGGCGCGGATACGGCCCCCTCCACCGCGGTGCCGGCCAGCGGGGCTAAAGTGAGGTCGGACATGATGGCGGACGCCGCGCCAAGGGTGGCGGTGGACGGGCCCGCGAACGTGCATGAGGAATCCGTCGTGCCGTCGGCGGCCGTCTTGAGAAGCCAGGCATGATAGGCGCCGCCCGATGTCATCCTCCCGGACAGAAGTAGGCCGCCGTCGTTGGCCAGGCTTGCGCCGTCGGCGATGTCCCAACCGCTCTGGCCGTAGTTCCTCTGCCAGAGAAGGTTCCCCGAGCCGTCCACCTTGATGGCCCACATGTCCGCATTGCCCGGTTCGCTGGGGTAGGGGTAGTTGTACCCCGCGAGGACGCACCCTCCGTCCGGCGTCGCGAAGGCGTCGTCCATGCAGTCGGTGTACGGGGTTCCCAGGGCCTTCTGCCAGAGAATGGCGCCCGTGTCGTCGAGCCTGGCCATCCACAAGTTGTCGCCTCCCCCTCCCTCGGAGGTGGGGCCCCAGAGGAGAAAGCCCCCGGTGGCAAACGGTGTGATCCCGTTGAAGTAGAGGGACAAGGCCGAATTGGCATAGAGGCGCTCCCAGAGCACATTTCCCGATCCGTCCAGCTTGATGAGCAAGCCGGATTCGTGGCCCCCGCTCGCGTAGCTCGCCGCGGCGATCAGAAATCCGTCCTGGACCGGCAGCATGCTGTAGGGCCACTCCTGGCCCGTTCCACCGATGGTCTTCTGCCAAACGATATGGCCGTCGGCGCCGATCTTGAGGACCCATACATCCTGCTGGCCCGCGCCCGAGGAGTCCGTGTACCCGGAGAGGATGAACCCGCCGTCGCCGGCCGGTGTCCCGAGCCCGGCCCATTCGTCGCCGGGGCCTCCGTAGGTCCGCTGCCATAGGACGTTCCCCGAGGCGTCGAGACGGAGCACCCAGGCGTCGTAACCGCCCTGGCCGAAGGAGTTCGTGTCCGCCAAGGCCAGGAAGCCGCCATCATCGAGGAGAAGGACCCCGCTGAGCGTATCGTCCAGCGGACCTCCGTAGGTCCGCTGCCAGACCACGTCCCCCGACGGGCCCAGCCGAACGAGCCACGCGTCGAAGTCTCCCGCCCCGGAGGAGCGCGTCCATCCCCAGGCCACGTAGCCCCCGTCGGACGTCGGGGCCGCGCCGTAAAAGGCCTCGTCCGCGGACTCGGTGTAGAGGTTCGACCAGGAAACCTGGGCCCCCGGCGCCAGGCCGAAAGCCAGCGCCGCGAAGGCCGCCACGACGACGAGGACCCCTTTTTGGAAAACGTATCTTCTCATGACCCCCTCCCATTGACAGCGTGAAGATTCGGCCATTCCCCGAGAAAATCGTGTCCCCAGACCATCTAACCTTATGTTCAATATAGGCCTTTTGCCGAGCGCCAGCAATCGGCGGACGGGGGGATCGGGCCATGGGAGGAGGCTCGGCGGCGGGAGGGCACGGTGGCGGGAGGGCACGGTGGCGGGAGGGCACGGTGGCGGGAGGGCACGGTGGCCCTCCCCTACGATTCCTTACACCTTGAGCCCTCCCTTTCGCCGAGTTCCCCTGACCTCTCTTTCTTTCCCGAGGCTCGGCTGGTATTGTTAACCCTTGAGGAGATTGGATATGAAAATTGCCCTCGGTGCGGACCACGCGGGGTTTGAACTCAAGGAATACGTGAAAGGCGTGCTCGCGGACCTCGGGCACGACGTGACGGACGTGGGGACCTACGACACCGCCTCCGTGGACTACCCGGATTATGCCCAGAAAGCTTGCGCCCTTGTCCTGGGGCATGAAGCGGAGCGGGCGGTTCTCGTGTGCGGGTCGGGCGTGGGCATGAGCATGAGTGCCAACCGGTTCAAGGGCATTCGCGCCGTCCTTTGCACGGGCCTGTACCTGGCACGGTTCTCGCGCCTTCACAACAACGCGAATGTGCTGTGCCTGCCGGGCCGCCTCATGGGCAAGGGCCTGGCCGACGAGGTGGTGAAGGTCTGGCTGGCGACGCCCTTCGAGGGCGGGCGGCACGAGCGGCGCGTGGAGAAGATGGATCGGTAGGATTGGAAAGCGGAAAGAAGGGCAATAGGCCATAGGGGAATTAGGTAGTAGGCAAGAAAGGGACAAGGGACAGGGTCAGGAAGAGGTTGGGAAAGCGGTTCCAAAGGTGATAGATGTCGCTCCTCACTCCTCACTCTTGTCACATAAATCGCCTACATGGGGGCAACCATGAAGCTAGAAGCCATTTGGAGCGCCGATCCTGAGGTTGGGGCGGCCATCGCGGCGGAAACCCACCGGCAGAACGACCACCTGGAGATGATCGCCAGCGAGAATTTCGTCTCCGAGGCGGTCCTGGAAGCGGCGGGCTCCGTGTTCACGAACAAGTACGCCGAGGGGTACCCGGGCAAGCGATACTACGGCGGCTGCATTTACACCGACAAGGTGGAGACCCTGGCCATCGACCGGGCCAAGACCCTCTTCGGCGCGGAGCACGCCAACGTCCAGCCCCACAGCGGCTCTCAGGCCAACATGGCCGTGTACATGGCGGTCCTCCAGCCGGGCGACAAGGTGCTGGGCATGGACCTGAGCCACGGCGGCCACCTGACCCACGGGCACCCGCTGTCCTTCTCGGGCAAGCTCTACCATTTCATCCCGTACGGCGTACGCAAGGACACGGAGACGATTGATTACGACGCCCTGGAAGGGCTCATGAAGGAGCACCATCCCAAGCTCGTGGTGGTGGGGGCGAGCGCCTATCCCCGCTTCATCGATTTCCCCCGGATCTGGGACATGGCCACGGCCCACGAGGTGCTGGTCATGGTGGACATGGCCCACATCGCCGGGCTCGTGGCGGCGGGCGTGCATCCGTCGCCCGTGCCCTACGCCCACTTCGTCACCTCGACGACCCACAAGACCCTGCGTGGTCCCCGCGCGGGCCTCGTCCTGTGCAAGGAGCCCTTCGCCAAGGACCTGGACCGGACCGTCTTCCCCGGCATCCAGGGCGGCCCCCTGGTCCACATCATCGCGGCCAAGGCCGTGGCCTTCAAGGAGGCCGCTGCCCCTGAATTCAAGGCGTACGCCGCTCAAGTGGTGGCCAACGCCAAAGTCCTGGGGAGGGAGCTGGCCCAGAAGGGCTGGCGTATCGTCTCCGGAGGTACGGACAACCACCTTCTCCTCGTGGACGTGTTCAGCCAGGGCATCACGGGCAAGGAGGCGGAGGCCGCGCTGGAGAAGGCGGGCATGACCGTGAACAAGAACACCATCCCCTTCGACACGCAGAAACCCTTCACCGCCTCGGGGGTCCGGGTGGGCACCCCCGCCATCACCACGCGGGGCATGAAAGAGGAGGAGATGGTCCAGATCGCCGGATGGATGGACCGGGCTTTGAAAGGCCGGGCCGATGAGGGGACCTTGGAGGCTATCCGCGCGGAAGTGGAGTTCATGTGCGCGCGGTTCCCCCTCTACGCGAACCTGCGGGCACAGATCCCGGCGGGGCTCTGACGTGATCCCCCTCCTCCTGTCGCCGCCGGCGGGCAGGCCCGCGCGCATTCTGGGCGCGGGAGCGGAGGTGGTCCCCGTCCTGCAAAGCCTCTCCCGCGTCGCCTGGCCCGTGACCCTGCACGAGCCGTCGGGGGGAGGAGAGCTGAAGCGGTTTCCCGGCATCCAGATCACCCCGGCGTCTCCCACCGGCCCCGCGCTGAGGCAGGCCTCCCTCGTGTTCATCACGTCGGCCTGCCCCGCGCCCTGGTACGAGGAGGCGCGGCGGGAGCTTGAAGGGAGCGGCGTGCCCCTGTGGGACTCCCTTGATCCCAAGAGCACAACGGTGCGGTTCCCCGTCTGGTTCGTGGGCTCGCCCCTCTCCATGGCCGTCTGGGGCGCGGGCGGGGCCCGGCCCTGGGAGGCGGGGCTGGCGGAGGACTTCGCGAGAGAAATGGGAGGCCTTTTCGGCGGCCTCCTCAAGCTGGCCGGGGAGCTGCGCGGCCTCGTGTTCGAAAGTGCCACCGACGAGGCCTTCCGGGAAAAAGCCGTGGCGCAGCTTTCCCGTCCCGAGATTTGGACCCTGCTGGCCAAGGGAGAGTATGACCAGGCCAAGCTGCTTGCGCTGAAGATCATCGGAACCACCACGAGGTCACTGGAATAGCTGGGACGAGATGAAGAGATTCCGAGATGGGGGGATGAGGATAAGCATGGCTCCCCGGTATGTCTTTCGCTCTTCATCTCCGCATCCCTTCATTTCCTCATCACGAGCCTAGAAAAGAGGAACCCCATGCCCATCACCGAGCAATCCGTCCTGGACGCGCTGCGCGTCATCGAGGACCCCGACTTCCACAAAGACATCGTTACCCTGGGCTTCGTGAAGGACGTGAAGGCCTCGGAGGATGCCATCTCCCTGCGCATCGTCCTCACCACCCCCGCGTGCCCCGTGAAGGAGCGCTTCAGGGCCCAGGCCGAGGAAGTGCTGAGCGCGGCCTTTCCCGGAGTCAAGCACATTGACGTGATCATGGACGCCCAGGTGGCCGCCGCCTCCCGGGCCCCCCTCATCGAAAACCTGCTTCCCCAGGTGAAGATCACCATCGCCGTGGCCTCGGGCAAGGGCGGCGTGGGCAAGTCCACGGTGGCCGCCAACCTCGCGGCGGCCCTGGCCCGGACGGGAGCCCGCGTGGGCCTTCTGGACGCGGACATCTACGGGCCCTCCATGGGCGTCATGCTGGGGGTGACCACCAAGCCCGCCATCGACGAGGCGCGCAACCTCATCCTCCCCATGGAGGTCCATGGCCTTCAGGTCATGTCCCTGGGATTCCTCCTGGACCAAAGCGAGCCCGTCATCTGGCGCGGCCCCATGGTCATGAAGGCCCTCGAACAGCTGCTCAAGGACGTGGCGTGGCCCGAGCTGGACTACATGGTGGTGGACCTGCCGCCGGGCACGGGCGACGCCCAGCTCACCCTCACGCAGAAGGTGCCCCTCTCGGGCGCCGTCATCGTCACGACCCCCAACGAGGTGGCCCTCGTGGACGCCCGCAAGGGACTGGCCATGTTCCAGAAGGTGAACGTGCCCATTTTGGGCATCGTGGAGAACATGTCCTACTTCGTCTGCCCGCACTGCCAGGGTGTTTCGGACATCTTCTCCCGAGGCGGCGGCGAGCGGACGGCCAAGGAAATGGGCGTGCCCTTCCTGGGTGCCATTCCCCTCGATCCTTCCGTGCGCCTCTCGGGGGACGACGGCACGCCGGTGGTCTTGGGCGCCCCCGAATCGGCCGTGGCGGCGGCTTTCCGCGACCTGGCCGGCATGGTCGCCCGGCAGGCCTCCATCGCGGCGGCTGGGAACAAGGGCAAGGCAGAAGCTTGAACCGCGAAGGCGCCGGGGCCGCGAAGGGAAGCAGAGATTCTTGTTCGAGAAGACATGCCCCTCTTCGCGCCGTTTGTGCCTTGGCGGTAAAGGGTCTTCTCTAAATGGCGAAGAAGAAGAAAGAGCCGGTTGAGATACCCGCGCAGGACATCCGCATCCCGATCCGGTTCGAGGAACTGATCGGCCACGGTGCCCAGGTGGCGTCCATCAGCCGGGGTCTGGAGCGGGGCGTTCTCCCCCAGACCCTCCTCCTGACGGGTCCGGCGGGCGTGGGTAAGACCACCCTGGCGCGCATGATCGGCGCGGCGCTGGAGTGCCAGTCGCCCCGCCCCGGCGCGTGCGGGATCTGCGGCCCATGCCGCAAGGCGGCGCGGAGGCTGCACCCGGACCTGCGCGAGATCACCTTCGAGCGCAACGACAAGGACAAGCTGCGGTCGGAGATCGTGGTGGACCAGGCCAGGGATGATGTTTTGGAACCCCTGGCCCTGCCGCCCTACGAAGGCGGCCGCCTCGTTTTTCTCATCGAACCCGCGGACGCCCTCAACTCCAACGCGCAGAACGCCCTTCTGAAGGCCCTGGAGGAGCCGCCCGCCTACGTCCAGTTCATCCTCGTGGCCGCTCACGCGGGAGGCCTGCTGCCCACCGTGCGCTCCCGGTGCCAGGAGATCGCCCTTCAGCCCGTCTCCGCCGAGGAGATGACGAAGGCCCTCGACGCGCGAGGCGTCGCCGCCGAGGACCGGGAGCTGGCCCTGGCCATGGCCGGCGGCTGTCCCGGCCTCCTGGAGGCTTACAAGGACAAAGCTCTGATGGACCTGCGCGCGGGCCTCGTGGCGCTCATGGGGAAGGGGCTGGAGGCGGCGGCCTTTCCCGATCTGAATCCCGTTCTGGAGGCCCTCGCCAAGGAGCCGCCCCGCGCCGTGGCGGGCCTCGCCCTAAGCCTGAACCGAGACGCCATCCGCGTCGGGCTGGGCCTGACACCGCGCCTTCACCGGGACCAGAAGGATGCCCTCCTGGCGGCGGGAAGGGCCCGGGGCCTGGGCGGCCTCCAGCGGCTCGCCGACCGTCTCGCCGAGGCCCCCGCCCAGCTCAACCGGAACGTGAACCCGCGGCTATGGCTGGATCGGCTGTTTCTGGTGCCGTGATGAGGGAGATGGGATGAGGGGACTACGAACGGCGCTGCGGCTCCGGCGCTCCCTCCCGCATCCCCGGATCCCAAATCCTCATGTGTTCTCCTCCCGCTTCCACTTTTCTCCCTTGGAGTTCCTGGTGTCTTGGTGGTGACTGCTTTTCCGCTTTCCCGATTTCCCCTGCCCCTCATCCACCGTAGTTGCCGATCCCTTGGGGGTGATCCACCCTTCGCCGTCAGCGACGGCTCCCACAACAGCCCGCCCTGCCCGTCCCCGCGGCCGTGCTCACCCACCTGCAAGCGGCAACCTCGGGCCGGCCCCCGAGCCCCCCATCGCCGTGGGAGCGGTCGCCGACCGCGAACCTCCAAAGGCCGATCCCTTGGAGGTGATCCACCCTTCGCCGTCAGCGACGGCTCCCACAACGGCCCGCTCTGCCCGTCCCCGCGGCAGTGCTCGCCCACCTGCAAGCGGCAACCCAGGCCGGCCCCCGAGCCCCCCATCGCCGTGGGAGCGGTCGCCGACCGCGAACCTCCAAAGGCCCCCATTCACCCTCTTTTCATTCCGAAATCCGAAATCCCAAATCCGCAATTCTCTCCGGCCCCCATTCACGCCCTTTCCTTCGCGTCTAGCGTCTAGCCTTTCACTTTGCGTCTCGCCTTTCCATTCGCAATCCGCACACACGGCACCTACGGCACGCAAGTGGGTAGGCGTATCCGTCCCCCCACACCCTGTCCTTGCCCTCCACAGGGCCATGGCCTTCATAACGTTTTGAATATGACCGGTTTATGCACCGCCCCCCCCGGGCCTGCCGGCGCCAGCCCTGCGGTCGCCCTTCGCGGGTCTTTCTAGGTGCCGTTCATGAAGGGAGTGGGGCCGAAGGCCTCACTCCAGGGGCAGGACGCACTGGGGGGAGTTGTTGCCCGGGCGGTTGACGCGGGTGGAAACCTCGCGGGCCCGCATGGCCTCGGAAGGGTAAGGCCTCAGCAGGGGCAGGAGGGCCGCCGGGTCCTTCTGGGACGGGTCCAGCCAGGCGGCTTCGTTCTCCTGGGGCAGGATCGCGGGCATCCGCGTATGGATGGCGCGCATGAAGTCGTTCGCCTCTACCGTGATGATGGCGCAGCTCTGCACCGTTTCCCCGCCGGGGTCCGTCCACCGCTCCCAGAGCCCCGCGAAGGCGAAGACCTCCCGGTCCGCCAGGGTGATGTGCATGGGATGCTTGCGGCCTCCCTCCGTCTTCCACTCATAGAAGCCGTCGGCCACGATAAGGCACCGCCGCTCTCGAAGCGCCTTGCGGAAGGCCGGCTTTTCCGCCACCGTCTCCGCCCGCGCGTTGATGAGGCGGTTGCCGATGGCCGCGTCCTTGGCCCAGGACGGGATGAGCCCCCACCGCATGGGAACGAGCACCCTCGCGCCGTCCGCCTCCAGCACCGCCTGCACGAGCTGGCCCGGCGCCACGTTGAAACTCGGCCCCAGCGCTTCACCCACCGGCGCCGCCCCGAAGAGCATCCCCATCTCCCCCGTCCCGTGCCGCGAAGTAAAGCGTCCGCACATGCTCGCCTCCCGCTCAGACTATCGCCCGGAGCGGACATCCGCAAGAACGCCCGCCGCCCCGGCACTCATCCGCCGCGGCCCCTGACGCAGGGGTGGTGCATGGACGGCGACGGGAGGGCACGGTGGCCCTCCCCTACGGACCCCCGTCGTGGGAGCCGTCGCCGACGGCGAATCTTCCGCAGCGGCCGATGCTCGCATCGGCCGAACGCATCGGCCTCAGGAGAGGCCTCCTGCGGCAACGAGTCGCCGTTGTAGGGGCGAGCCCTTCCCCGCCTACGTTCCTCCGCTTGACTTCCGCCCGAGGCCAGGCCTAGGCTTGCTCCTTCGCCACGGCCGCCTGCCGGGTGCGTCTCAAACAAGCGTCGTGCATTTTGGGGGGGAAACCCATGCCGAGCCTTCGAAGCCGCCTGCTGCTGTTCACCCTGAAGAACAGCCACCTGATGAAGTTCCGGCTCAGGAAAGAAACCGTCGATTGGAACGCCAGGGAATCCATCCTCCATTTTCGCGATCAATGCGAAGAGGGCGCGAAGCGGTTCGGCAAGATTCCCGCGGGCATGGAGGTGGTGCCCGTCCAGGCCGACGGC
This sequence comes from Acidobacteriota bacterium, assembly GCA_021833665.1. Taxonomy (GTDB): domain Bacteria; phylum Acidobacteriota; class UBA4820; order UBA4820; family DSQY01; genus JAKAJA01. Next base: position 13,457 of record JAKBES010000073.1, read on the forward strand.
CTTCGCGCGGAATGGATCGTGCCCTCCGGGGCTGGGAAGGACGACGTCCTCTTCTTCGTCCACGGCGGCGGCTACGTGTCGGGGTCCTGTTCCGATCACCGGGTTCATGCGGCCAAGTTCGTCAAAGGCGCCAACGTGGCCGCTCTGCTGTATGAATACCGCCTGGCCCCGGAACACACCTTCCCCGCGGCGCTCGATGATTCAGTCACGGCCTACCAGTGGCTCCTGTCCCGAGGCGTCGCGCCCTCCCGCATCGTCTTCGCCGGAGATTCCGCCGGCGGGGGCCTCTGCCTGGCCACCCTGCTTGCCCTCAAAGACAGGGGCATCCCTCTTCCCGCGGCCGCCGTGGCCCTCTCTCCCTGGACCGATCTCACCTGCACGGGCGCGTCCTATACCGCCAACGCTCGAAAATGTCTGTCCCCTGAGGGTACGTGGACGGCCTTCAGCAAGCACTACGCCGGGGGCAACGATCCCGGCCTGCCGCTCATATCCCCTCTCTACGGAGACCTCCACGGCCTCCCGCCCTTGCTCATCTATGCCGGAGGAGATGAAATCCTCCTCGACGACGCCGTGCGCTTCGCCCAAAAGGCGAACGAGGCCGACGTGGACGTCACCCTGCGCGTGGGCGAGGGCCTCTTTCATTGCTATCCCGTGTGCGCCCCCCTCTTCCCCGAGGCCACCCGGGCCATGAGCGAGATTTGCGCCTTCATCAAGGCGCACCTGCCGTAACGGCCGGGCCCCGTCCCCGCCCCTCGGCGGCGAATCTTCGTAGCGGCCGATGCTCGCATCGGCCGAAGCCCATCGGCCCGCCACGGCCCCTGACGCAGGGGTGGTGCATGAACGGCGACGGGAGGGCACGGTGGCCCTCCCCTACATACCCCCGTCGTGGGAGCCGTCGCCGACGGCGAATCTTCGAAGGCCGCCATCTCAATCGTCCGCAGCGGCCGATCGCCGATCGGCCGAACCCACCGGCC
>JAKBES010000353.1 GCA_021833665.1 Acidobacteriota bacterium
AAGCGGTTCCACGACGACGCTCCTGCTCTACTGCGATACCATGGGGCGGGCCATCAATCCCGCTTCCGCCACGCCCGCCCAGATCTCCAGGCCGGCCGTCCTCTCCATCACCCATTCGGCCATGCTTAACGGTACGCTGAACCCGCACTTCCGGTACGACATCACGGTCTATCCCATTTGGCACACCATCTCGACTCAGGTGAGGTACTGACATGGAGGATCGAAGGGAAAAGCACGAAGGAGAAGGAGGGAGCAGCCTGCTCGAGGTCCTGATCGCCATGGCCGTCCTGCTTTTCCTGATGATCGGGGTCCTCTCCATGTTTTCCATGGCCTACCTGCAGAACCTCGGCTCGGCCGCCCGCACCGACATGACCTACAAGGCCCAGCAGGTGGCCGACGTGATCCACCTCCTCAACTACATGCAGCGCACCCAGCAGACGCTTCCCACCACCACGGGGCTCACCTTTCCTCTCGCATCCGGAACTTCGGTGACCATCACCCAGCTTTCGGGATCGGGGCTGCAATACCCCTACTGGGGGCCGCCCAGCTCGAGCGTGCCCAGCGCCACGGGGATCGTGGATCCCGCCAATCTCCGGTACACCATCCAGGTGAGCGTCACCGGCCCCACCAACGGCCTCATGACCGTAACGATCTCGGTGGTTCCCAACACCACCGCCTCGAACGCCTCGGGCGCTCGATATTTGGGCAACAAGATCCGCTGGAAGGAGGTGGATTATGCCATCCAGCTCCCGGCCTGACCGCCGGAGCCGAGGCTTTACCTTGGTGGAAGTGACCATCGCCATGTTCATCCTGGTGATCGTCCTCGTTCTGTCTGGCACCCTCCTCGTCTCCATGCGCTCCTTCGCCCAGAAGCAGCAGGCCTTCGCCGAGCCGAGGCAGACGGCGCGGAGGGCCATCGACTACCTCGCCTATTACGTGCGCGGCGCCTCGGACATGAACTTCGTCCACCAGGCCAATCCAGCCCCCAACGCGCTCATGGTCTGGTATAACAATGCCAGCGGCACTCCCGTTCAAACGTGCTGGGACAACGTCACCGACGCGAGTATGGCCATGCCGGGAACGGACATCCTCACCGTGGCCGAGCCGTCCGTGGGCAGCAGCCCCCTAGCCATCGTCAACTGGATACCGAAGGGCTCCCAATCGGCCAACTTTGAAGTGGCCGACTATTCCCAGGGCTGTCCCGACGATACGCAAAACCTCATTGATTTCCAGCGGCTCATGGGCTGCGACCCCTCCTGTATCGGCACTGGTTTATGCAACAGCGTCCCCTTCATGATCGTGGATTCCACGGGTAATTGGCAATTCTACACCATCACCAACTTCCACACGAGCAGCTGCAGCAATCTCAGCAACATCCCGCCTGCCTCTACCTCTACCTTCACCCAGATTATGATCAGCCCGGCCAACGGAATGAACCCGCCTGGCGGGTCGCACAGCGTTACCTGCAACGACAACACCAATCCCTGCCACATCATGGCCGGGGTTCAGTTCGTGACCTTCCGCGTGGCTCCCGACGCCACTACCGGGATTCCCCGGCTGGAGGAGCTCAACGTGCCGGGTCTTTATAATCCGGCCACGCAGACCACCGGGGCCAACGATCCCTTCACGCCCCTGCTCGACAACGTGGAGGATCTTCAGATCGCCTATATTTACAGGGACGGAACCATTTGGAATACTTCGCAGCAGGTGCTCTCTTCCGCCCTTCCAGCCAATACCTACATCAACAATGTGCCGACGCAGGGCAGCGCCTACACCTATGACGCCCAAAACGTGGTAGGGCTGCGCGTGACGGTGGTGGCCCGGTCGGCCCGGCCCATCCCCACCTTCCTCGGCGGCCCCGGGGGCAAGGTGGCGCCCGTGACCCACCCGGAAAACTCGGCGGCGATCTACGCGGCGGGCTACTACCACTATCGCCTCACGGCCACGGTCATGATCCAGAACCGAATTCTGGGGAACTAGCCATGCGAGCTGCCAGAGAGAAGGGATCCGCACTGATCACGGTGATCCTGGTGGTGCTGGTGCTGACCATGATCGGATTGGCCGCCTCGCTCTACATGACCATGGAGGACCGCGTCTCCCAGAACGACAAGCTCAGCCAAGCCGCCTTTCACGCCGCCCAGGCGGGACTGAAGGCGGGCGAGCAGGTCTTCAACAGCGTCACCCAGAGCCAGCTCAACCAGCTCTTGAACCCGAACACCTTCAAGAATTCCGCAAACGATGAACCGCAATCCCTCGCCGACCTCACGACGGCGGCGCACCTGGGCACGGTGCTCTATAGCTCGGGGGTGGTCACTGGCGGGATACCGCTTCTCAACCAGCCGGTCGGCGGGGGCACGCTCGTGGGCAATCAGGAGCAGTTCAGTCTGTTTGTACGGAACGACCCCAATGACTGGCTTAACGGCGAGACCCTTTACGTGGACAACAACGGCGCCATCGTGCTCGTTAGCCGGGGCGTTGTTCTCAACGCCAACGGCGGGGTGGCCGCCGTGAAGATCCTGGCCGAGAAGATCGTCTTCGGCTCCAACAGTACCCCCCTGACCTCATTCCGGAACGGCCAGTGGGGCACTAGCGGCACGCAGTACCAGTGAGCACCTGAGGAGGAAAGGCCATGAGCCGTCATCACCCCCATCCGTTGCTGTCGCGGGCCCTCGGGGCCGCCCTCCTCGCCGTGGCCTTCCTGACCGGTCCCGTCCTCCACGCCGATGAGGGCTGGGATCCCTTCAAGCAGGCCACCAGCCAGATTTCCCGCCCGAACCTCCTGATCGTCCTGGATGTGAGCGGCTCCATGGCCTGGTCGCCCGTGAGCGACAACATCCAGCCCGGCGTGGACTCCTTCGGCCTGCCAAGGCTGAGGTGGAACTCGAGTTGGATTCAGGACAGCGACGGTAACTGGTTGATCCTCTGGAGTTTGACAACGGCCAATCGGCCTCCCTGCCGAATCGACATGTTCAAGAATGCCCTGGGCAACTCGGTGCCCATTTACGGTACCGCGTCCACGACATCCCCTTACTGGACCAGCCCGGCCATCACGTGGCCGAGCAGCTGGCCGACGGCTCATGGCGGGTATACGTATCAAGGAGGGGGACAGTGGACCAGCTATAACTATCAGCCACCCTTTAATGCCAGGTGGACAGCCCCCGACTATTCCACCAGCCCCCCGACCGACCCCACCATCGACGGATGGGACCCGGGGCTGACGCCTTCGACGCCGCCTCAGGATCTCGTGGGAATCTCCAAGAACAAGGTGAATTGGGGGCTGGAGATCTTTTCGACCGAACTGCCCGACAGCTATGACATGGGCTTCGGCGGAAACGGTAATGCTTACGTTTTACAGCAAGTGAGCGCCGACGATACGCAGTCCACCCAGAACACCAATGCGGCGAATATCGAATCGTTTTTGAAACCGAAGGCGCTTTATGGCCTGGAC
>JAKBES010000074.1 GCA_021833665.1 Acidobacteriota bacterium
CTCCTACGGCAAGGACACCAAGGGGATGATCCGGCAGCACCAGTTCCACAAGGTGGAGCTGGTGAAGTTCGTCCACCCGGACACGTCGTACGCCGAGCTGGACAGCCTCACGGCCGACGCGGAGGCCGTTTTGCGGGCCTTGGGCCTGCACTACCGCAGGATCACCCTCTGCACGGGGGACATGTCTTTCTCCTCGGCCAAGACCTACGATCTGGAGGTGTGGCTCCCTTCCCAGGGGCGCTTCCGCGAGATCAGCTCCTGCTCCAACTTCGAGGATTTCCAGGCCCGCCGGGCCAACATCCGCTACAAGCCCGCGGGAGGGGGTAAGCCGCGCTTCGTCCATACCATCAACGGCTCGGGCCTCGCCGTGGGGAGGACCCTCGTGGCCGTCCTGGAGAACTACCAGCGGGAGGACGGGACGGTGGCCGTTCCGGAGGGCCTGAAGGCCTACCTGGGCGGCATGGAAACCCTCGGGGGTTGACACCTTAGAAACACTTACGCAACAATATCTGCGAGGGGTTTTTTTCTCAAGAGCACCATCACCAGAGGGATCTGCTTTTTTGGAAGGAAGGAGGGTTTACATGAAGTGGAGGTATGGAGTAGCCGTTATGGCTATCCTGCTCACCCTTGTGGCCGCTACGGCGGTCTGGGCGCAGGCTAACACGGGCACCATTTCGGGCAAGGTCATGGACGACAAGGGCCAGGCCATTCCCGGCGCCGTGGTCACCGTCACATCCAAGTACCTGCAGGGCCCCCGCGGCACCGCCACCAACCTGGACGGCGAGTTCGTGGTTCCCTACCTGCCCCCGGGCAACGACTACAAGATCGCCATCGAAGCGGCGGGCTTCAACAAGGTCATTCAGTCCAACGTGACCGTGAACCTGGGCAGCAACACCACGCTGGAAACGTCCCTCGTGAGCGGCGGCACCGAAGTGCAGGTGACGGCCCGTCCTCCGTCCGTGACTCTTAAGGACACCAAGGTGTCCACCAATCTGAGCCAGCAGGAGCTGGAGACCCTGCCCATCAGCCGTTCGTACCAGGACGCCCTGCTCCTGGCGCCCACGGTGGTCTCCTCCGGCTCGGGCGGCAACCCCGGCGTGGCAGGCTCCACCTCGTCCGAGAACATCTTCCTCATCAACGGCGTGAACACGACGGACCCGGTCACGGGCACCTTCGGGACCAACCTGAACTACAACTTCATCCGCGAGATGGAAGTGAACACGGGCGGCCTCGACGCCGAGTACGGCGCCTCCACGGGCGGCCTGTTTAACGTGCTCACCAAGTCCGGCAGCAACGAGCTGCACGGCGAGGTCTTCGCCTATTACCAGGACCAGAGCTTCAACGCCAACCAGCACTCCACGGACCTGTCCGTGAACAAGCCCCAGCCCTTCCACAACTACGACTACGGCTTCGACCTGGGCGGCCCCATCATCAAGGACAAGCTCTGGTATTTCGTGGGATACAACCCCTCGCTGTATACCACTCACGTCGAGGGCTCCTCCGTCATCACCAACATAAACCCCTACAGCACTGCCGTGGGGACGACCGCTGAGATCCCCTACAAATACGACAACCTGAGCCGCAGCTGGTTCATGTCGGCTAAATTCAACTACCGTGTGAACGAGAAGCACAACCTCGAATTCGCGGTCTTCGCCGACCCCTCCCATATGTGGTTCAACGAGGGCAACTTCCCCACCATCGACAAGCGCTCCTACCAGACGCGCCGCTACCAGGGCGGCTACAACGCGATCCTGCGCTGGTATGGTACGTGGAACTCCAAGTTCTTCACCGAAGTGAGCGCGGGCAAGACCCACTCCGTCCTCCAGATCCTCCCCTGGGACCACTCGGGCTACGGCATGAAGCAGTTCCTCAGCTACGACACGAGCCCCACCGTGAGCGTGGGCAGCGGCACGGGCACGGCCCTGTGGGACAACCGCGACTCCTTCCAGGTGAACGCCAAGGGAACCTACCTCCTGGGCCGGCACGAGATCAAGGCGGGCGTGGACTGGGAGGACCTCAAGTGGAACGGCTTCAACGGCTATACGGGCGGCCAGCACCTAGCCGGCCAGTACAATCTGAAGAATCCCACCAACACCTTCGATCCCAACCTTAACGATTACTATTATCAGTATGTGTCGTGGCTGCAGAACCCCGGCTACGACGAGAAGGGTCGGTACGTGGCCGCCTTCTTGCAAGACAAGTGGTCCGTGACCGACTACGTCGGCATCGCCGCGGGCGTCCGCTTCGAGCGCAACGAAGTCCTGCCCAAGAACGGCCAGGACCTCAAGCTCGACTCCTGGTCCCCCCGCATTGGGCTCACCTGGGACTGGGCCAAGAACGGCAAGTCCAAGTTCTACGCCAACTACGGCCTCTACTATGAGCGCACGCCCGTGGCCATGGCCCAGTCCATGGACGCCGGCCACGCCAGCTACCAGATCATCTACAAGCAGTACGGCGCGGGCATTTACGGCAAGTACGCCTTCGGCACCACCCCCACCAAAGTGGCGCCCAACGTGGACAACCAGTACAACACCGAGTTCCTCATCGGCAACCAGTACGAGCTTCGCCCCGACCTGACCCTCGACGTGCGCGCCGTGTTCCGCAGCCTGGGCCGCGTTCTCGAGGACGTGGGTTACATCGATCCCACCAACTCCAGCGGCATCAGCTACGTTATCACCAACCCCGGCAGCGGCACGTGGCCCGCGTACATGAGCAAGTGGGGCAAGTACGTGCCCGACTATGAGAAGTTCCCCCGCCCCATCCGCAACTACCAGGGGTACACCCTCAGCTTGACGAAGCGTTACTCCAGCCGCTGGTTCATGAACGCCAACTATACGTGGTCGCGCCTGCAGGGCAACTACGAGGGCGGCTCGGGCGGCTACAGCACCGCGGGCCTCAACCCCAACGCTTCCTCGGCCTACGATGTCCCCGAGCACATCCTCATCAACAACTACTACGGCCTCCTTCCTCAGGACCGGACCCACCAGGTCAAGGTTCAGGGCAGCTACACGTTCGACTTTGGCCTGCAGCTGGGCACCGTTTTCACCCTCTCCTCGGGCCGCCCCATGGACAAGAAGTACGGCTATCCGAGCCGTGAGCTCGGCTACGGCACCATCTTCGCCGTGCCGCGCGGCTCCGCGGGCCGCATGCCCACCACCTGGAGCCTCGACATCCACGCCGAGTACAACTTCAAGATCTGGAAAACCGACCTCTCGTTCATCGCTGACGTCCTCAACGTCACCAACAACCAGGCGGAAACCGCGTACTACTCGACCTACTACGTGACTCCGGGCACCTTCGCCGACCTGAACAGCCTCCAGCGTGATCCGAACTGGGGCAAAACCTCGGCCCGCCAGGCCTCGCGTAATGCGCGCGTGGGCATCCGCTGGCGCTTCTAGGCTTACAACGGCCTTTCTGATCCGCTTCAAGGGCCCCGGGGCAACCCGGGGCCCTTTTTTAGTGAGGAGTGAGGAGTGAGGAGTGAGGAGTGAGGAGTGAAGAGTGAGGAGTAGTGAGTAGTGAGGAGCGAACCCCCTGCTCTCCGCTTCCTGCTCGCTTTAATAATGGCGTCCGTCATTTTGAAAAAGGCGCCGCAATTAGAACCTGTAAAAGTGAGTCACAAGTGACACATATGCATCGTAAAGCCTTGGTCTCCTTCTCCCTCCGCTATGGACCTCGCCTGTAGGCCACGAGGGGCTTCTGGCCTCGACGGGCGATCCGTGGCAAGATGGACTCATCTGAGGGCCGCGGGGGGTTGACAGGCCCCGAAGTCCTTTGCTACTTTAGACGCGTGAGAGTCGAAAGGAGGTGGTTTAGCGTCCCTTCAGCAGTGTAACGTCTTGGGAGGCATTGAAATCTCGGAGGTTATGGAGGTGACAATATGAGGCATATAGTCAAGTGGAGTGCCGTGTTGGCCATTGTGCTGGCCTTTACGGGGATGGTGTTCGCCCAGAGCGGCGGCGGATCGCTGCAGGGCAAGATCACCGATGAAGCAGGCCAGGCGGTCATCGGCGCCATGGTCCAGGTGACCGGCGCCAGCCTGCAGGGTTTCCAGGGCGCGGCCACGGATACGTCGGGCCAGTATCTGATCCCCTTCCTGCCCGTAGGCAAGGCTTACCAGGTGAAGGTTGAAGCCCCCGGCTACAACAGCGTCGTCCGGAAGGGCATCGACATCCCCCTGGGCATGACCATCAACCTGCCCTTCGTCCTCAGCCAGGGCAAGACCGAGATCGTGGTCACGGCCGCGGCCCCCATCATTGACGTCAAGAAGACGGAAGTGGGCGCCAACATCTCCGACCGCATGATCAGCTCCATCCCGCTGACCCGCAACTCCGCGGGCATCGCCTTCCTGGCGCCCGGCGCCGTGACCTCGGGCCTGGCCGACACGCCCTCCTTCGGCGGCGCGTCTGGCCCCGAGAACTCCTACACCGTGAACGGCATTGACGTGACCGGTTCCGCCGACGGCCTGAACAACACCTCCCTGAACTTCGACTTCATCGAAGCCACCGAGGTCAAAACGGGCGGCATGGACGCGGAGTACGGCGCCCTCATGGGCGGCAACGTCAACTCCATCACCAAGAGCGGCGGCAACGAGTTCCACGGCAGCCTCTTCGCGTACTATTTCGACGATGGCCTGGGCGCCAAGGAGCGCAAGCTCAATAACCCCTCCGTCGTGAACTATCGCTCCTCCTTCAAGCAGTACGACCTGGGCGGCAGCCTGGGCGGCTACTTCATCAAGGACAAACTCTGGTTCTTCGTGGCCTACGACTACAACAAGACCGAGACGGGCTTCTCGGCCGCCGGCGGCGACCCGAACGTCCTGCTCAACGGCCAGCCCTCCTATTCATGGGCCCGCGACAAGGGATACACGAACACGGACAAGAACCCCCAGTACGCCGTGAAGCTGAGCTGGAACGTGAGCCCCAACCACAAGCTGGCCCTCACGTACTTCGGCAACAACGACAACAACCGCTTCCAGCGCGCCGGCACCATCGACAACCCCGTGAACATCGCGTCCCCTTTCTCGGACAAGACCGACAACTACGCCCTGAGCCTCCAGTGGAACGCCACCTGGACGCCCAAGTTCTTCACGGAGATGATCGTCTCCCGCCGCGACACCAAGGAGACTGCCGCTCCCACCAACTCCCTCGCCATGAACAGCTACACCTACGGCTACCGCTATGGGCCCAGCACCTACACGGGCTATGAAATCGTCCCCCTGGCCGGCACGGCCAGCGGCACGGTGGCCAACATCACCAGCTGGCGCCCCTCTTACGGCGGCATGGCCTACGAGTACACCAAAGATACGAACGACCAGATCCGCCTGAAGGGCACCAACCTCTTCAACGCCATGGGCCGCCACGAGCTGTCCTACGGCTTCCAGTACTACGACATCAAGTACGACTACAACTTCAACTACACGGGCCCGAGCACCCCTGAAATGGCCACGGCGGACCCCTTCTACGGCCGTTCCCCCAGCGGCGGCTCCTTCATCCGCTGGCAGGTCAGCGGCGCCTCCTCCACGGGCTTCCTCTTCCGCGCCCAGAACTTCATGAACGACGCGAACAAGAAGACCAAGCAGAAGTACACCGCCTACTGGGCCCAGGATAACTGGAACCTCACCGATTACTTCATGCTCAAGCTGGGCGTGCGCCTCGACCAGATCCACATGAAGGGCTCCAACAACACCCTGAACGTGCCCGCCCAGATCCCCGGCGTGGCCTACCCCGGCATCGCCAACGGCCAGGCCCGCTCCGTGAACATCAACGACATGTGGGCGCCCCGCATCGGCTTCACGTGGGACATCGCGCACAACAACAAAAGCAAGCTCTACGGCTTCTGGGGCCAGTACTACGAGCGCATCCCCAACGACATGGCCATCCGGGCCCTCACCGATGAATACTTCCACTTCAGCTACTACCAGGATGCCAACCTGACCACCTCCTTCCTGCCCACGAACCCGGGCTACCACTACTCCTACGGCTTCAACAACACCCAGATTACGGGTTCCCCCAACGGCGGCCGCCTGAAGGGCTCCTACAACGAGGAGACGATCCTCGGCTTCCAGTACGAAGTGGCCCCCGACCTGACCCTGGGCGCCCGCGCCATCTACCGCAGCCTGGGCCGCGTCATTGAAGACATCTCCGTGGACGGCGCCACCACCTACATCGTGACCAACCCCGACGCCTGGACCAACATCTGGGTCCCCGATGCCCTGGGACGCCCCGGCTACCGGTATCGCTTCCCCAAGCCCGTCCGCACTTACCGCGCCCTTGAAATCACCATGGACAAGCGCTTCAGCAACCACTGGCTCATGCAGGGTTCTTACGTGCTGTCCCGCCTCGACGGCAACTACGAAGGCCTCTACTCCAACGACAACGGCCAGCTCGACCCGAACATCACCTCCAAGTACGACATCCCGTCGCTGCTGCAGAACGGCTACGGCCTCCTGCCCAACGACCGCACCCACGTGCTGCACCTGTTCGGCGGCTACTTCTTTGACAACATGCCCCTCGAGCTGTCCGCCTCCTTCACCCTGCAGAGCGGCACGCCCATCTCGGCCCTCGGCGCCGATGACGCCTACGGCCTGAACGAAGGCTTCGCCAAGGTCCGCGGCACCGCCGGCCGTACGCCCACCATCTGGGCCCTCGACCTGGGCGCCGAGTACAAGTTCAAGATCTGGAGGAGCAACCTGGGCCTGCGCGCCGACATCTTCAACGTGACCAACGAGCAGCGCACGACCGCCGTCAACCAGACCTACAACACGATCAACACCGATCCCACCCAGAACTACCCCTACTTCAAGATGGAAACGGCACACCAGCAGGCTCGCCGCATCCGTCTTGCCCTTCGCTGGACGTTCTAGTTCCGGCGTAAGGCGGTTATTGAAAAGGGCCCCGGGGCGACCCGGGGCCCTTTTTTAGTGAAAAGTAAAAAGTGAAAAGAGTAGGGGCGGGGCACTGTCCCCGCCCGCAATGGTGCATGCACGAACACCGGGAGGGCACGGTGGTCCTCCCCTGCGGCATTTTACTCAAGGCACCGCCCCCAATACAGAATGCCCACCTGTCGCCCTGCCGTTTCCCTCAGGTCCCTCTATCCAACGAAGGCCATACCCGGGAAGGCTCCCAAGGGGGGTTGCAACTTGGCCACAAGCGTGTTACATTATTCGGGCTCGCCCGAGTACCGCGGGCCAGCGCCGGTGTAGCTCAACGGTAGAGCAGCTGATTTGTAATCAGTTGGTTGGAGGTTCAAGTCCTCTCATCGGCTCCAAAAGTCGGCACGTGTCAGACGGCCATGCTGACAGGAGACCGGGCAGTTGCCCAGAACACTCCAGGTGGAGGGGTTCCCGAGTGGCCAAAGGGAGCAGACTGTAAATCTGCCGGCCGAGCGCCTACGTAGGTTCGAATCCTACCCCCTCCACCACTTACAAGTTAGTTGAGAGCTGAGCGTTTAGAGTCTAGGGAGAGCGAAGCAGCTTTGATCCCTGAACTTTCAACCCTCAACTCTAGACTCGAATCAAGGCGGGTGTAGCTCAGTTGGTAGAGCATCAGCCTTCCAAGCTGAGGGTCGCGGGTTCGAATCCCGTCGCCCGCTCCAAAGGGCAGTGAGAGAGTGAGAGAGTAAGGAGTGAGGAGTTTAAAGAAGAAGCGGGACTGCGGAGCCAGTTGATTCAGCAGGTGGGTTTGCCCTGTTTCTTCACTCCTCACTCCTCACTTTTCACTCCTCACTTAGTAAGAGGCCCGCGTAGCTCAGTCGGCAGAGCGCATCCTTGGTAAGGATGAGGTCACCAGTTCGATTCTGGTCGCGGGCTCCAGTTAAAGTGGGTATCAGTCACCGGGCTTCGGACATCAGGCAGGAGCGGCCCTTGCGCCGCGGGTGGCAGCGGAGACCGGGCACTGAGTGCTATAGAGAAACCGAGGCAGGCCATGTCGAGCGAATCGTCCCCCAAGACCAAGCCCCACCTGAACGTCGGGACCCTTGGCCACGTGGACCACGGCAAGACGACCCTCACGGCCGCCATCACCCTGGTCCTCTCCAAGGGCGGGCTGGCGCAGGTGGCGCCCTACGGGAAAATTGACAAGGCCGGTGAGCAGAAGGCCGCCGGGGTTCCGCTCAATTCGGCGCACGTGACCTTCGAGACGGCCGCGCGCCGGTACGACCACGTGGACTGCCCGGGCCACGCCGACTACGTGAAGAACATGATCGCGGGGGCGTCCCAGATGGACGGGGCCATCCTGGTGGTCAGCGCCGCTGACGGGCCCATGCCCCAGACGCGGGAGCACATCCAGCTCGCCCGCGAAGTGGGCATTCAGCACATCATCGTCTTCCTGAACAAGACGGACATGGTGGACGGAGCGGAGCTGGTGGACCTGGTGGAGAAGGAGGTTCGCGACGTTCTCTCGTCGTTCGGCTATTCGGGCGGCGAGGTACCGGTGGTTCGGGGCTCCGCGCTCAAAGCGCTCCAGTGCGGGTGCGGCTCCCGGTCCTGCGAGAAGTGCGCCCCCATCTATGCCCTGGTGGAGGCGTGCGACGCCAGCATCCCCGTCCCCGAGCGCCCCGTGGACCGGCCCTTCCTCATGGCCATCGAGGAAGCGCATGAGTCGGCGGGACGGGGCACCGTCGTGACGGGCGTCATCGAGAGGGGCCGCGTCCGCCCGGGACAGGATCTTGAGGTCGTGGGCATGGGGGCCACCCAGAAGACCGTGGTGGAAGCCGTTGAGGCATTCCACCGAGCCCTCGACGAGGGCCAGGCCGGGGACCGCGTGGCCCTGGTTCTGCGCGGAATCGCCAAGGAGGACCTGCGGCGCGGCAGGGTGCTGGCCCAGCCAGGGTCCGCGGCGGCGCACCGCACCTTCAAGGCCGAGGCCTACACCCTGAGCAAGGAAGAAGGGGGACGCCATTCGGCGTTTCTTAAAGGATACCGGCCCCAGTTCCTCTTCAGGACCATGGATCTGGCCGGATCGGTGGAGCTGCCGCCAGACCGGGACATGGTGATGCCCGGGGACAACGTGGCCGTCCAGGTCGAGCTTCAGGCGCCCATCGCCTTGGAGAAGGGGCTCCGCTTCGCCATCCTCGAAGGGGGGCGCACGGTGGGAGCCGGTACCATCACGGAAATCGTGGAGTAAGTCATGCGCGACATCATTCATTTGCAGTGCAGCGCCTGCAAGAGGCGCAACTACAGCACGACGAAGAACAAGAAGAAGCAGCAGGGGAAGCTCGAGGTGAAGAAGTACTGCCCCTTCTGCCGTTCGCATCAGGTGCACAAAGAGGTGAAGTAGGTCCGAATGCAGGCGAGTAGCTCCAATTGGTAGAGCGCCGGTCTCCAAAACCGGATGTTGGGGGTTCGAATCCCTCCTCGCCTGCCAAACAAAGCCAGTGAGCAAGTGAGAGAGTCAGGAGCGAGGAGAACAGGCGGCCGGGAAGTGGGGTTCGCGCGGAGCACGGGGCAGGGCTCGGTCTTGGCCTCCTCACTCCTCACCCCTCACTCCCTCACTTTCGACGAGCGAGGCGACCCGTGAAGTTTCTGGACTGGTTCAAACGGTTTCCGGTGTTCCTGAGGGACGTCCGGCTCGAGGTGAAGAAGACCTCCTTCCCCAGCCGGCTGGAAGTGACCAACACGACCCTCGTGGTGGTGGTCGTCGTGGCCATCTTCGGTGTCTACCTCTGGATCGTGGACCAAGTGGTCTTCTCGATCCTCACTAAAGTCTTTGCGGTGTTCCGTTGAGCGAGACCATGGACGAGATTTTGAACGAAGCGCCCGCCCCCTCGGGCCCCGAGAAGCACTGGTACATTATTCATAGCTATTCGGGCTTCGAGAACCGAGTCCGGGAGAGCCTCGTGAACCGCATCGAGGCGTTCGGCCTGAAGGAACTCTTCGGTGAGGTCATGATCCCCACGGAGAACGTGGTGGAGGTCCGGAACGGCAAGAAGCGCGTATCCACCAAGAAGTTTTTTCCCGGCTACGTGTTGGTACAGATGGTGATGACGGATGAGACGCAGCAGGTGGTCCTCAACACCCCCAAGGTGACGGGCTTCGTGAGCACCGAGGCCCTCACGCCGGAAGAGATGGACCGGATCCTCGGCCACATGACGCGCGCCACCGAAGCGCCCAAGCCCAAATACACCTTCGAGTCGGGCGAGAAGGTGAAGATCATCGAGGGCCCCTTCGCCTCCTTCCAGGGCGTGGTGGACCAGGTCAACACGGACCGCTCCACCCTCACGGTTCTGGTAACCATATTCGGCCGCTCCACCCCCGTGGAGCTTAATTTCCTCCAGGTGGAGAAGCTGTAAGGAAACACACCGCGAATCGCGAGCAGCGAGTAGGCAAGATGCCGCTTCCTGATCGCTTAATCGCCTCATCGCTGAGCGGAGCGTAGAATGGCCAAGAAAGTCGTCGGTGAAGTGAAATTGCAGATCCCGGCGGGAAACGCCAACCCGGCGCCGCCCGTGGGCCCTGCCTTGGGCCAGCACGGCGTCAACATCATGGGTTTCTGCAAGGAGTTCAACGCCAGGACCAAGGGCCAGGAGGGATTCATCATCCCCGTGGTGATCACGGTCTACGCGGACCGGTCCTTTACGTTCATCACCAAGACCCCGCCCGCTTCCGACCTCCTCAAGAAGGCGGCCGGGATCGCCAAGGGATCCGGTGAACCCAATAAGAACAAGGCGGGCAAGGTGACCATGAAGCAGGTGGAAGACATCGCCAAGCAGAAGCTTCCCGACCTGAACACCAAGTCCTTGGACAGCGCCGTGCGGATCATCGCCGGTTCGGCCCGCAGCATGGGGCTGGACGTGGTGGAGTAAGGAGCGGGTCATGGGCAAGACAGGAAAGAAGTACAGGGCGTCCGTGGCCCTCGTGGAGGCGGGCAAGGAATACGGCCTCACGGAGGGCGTGGCGACGGTGAAGCAGGCCTCCTACGCCAAGTTCGACGAGACCGTGGAGGTCTGCATGAACCTCGGGGTGGACCCCAAGTACGCGGACCAGATGGTCCGGGGCACCACGGTGCTCCCGAACGGCCTGGGAAAAGCCGTCCGCGTTCTCGTGGTGGCCCAGGGCGAAAAGGTCAAGGAGGCGGAGGAGGCGGGCGCTGATTTCGCCATGGGTGACGAGGTGGTGGCCAAGATCCAGGGCGGGTGGCTCGATTTCGACGCCATGGTGGCCACGCCGGACATGATGAAAGAGGTGGGCAAGCTGGGCAAGGTGCTCGGCCCCCGCGGCCTCATGCCCAATCCCAAGCTCGGCACGGTCACCTTCGACGTGACCCAGGCCGTGCGCGACCTTAAGGCCGGCAAAGTGGAGTTCCGCGTGGACAAGACGGGGATCGTCCACTGCCCCGTGGGCAAGAAGTCGTTCGAGGACGCCAAGCTCGAGGAGAACCTCCACTCCCTCATCGACGCCGTCGTGAAGGCCAAGCCGGCGGCGGCGAAGGGCAAATACCTCAAGAGCGCGTACCTCTCCACCACCATGAGCCCCAGCGTCAAGCTGGACGTCTCGGGATACTAGGGAGGACGCCGTGAATCGCTCGGAGAAACAGGGAACGATCCAGGAGATCCAAGACGTCATCTCGCAGAACGGCGCGTTCTACCTGGTGGATTTCAAGGGCCTCAAGGTCAAGGACATCAGCAAGCTCCGCGACCGGGTCCGGGACTCCTCGGGCCACATCAAGGTTGTGAAGAACACCCTCCTCAAGAAGGCCGCCGAAGGCACCGACCTTTCGGGTGCCGGCGTCTGGATGGAAGGACCGACGGCCCTCGCGTGGGCTCCCGTCGACCCCATCCCGCTGGCTAAGGTCCTGGTGACCTTCTCCAAGGAGAACCCCCACCTCAAGCTGAAGGGGGGCGTGGTGGACGGGAAGGCCGTGGACGCGGCCACCGTGGAGACCCTCTCCCTCCTCCCCGGCCTGGATGGGATCCGGTCTCAGCTTCTGGGCCTGCTGCAGGCTCCGGCCACGAAGCTCGCCGTTCTTCTGCAGACGCCGGCTCGAAACGTGGCCGTGTGCTGCGGGGAGCGGGGCAAGCAGGGGGAGGGAGCATAGGAAAGCCGTTCGCCGCCGCCGCCCCTCCTTCATCTGGCCGGGCGCGCCGGCGGCCTCAAAGCGGGTTGTTCATCGTGAGTGGACGGTCGTTGGTCGGACTTGAACTGATGGCCGAGAACCGAAAACTGAGATCGCTTGTTGAAGGAGTTTTCCAATGGCTGACCTGAATGTGATCGTCGACCAGCTGAGCGCCCTCACCGTGCTCGAAGCCGCCCAGCTCAGCAAGATGCTGGAAGAGAAGTGGGGCGTGACCGCCGCTGCCGCCGCCCCCGTCATGATGGCGGGCCCCGCCGCCGCCGCCCCTGTCGAAGAGAAGACCGAGTTCGACGTGATCCTCAAGGCCGCGGGCGAGAAGAAGATCGAAGTCATCAAGGTCGTTCGCGAGATCACCAGCCTCGGGCTGAAGGAAGCCAAGGACCTGGTGGAAGGCGCCCCCAAGACCCTGAAGGAATCGATCTCCAAGGACGAGGCGGAAGCCATCAAGAAGAAATTCGAAGAGAAGGGCGCGACTGTCGAGATCAAGTAAGTTGTTCCGGAGGTTGGGCACAGGAGGGCAGGGCGCCTTGGGCGTACCCTGCCCGTGTGCCTTTTCCCTGGCGTCCCGCCGGAGGGCGCGCCCTGGCAACCGCGAGAGCGGAGTCCACGGTTCCCCGGCACGGAGGCCGCTGGTTCGCGAGTTAGGTGAGGCGGGGCGCGGCTATGCCGCGCCACCGGCTTCTGCCCCACATAGACCCTTTTCTGGACGCGAAGTCCTGTTCCAGGGTTCTTGAGGAGATGGCCTGATGCCCAAGACCGTTGATGTCGGGACGCGAAAAAGGCTCGAATTCTCCCGCATCGAAACTACCATTCCCATCCCCAACCTGCTGGACCTGCAGCGGGAGTCATACCGCCGCTTCCTGCAGATGGAACTGTTGCCCGAAGAACGAGAGAACGTGGGCCTCCAGGAGGCCTTCCGCTCCGTCTTCCCGATCAAGGATTTCCGGGGGGAGTGCGCGCTGCACTTCGTGGACTACGGCCTGGGGGACTGGCAGTGCCGCTGCGGCTTCGTGAAGGGGCTCGAGCACCTGAGGCAGACCTGCTCCCACTGCAAAGGCAGGATCATCATCCTCGACACCCACGCCCGCGAGGTCCAGTGCCAGCACTGCGGCCAGGTGAACCCTCTCCAGATTCCCCGATGCCCCCACTGCGACGACGTGGTGAACCTCCGCGTCCACGCGGGGGTCGACGAGTGCCAGGAACGGGGCATGACCTTCGGCGTGCCGCTGAAGATCCGGGTCCGCCTCGAGGTCTACCAGAAGGATGCCTCGGGCCAGTCCTCCGTCCTGGACATCAAGGAGGAGGAGGTCTTCTTCGGCAACATGCCCCTCATGACCGACAAAGGGACCTTCATCATCAACGGTACGGAGCGCGTCGTCGTGAGCCAGCTCCACCGCTCGCCGGGGGTCTTCTTCCAGTCCAATGAGAACCACACCGAATACGTGGCGAAGATCATTCCGGCCCGCGGTTCGTGGGTGGAGCTGGAGCTGGACGCCAAGAACATCCTGCACGTGCGCATCGACCGCAAGCGCCGCTTCCCCGCCACCGTGTTCCTCCGGGCCCTGGGCCTGGGCGAGAACACGGCCCTCCTGAGCCGCTTCTACCCCGTGGATACGCTCCACCTGGAGGACGGCAAGCTCCGCATGGCCGTGTCCGACCGCCTGCACATGTTCGACGCGGCGGAGACCATCAAGGACGGCAAGGAGGCGGTGACCGAGACGGGCAAGAAGATCCGCCGCAGCCAGATCGCCCGCCTCAAGAAACTGGGCACCCAGTCGGTCCTGCTGAACCACGAGGCGCCGGTGGATATATGCGTCTTCAAAGACGTGGTGGATCCGGAAACGGGCGACGTCCTGGCGGAGAGCGGGCAGATGGTGGCCCCCGAACGCCTCTTCGAGCTGGCCCGCGCCGGCGTCAAGACCTTGGAGGTGATCCTGCCCAAGGCAACGGACATCGGCACCGCCATGCTGGAGACCATCACCCGGGACGTCTGCAAGACCCAGGAGGACGCCTATCTGGACTTCTTCCGGAAGGTCCGGCCGGGCGACCCGGTGACCCCCGAGGGGGCCAAAAATTTCTTCAACCTCATGTTCTTCGACGACAAGCGGTACGACTTCTCCCGCGTGGGCGCCCTCAAGTTCCTCACCAAGATGCACCCGCAGGACTTCCGTTCGCTGAACAAGAAGCAGCTCACGGAAGAGCTGGACCGCCGCCGCACGCTGACCCTGGAGGACTACTGCGAGATCGTGGACTACCTCCTCAAGCTCCCCGTCACGCCGCAGGCCCTGGATGACATCGACCACCTGGGCAACAGGCGGGTCCGGTCCGTGG
>JAKBES010000354.1 GCA_021833665.1 Acidobacteriota bacterium
CGCCAGGCGGGCGAGGCCGAGAGGCACGGCCAGAAAAAGGGTCCCCGGCGCGCTCTTGGAAGCGCCCGCGGCGACGGCGCGCACGATGCCGTCCCAAAGCAGGAGGGTCAGAAAAAATCCCCGGAGGGTGAACAAGTACGCGAAGTAGGTGACCAGGCCGTAGTGCGTGACGGGCCCGACCCAGCCGGTCCCTTTGTCGTCCGCCAGCAAGGCCGCCACGCGTTCGGCCATCTCGGTTTGGTAGGCCACCAGGCCCATCATCCAAAGGACGACGCCCGCCACGGCGCACAGGAACGCGTGGCCCGTCTGCACGCCGGGGGTTCCCAAGAGTTCCGGCCAGGGCCACAGACGGCGATACCGCTCCGGGAGGAGCGGGCCCACGAGGCCCGTGAGCAAAATCCGTGCGCAGGCGGAGAGCAGAGCCATAAGACCCTCAGTCTAGCATGGTTCGCCTGCTGGAACCCCCAGGTTTAGCTGGCAGGAAGCCGAAATTTCCGCCTTCGCCGGATGTTTGAAATCACCTGGGGGAGGAAGGTGGTCTCATGGTTCGTTGGATACTCTCCGGGGCGCTGGCTCTGGCGGCCACGGCCGCCGTGGTGGCCGTGCTCCAGGTATCGGGTCTGCCGCTCTTCACGGCCCTCGCGGCCCCGCCTCAGATTCGCGCACAGGGAGATGCGCCCATGAAGTTTCCCATAGAGAAGACGGACGCGG
This sequence comes from Acidobacteriota bacterium, assembly GCA_021833665.1. Taxonomy (GTDB): domain Bacteria; phylum Acidobacteriota; class UBA4820; order UBA4820; family DSQY01; genus JAKAJA01. The sequence goes on from JAKBES010000354.1 coordinate 712, forward strand.
AGTGGAAAAAGATCCTCACGCCCGAGCAGTACCAAGTCACGCGTAAAGGCGGCACCGAGTGCGCCTTCCGGGGCGCCTACTGGAACTTCCACGGTGAGGGCGAATTCGTATGCGTCTGCTGCGGGAACCCCATTTTCTCCACGGACGACAAATTCCAATCGGGCACGGGGTGGCCCAGCTTCACCCGGCCCCTCGCCGAAGGCCGCGTCGTCACGAGGACGGATACCTCCCTTGGTATGACGCGGACGGAAGTCCTCTGCGCCCGGTGCGGTGCCCACCTGGGGCACGTCTTCGAGGACGGGCCGCCTCCCACGGGCCTCCGCTACTGCATCAACTCCGCCGCCCTCAAATTCGTCCCGAAGGCTCAGGCCAAGTAAGTGCCCCCGCCGGGGCCATCGATCAAGTGGCCTTCACGACCAGATCGGAGCGTGTTCCCTTGCAGGCCGGGATACGCGTCCCCAGCCCAGGGAGGATGGCTATGCTGGCCTGCGGGGTCGCCACAACGGGTGAGAGGTTCGCACAGGGCAGAGATCCACCTTGCGGCGGATCTCTTGGAAAAAGGAGGAAGGGGAGGTTGAAGCAGGGAAGCGGCGGGCTTTCCGCTTTCCACTAGGCAAGACGTATGAGAGCCGGCCCCGTCTAGTGGACGGGAGGCGCGGCGAGCAGCAGATTGTAGCGGGCGCGATGGGGCTGGTCCATGCGGAGGATTTCCACCCCCAGGTCGTGGCTTCCATCGGGCTTCGCGCGCTGGTGAATGACCATCCCCTCCGCTTCGAGCACTTCGGAACCGATGGACAGATAGAGCTTGACCCGGGAGCCCAGGCCCAGGGGCGCCGCCGCGTGAAGCCCGCAACCGCCGGGACTGAGGTCGCGCGTCAGGCCAAAGGCGCCGACAGGCTCCTCGGTGATTCGTTCCACGAGGACCGGATGGCTCAAAGCATGCCGTTCAAACCGCCGCCTGCTGGGGACATGGCTCATGGCGACCCTCGAAAACGCCCAAAGCCGAAGCCGCGAACACCCTCATCCGAAATCTACTTCCTAATATGGAGTCTCGCGAGGCTTCGTGCAAGAAGGCCGCGCCTCGCGGCTTAGCCGGCCGCGCCCTTGACCCGGGAGCCCCATGGGGTGCTAACTAGCCCCGTAGCATGGGGGAAAACGATGAAAACGCTCGTGGTGAATTGCGGCTTGTCCTCGCTCCGGTACCAGCTCTTCGACATGAAGACCGAAACCACCCTGGCCAAGGGCTACGTGGATCACATCGGCACGGCGGGCGCCACGCTCAAGCACGACGCCATCGGGATTGGCAGGATCACGGTGCGGTCCGGCATTCCCCATCACACGGCGGCGGTTCAGGAAATGGCCGCGGCGCTTAGGGACGAGGATTATGGCGTCGTCAAGGACATGGGAGAGCTGGCGGCCATCGGCCACAGGGTCGTCCACGGAGGGGAGGAGTTCTCCGACTCGGTCCTCATCGACCAGGAGGTCACCCGGGCCATCAAGGTGTGCGTCCCCCTCGCGCCCCTCCACAACCCCCTCAATCTCATGGGCATCGAGGCGTCCAGGGCCATGTGCCCCGAGGTGCCCCACGTGGCGGTCTTCGACACGGCCTTCCACCAGACCATGCCCAAGCACGCCTACCTCTACGCCATCCCCTACGAGTACTACGAAAGCCACGGCATCCGGAGCTACGGGTTCCATGGCCTGTCCCATCAATACGCGGCGGGGCGCGCGTCGCAGATCCTGGGCCGCCCGCTGCAGGGCCTCAACATGATGACCATCCATCTGGGGAACGGATGCAGCATGGCCGCCGTGAAGGACGGGCAGTCCATCGACACGTCCATGGGCATGACGCCCCTCAACGGCCTCATGATGGGCCAGCGCAGCGGCGACATCGACCCGGCCCTGATCCCGCTCATGGCCGACATGGAGCACACGGACGCCGCGGGCGTGCTGGAGATCCTCAACACGCGCAGCGGGTTCCTCGGGGTTTCGGGCGTGAGCGCCGACATGGTGGAACTGGAAAAGGCCGCGGCCGACGGCAAGGAGCGCGCGGCCGTGGCCCATCACATGTTCTGCTACCGCATCAAGAAATACATCGGCGCGTATGCCGCCGCCATGGGCGGCCTCGACGCCATCGTCTTCACGGGAGGGATCGGGGAGAACGACCCTTCCGTCCGCTCGCGCTCATGTTCGGGCCTGGAGTTCCTGGGCGTGGCCGTGGACGAGGGCCTCAACGGCTCAGCGGAACCCGAAAAGACGGTCAGCTCTCCGCAAAGCAGGGTGGCGATCCTCGTGATACCCGCCAACGAGGAGCTGGTCATCGCCAGGGAGACGGTGCGCCTGGTGGAGCGGGCCAGAACCTGACCGCACGGACGGCGGGTGCCCAAGAGAGGCACGCCGATCACAGAGCGAGGCGCACGTGGACAAGGCCCACCGGCTCGAAGCCATCGACCAGTTCCGCGGCTTCGCGATCCTCCTCATGGTCCTCGCCAACTTCCTGCTGGGCGTGGAGGACCTGCCCCCCTGGATGAAGCACGCGCCGGGCGTTGGCCTCACGGTGGTGGACCTCATCGCCCCTTTCTTCATCTTCGCCATCGCCCTCACGTACCCGCTCTCCTGGAGGCACCGCCTCCAGGCGGACGGGGCCAAGAGGGCGGCGGAGCATTTCTTTGGCCGGTACGCCGCCATCGCGGGCATGGGGTTCTTTCTCACGATCATCGATCACT
>JAKBES010000075.1 GCA_021833665.1 Acidobacteriota bacterium
CAAGAAGCCCTTGTTCTTGGCCATGAGGGCGTCTTGGTAAGCCTTGCTGGCCGCCTGCATTTCGGGCTGGAGCTTGTTCATTTCGGCTTGGTCACCCTTCTCGGCGGCCTTGGAAATCTTCCCCATCACCTCCTGGAACCGCTTTTCGGCAGCCTCGGCGTTCACGTCCGCTTTCGGGTCGGACTTCACGTTGGCCATGGCCGTCATGGCCTCGGACTGCGCGCGCCTCTTTCGGCCCGTGTCCTCCCAGGTTTGCTCGCAAAAAAGTTCCATGGGGCGAGGTTTGGTGCCCGAGAGAAAGCTGGGGGGCTCCGTATCGCTTCTCCGTGTCACCGTCCACCCAGAACTGGGCGGCGGAATGGCTCCGCACAGGATGCCCATGGCCTTCCGCGCGAAAGCCTTCTCCGCGGACGTTATGGGGCGCGTGTCCCCATCGGCGAACATGGCCGCTCCCACCCCCGCCAGCGCCAGCGCCACCAGACTCCACCGCGCAAATGTCCTCATGGATCCCCTCCTTAGAATCGCCGTGGCTTGGCATGTTCGCGTCCCACGGCGTGTCCTTGTGAGCATTGTGGACGAGGCCGGCCGAAAAAGAAAAGTCCCCGGGTGGCGGCGGCTCCCCGGGGCTTCTGTCGGTTCTCTGTGGCGGTTCATCTGACGTAGCGCGGTTGATCCGTGCGTCCTTCTTACCCAATTCCGACTTCCGAATTCCGAAGTCAGGCCTCTCTATCCCGCCCTCATCTCGCCCTTCTTGAGAATCACCAGTTTGCCGCCCGAGGACTTGGCCCGCTGGGCCCCCTCGTTCTTCTCGCTCAGGGCCAGCTCGCCCCCGGCCATGCCCAGGCCCAAGTCGCGGCCGATGTGGCCTCCGATCTGAACTCGGCCCCCGGTCATCTCCTCGCCCGCCAGGTCCCAGGTGAGGTCTCGGACCTCGATGACTCCGCCCATCATGCGGTAGCCGGCGCTGTATCCCGCGTTGGCCTGCACGACGATGTGGCCGCCCCACATGGCGTTGCCGATGAAGTCGTGGGCGTTGCGCGCCACCACGATCTCGCCGCCCACCATGGAGTGGCCCAGGTGATTTTCAGCCAGGCCCTTGATCTGTAGGGTGCCGCCCTTCATGCCCGCGCCGGCGTAGTCTTCCGCGTCGCCCTCGATGAGGAGGGTTCCAGCCTCCATGTAAGCGCCGGCGTAGTTGCCCACGTCGCCCTTGACGGCAAGCGAGAATCCCTTGCCGAAAGCTCCGACACAGTCCAGGCGCGCCCCGTCAAGGACGGCCAGGTCCAGCATTGATTCGGCTTTCAAGGCCTGGTGCGCCGCCGCGAGGAAGAGGCCACCCTTCCTGGCGAAGGCCATGTGATCCTTTTCGGCGGCGATGACATTCAGGACCTCCTGGAGGGAGGCTGCGGCCAGGGGTGCGGTCCCCACGGCCGCCTGCGCGGCCTGGTATTCCTTTGGGAGGGACTCGGCGAAGGGTGCGTTCAGGTATTCGTGGAAGCTCTCTTTGATCGGCATGAAACGCTCCAAAAAGACTAACCACCAAGACACCGGGTCACCAGGGAATGCTGTTCCAACTCTTATTAGGCCCCATAGTTCTTTGGTGCCTTCGTGCCTTGGTGGTTCGTGTTCTTTCCTTACGCCGGCGGATTCCAGTTTCGGGCCGGATCGCGAACATAGGCGTCCATGGAGCGCGCGGCCTCGCGCCCAGCCCTCGTAGCGAGAATGACCGTGGCGGCGCCCGTGATGGCGTCGCCCCCGGCAAAGACCTTGGGCACCGTCGTCATGTAGCTTTCGCGGTTCACCTTGATGACCGATCCCCAGCGCGTGGCCAGGCCCGGAAGGTTGGACGGGATGAGGACGTTCGGGGTCTGGCCGATGGCCACCACCACCAGGTCGCACTCGATCTCGTATTCGCTCCCCTTGATGGGGACGGGCCGCCGGCGGCCGCTGGAATCGGGCTCGCCCAGATCCATCTTCTGAACCACCACGCCGCGGACGAAACCGTTCTCGTCCCCGAGGTACTTCACGGGATTGGTCAGAAGCACGAACTTGGCGCCCTCCTCCAGAGAGTGCTCGATCTCCTCGCCGCGTCCGGGCATCTCCTCGCGGCTGCGGCGGTAGACGATGCTCGCCTCCTCGGCCCCGAGGCGAAGGGCGATGCGCACCACGTCGAAGGCCGTGAAGCCCGCGCCCACCACCACCGCCTTGCGGGGCTTCCGGATGGGCGTGCCCGCGCTGTCGTTCTTCCAGGCCTTCATGAGGTTCACGCGGGTCAGGAATTCGTTGGCCGAATAGACGCCGTTCAGGTTTTCCCCGGGGATGTTCATCATGTTGGGGAACCCGGCTCCCGAGGCCACGAAGACCGCGTCATAGGAATCCAGCACTTCTTTCACGGGAAGGGTGCGGCCCACCACCACGTTGCACTCCACGGTCACGCCCAGAGCCTTCACGTACTCGATTTCCTTCTGCACGATGGCTTTGGGGAGACGGAACTCGGGGATGCCGTACATGAGCACCCCGCCCGGCTTGTGGAGCGCCTCGAAGAGGTCCACGCTGTGGCCCATCTTGGCCAGGTCCGCCGAGCAGCTCAGGCCCGCGGGGCCCGACCCGATGACGGCGATCTTGAACCCCGTGGCGGGCCGCTTGTGAACCGACGCCGCGTCCCGCACGTCGTGGGTGAGCTGCCAGTCCGAAGCGAAGCGCTCCAGGCGGCCTATGGCGATGGGGTTCTTGGGATTCGTGTCGTTGACGATGCAGGCCGCCTCGCAGAGGTTTTCTTGCGGGCACACGCGGCCGCACACGGAGGGCAGGTTGTTGTACTGGCGGATGTCCTCGGCGGCCTGGCTGAATTTTCCCCGGGAGATGAGCCCGATGAAAGTGGGAATGTCGATGTGCACGGGGCAGGCCACCACGCACCGCGGCTTGGGGCACTCCAGACACCGCATGGACTCGGCCACGGCTTCGGCTGGCCCGTAGCCCAGGGCCACTTCGTCGTAGTTTCGGACGCGCGCTTCCACGGTCTGGCAGGCGATCTCCAGGCGCTTTTCCTTGCTTCGGGGGCGCTTCTTTTCCCCTTCCTTCACGCCGTTGAGGGCGGCGATATCAATGGTCTCGCTCATGGGGGTCTCCCTACCGCTTGATGTTGTCGAGGTGGAGCTTACACTCGTGATTGGCCAGAATGGCCGCCCGCTCCTCGGCGGTGTAGACCTTCATTCGGGCGAACATCTCGTCCCAGTTCACCAGGTGGGCGTCGAAATCGGGCCCGTCCACGCACACGAACTTGGACTCCTTCCCGATCTCCACCCGGCAACCCCCGCACATGCCCGTGCCGTCCACCATGATGGTGTTGAGCGAAACCCAGGTGGGAATGCCCCAGGGCTGGGTCAGGTTGGAGACGGCGCGCATCATGACGGGAGGTCCGATGGCGATGATGCGGTCGATGGCGCGCCCGCCGTCGTGGAGCGCTTTCAGCGCATCGGTGACGAAGCCCTTGGAGCCGTAAGACCCGTCGTCGGTGGTGACGATGGTCTCGGTGGAGGCCCCCGCCAGCTTGTCGTGCCAGAACATGAGGTCCTTCCGGCGGTAGCCGATGATCGTCACCACCGTGTTGCCTGCCGCCTTCAATCCCTTGCAGATGGGATAGATGGGGGCGACGCCCAGGCCGCCCCCCATGACCACCACCGTGCCGAAGGGCTCGATGTGGGTGGGGGTGCCCAGGGGGCCCACCACAGCGAAGAGGGAGTCGCCTTCCTTGAAATCCTCCCCCAGTTCTATGGTGGACCGGCCCACTTCTAGAAAGACGATGGTGACCTCGCCCGTGGCAGGGTCCGAATCGGCGATGGTGAGCGGGATGCGCTCGCTCTCCTCGCGGTTCATCACCATGAGAAACTGTCCGGGCTTGTGGGCTTTGGCGATCCGGGGGGCGAGGATCCCCATCTCGATGACGCCGGAGGCCAGGACTTTCTTGCGGGTGATCGTGTACATCAAAATCCCCTTACAACGCGTGCTGGACCGTCTCCCGGGATGGGGCGTGGTATAATGCGCCGCCGCCCCCAAATGGATGCGGCATTATAAACACCAAGGTGTTGATTTGCAAGTGGAAGGCCGCGTTTTTCAGATCATGGGCAAGTACCATCTCGCCTGGGACGGCGAGCGCATCCGGCCCGCCTTTCCTGGGGGACGCCTGGCGCTCCGCTCGGAGGGCCTGAAAAACCGTGTCGCCGTGGGAGACCGGGTGGCCCTCCGCATCCTTGAGGATGGGTCCGCCCTCATCGAGGAAGTCCTCTCCAGGGGCAACAAGTTCTCCCGCCGGATCACCTTCACGGGACACGAGCACGTGCTCGCGGCCAACGTCGACGTGGTCGCCGTCATGCTCGCCCCCACGCCGGACCTCAACACGGGGCTGCTGGACCGGTACCTCGTGGCCGCCCGCGCCGCGGGCATCGACGTGGCCATCGTGGTGAACAAGATGGACATCCTCACCCCCGAGCTCGTGGAAGAGGCCCTCGCGCCGTACGGCGCCCTGGGTCTTCCCATCTTTCGCATGTCCGCCAAGCGAAAGGACGGGCTGGAACCCTTCCTTCACGCCGTGAAGGGGAAGTGGGTGCTCCTGGCGGGCCACTCGGGCGTCGGCAAGACGACCCTCGTCAACGACGTGGATCCGGAGGGAGCTAAGGCCGTGGGCGACGTGAACCCGCAGACGGGTAAGGGCAAGCACACCACCACCACGGCGGTGGCCCACCGCCTCAAGGACGGCACGGTGCTGGTCGATACGGCGGGTATCCGGGAGTTCGCCTTGTTCGACGTGGATTGGCGGGGGGTAGAGGCGGCCTTCCCCGAGATCTTCCACGCGGCCGAGGGTTGCAGGTTTTCCGATTGCCGCCACCGCACAGAGCCTGCCTGCGCGGTGCGCGCTGCCGCCGAAGAAGAAACCATCGCCCCCGAGCGCTACGCCAGCTACCTCACGCTCATCGGGGAAGTGGGGGGATGATCAATCGCCCTTGAACCACCATGCTTTTCTATGGTATCCCTTGAACCATCGAGGAGTGGGAAGGGGATCTCATGGAGAAGCGTGCCGGCGCCGCGCGTGGCGGGGCGCATGCCCAGGCCCATGGCGGGGCCGTCGAGAGCGGCCAGGTTCTCGTCCATCCCGCGTTGCCGGGAGTGCCCTGTCAAGGGCGGCCGCTGGTCCCGCGCGGCAGCCCGAACCGCGCGGCAGCCCTGCGATCCCCGCACAACCTGAAGGCCGATAGCGAGATCCTCCGGTTCGCCCTGGGCCTCTTTTCCGCCCTGGCTTTTCTGGAGGCCGAAGGCTGGCCCTGGCGGCCCGAGCCGGAAGGATGGGCTCTGGGTGGCGAGGGCCTTCCCGTCTGGGCCGGTGCAGAGGCCCCTCCGCCGGAGGAAAAGGCGGGGGAGTCCGACGATCTGGTCAGGGAGCACGGGGCGCTCCTTTTGGCCCTCCTCGGCGGCAGGGCGCCTGCGGGCCGCGGGTGGTCGTCTGTTCCCCGTCGTCACCGGACGTTCACGCTCTGGAACACTTGGTTCACGGGATTCGGGACGGAGATGACCCGGCGCGGTGCCCGGGAAAGCCTCCTGGAGCTCTGGGAGCTGTCGGGCCGGGCGGGCCTTGTTCCCGACTTGCCCGCCGCATGGGGTGTCGGGATCTCCTGGGTGCCCGCGTCCCTGCGAGGAACCGGGCTTGAGATCCTGGAGTGCGGCTCTTCCTTGGCCCTGAATGCGGCGCTGGCGGCGTGGGCCTCGGGCTCCGAGGCACCGTTGAGGCCCGTGACCCTCGATGGGGTGCCTCCCTACCCTCTGGCGGCCCTGGAACCCCTGGCGTCTCGTATCCTGGGCGGCGAGGACCGGGGGCGGGACTGGATGCGCCTTCACTTGCCCGGCGGGGAGGAGGCTATGGTCCCGGCCCTGGCTGGGATTCTCTCCGAGACGGGAGCGGGATGGCTCCTGTGGCCCTCCGGCAGTCTTGACGCGGCGAGCCGCTCGGTCTTGGACGCCGCGGCCCGCATGGCCAGCGTCCGCGCCGTAGGGCTGGACACGCACGGCGCATTCGGGGGCCCATGCCCCCCTGCGGGCCATGCCCGTTCCGTGCGCCTTCTTTGGCTTCCCCCTACGGCGGAGGCCTGGTATCTCGAGCACGCTGACGCGCTTCTCGGCCCGCACCCGGCTCCCCTCCTGGAGGCGTTGTCCGCTTTGCCCCCAGACCAGCCGCGGTGCGGCGGTCCCCTCCTTCCGCCCCTTCCTGATGACGGGGCGGCCCCGGCGAGGCCGTGGCTGGGACGGGGACGCTCCGGCGCGAGCTGTCCCGCCGAGCAGGAGCCGGCCCGTTTGTCCTCCCAGGGACGGCTGGCCCAACTCGTGTGCGCGGCCCGGTCCATCCGCCACCGGGAGGGTGGCGAAGAAGAAGGATCCTTCTGGGAGGGAGCGGCCCTCTTCCTCTTGGGACAACCCCTCTTGGCCCTAGCCACGTGGCGCCCCTTGGCACCCGGCCCAGAGGGGGCGGGCAGGCTCGCGGTGAGCCGGGCTCGCGCCTTCGAGCGCGCCTCGGACTACCCGGCGGCCAGGGCGGCCCTCGCGGATGCGGCCGGGTGTCCGCTCTCTCCACATGACCGGGAGCTGGCGGGACTCCTGGAGGGCCAGCTCCTCTGGGTGGAAGGAAAGGAGGAGGACGCCGAGCGGCGCCTCGCCGCCCTCGCCCGGTCTACCAAGGACGGCGATATCCGCGGCCAAGCCCTGTGCCACCTGGCCGCCCTCCTCCTCTGCGCCAACAGGCCCGCGGACGCCCTGAAGCGGCTGGAGGAGGCCCGCTACGCCCTTCCGGAACCGCCCCAGCCTTTGAGTGAGTTTCTTCTCGCGTACAGGACCGGAATGGCCCTGCGCAAGACGGGAGATTTTTCTGGGGCACTGGCCCACTTCGAAGGAGCCAGGGACGTGGCGGCGTCGGTGGGGTTCCGTTCTCTGGAAGCCTGGGCCGAATGCGACGCAGGCAACGCTCTCTGCCAGCTCCACCGCTCGGACGAGGCGGTGGCCTGCTACCGGCGGGCCGAGGAGGGCGCCGCGGCCCTGGGCCTTGAAGGCCTCCGGAATTCGGCCCGGTTCGATCTGGCCCTCACGCAGGTGGACGCGGGCGATCTGGGCGCCGCTGAACGGACCTTCCTGGCTTCGCTCGACCGAGCGGATGAGGGCACGCCGGCCGTGTCTCGGGCCGTGGATTGCTACTGGCTCGCGGTGGTCCGCCGCCAACGGGGCGACTTCCCCGAGGCGCTCGACATGGCCGAGCGAGGACTCAAGGCCATGGAGGGCCTCAAGGACCCGGAGGTGCGACTGCCGCTCCTCACCCTGCGCGGGGAACTTCTTTTGGCCACGGGGCAAATCCGGAAGCTGAGGTTCCTCCTCAAAGATCTGGAAGGGGATCTCAGGCCCGAGACGGAACCCAACGACCGGCTCGCGGCGGCCGCCCTCCGGCGGCTGGCGGCGGCGAAAGGCGAAGGGGCCTTCACGGAAGCAGCGCGGATTCAGGCGGAGAGCCTGCTGGAGCGAGCCTCTCCTGACCACCAGATCTACTGGTGGCTCCTCTCGGCCCTGGCCGCGGGGAAGGAAGGGGGGACCTCCGAAATGGAACGGGCTTGGGCTCTGGCTCGCGACGTGCGAAACGCGCATTTGGCCTGCCGGGCTCTGTGGGGCCTGTGGGAGCGGGGTGCCCTGCCGCCTCTGGAGGGCACGGACCGCCGCTGGCTCGCGGATTTCCTGGTGAGCAACCGGGTGCGCGGCCCCGAGCGCGGCCTCTTGCCTCACCTGGGGTGGGTTCCCAAATCCCCCGATGAAGTGCGGCCGAGTCCGCCGGGCGATCTGCACCTCCTCGCCAGAGCCGGTTCGGACCCTGGAGGGACCGCCGAGGATGCCCTGCGCCGGGTGGGCGCCCTCTGCGCCTGCGTGGCGAGGCCCGGCCGAGGACCCTGGTGGTGGGGAGACGGGAGCGCCGAGCAGCGGCGCGCCCTGGTGTCGGCTACAGGCCTGAAGGGAGAGGCGGCGGGGCCGGGGGGAACCCTCCTGGGGTGCTGCGGGCAGGACGGCCTGTGGTGCGGATTCCTGCGCCCGGGACCGGCGGGTTTCGATGACGAGGCCCGGGCTTTCGCTCAAGTGTGGGCGGGACTTCTACGGTTCCCAGAGGAGACGGCCACTCCCGCCTCCCGCCCGAGGCACCCCGCCGTGGCGGACCTCATCCTTACTCAGTCGCCCGCCATGGAGGACCTCCTGGACCACGTGGACCGCGCGGCCGCCTTCACCTTCTCGGTCCTCATCACCGGCGAGCCCGGTTCGGGGAAGGAGATCTGCGCCCAGGCCATCCACGCGGCCTCTCCCAGGTCGGCCAAGGCGTGGGTCCCGGCCAACTGCGCCAACCTCTCGCCGACGCTGGGCGCGAGCCTTCTCTTCGGTCACCGCAAAGGAGCATTTACGGGTGCCGAGAAAGACGCCGCGGGACTCGTGGAGGCTGCTCGGGGCAGCACCCTTTTCCTGGACGAAGTGGGGGAACTTCCTCTCGAAGTCCAGGCGGGCCTCCTCCGCTTCCTGCAGGACGGGACTTACGCTCCCTTGGGAGATACGGGTGTCCGCCGGTCGGATGCCCGCATCGTGGCGGCCACCAACCGCGATCTTGAAGGGGCCGTGAGGGAGGGCAAGTTTCGGGAGGACCTCTTCCACCGCCTCAACGTGATTCGCATCTTGGTACCTCCCCTTCGCCAGCACCCGGAGGACGTGCCCCTTCTTTTCGGACATTTCCTGGCCCGGGCCGCCAAGGAGGAACATCTGGAGGCTCCTTCCGTGGACCCCGAAGTCCTTACCCGGCTTGCGGCGTACACCTGGCCGGGGAACGCCAGAGAGGTGCAGAACGTGGCGCGGGGTCTTCTCGTGGCGGCCCACGGAGACCGGGCCATTCACCTGGCGCATCTGCCGGCCAAGGTCAGAGATCCGGAGCGCGGAGGCGGGCACACGCTGTCCGAGAGGGTTAGGGCCGCCGAACGGGCGGCCATCGAGGGGGCGCTAAAAGAGACGGGCGGCAGCCCCGCCGCCGCCGCCCGTGCCCTCGGCATCACCCGCCAGGGGCTCGCCCAGAAAATGAAGCGCCTGAAGATCGAACGGGGCTGATCCAGGGGGCAAAGGCGGCCGCCACGACGCCATCCCGCATGCAACGGTCACGGTGGCCCTCCCCTACGACCTTGGCCCCCAATCCGGCATCCTCAACCTGTCCCCTATTTCTTTCCCGGTTTTTTCTTGCCGTCCTTGCCCACGAGGCGCACCGTCTCCCGGGCGATCATGAGCTCCTCGTTGGTGGGAACGACCATCACTTTCACGCGGCTCTTGTCGGTGCTGATGACCTTCTCTTTCTCAGAGGACTCGTTTCGGGCCTTGTCGATTTCCACGCCTAAATACTCCAGCCCTTCGCAGGCCGTGGCGCGTACGAGGGGGTCGTTCTCACCGATGCCCGCCGTGAAGACGATGACGTCCAGGCCGCCCATGCCCGCCGCGTAGGTTCCCACGTATTTCTTGATGCGGTGGCAGAACATCTTGTGGGCGATGGCCGCGCGCTCGTTGCCTTCGGCCATGGCCTTCTCGATGTCGCGCATGTCGTGGCTCACCCCGGATACGCCCAGAAGGCCGCTCTTCTTGTTCAAAACGTTGACCACTCCCTCGGCGTCGGTCTTTTCGATCTCCGCCATGAAGGGGATCAGGGCCGGATCGATGTCCCCGCTGCGCTGGCCCATCATGAGGCCGTTGAGCGGCGTGAGGCCCATGGACGTCTCCTGGGACTGGCCGTGCTGGATGGCCGTAATGCTGCACCCGTTGCCCAGGTGGGCCGTGATCATCTTCAAGTCCTTGAGGGGCTTGCCCAGGAGCTTGGCGGCGCGGTTGGCGACGAACTGATGGGAGGTGCCGTGAAACCCGTAGCGCCGCACGCCGTGGAGCTGGTAGTAGTCATAGGGGATGGCGTACAGGTAGACGTATTTCGGCATGGTCTGGTGGAAGGCGGTGTCGAAGACGGCCACCTGAGGCACGTCCGGGCACATGGCCGTGCAAGCCTCGATGCCCATGAGGTTGATGGGGTTGTGCAGAGGCGCGAATTTGATGCACTCCTTGATGGCGGCCGTGACCTCGGGACCGATGACGACGGAGTCCGAGAAGCGCTCCCCGCCGTGGACCACCCGGTGGCCGATGGCCGTGATCTCGTCGATGGACTTCACCACTCCGTACTCGGGATCACGCAGGGCCTGGACCATGTCCTGGACCGCCACGGAGTGATTGGGAATGCCCGAGCGGATGGTGATCTTGCCGCGGCCCACGCTGTCGTGCTTCAAGCTGGCGCCGTCCGTGCCGATGCGTTCCACGAGGCCTTTGGCCACGACGGCCTCGGTCTCCATGTCGTAGAGCTGGTATTTGAGGGACGAACTGCCGCAATTGATGGTCAGGGTTTTCATGGGATTCCTCCAAAATGACGGGAGCGGGGAGAAGGGGAGCGGGGAGCCGGCGACTCCGTGGGATGCCGGCTTGTCATTCCCCGCTCCCTGCTACCGGCCCCCTGCTTCCGCTTTATCCAATCGCCTGGGCGGCGGTGAGGGCGGCCACATCGGCGATATCCTGCACGGAGCATCCCCGCGAAAGGTCGTTGGCCGGTTTGGCCAAGCCTTGCAGGGCGGGGCCGATGGCCTGCGCACCGCCGAGCCGCTCCACGGCTTTGTAGCAGATGTTCCCCGCGTTCAGGTCCGGGAAAATGAGGACGTTCGCCCTCCCCGCGACGGGGCTTCCCGGCGCCTTGCGCTGGCCGATGGCGGGGAGGAGGGCCGCGTCGAGCTGGAGCTCGCCGTCGATGGCCAGGCCGGGCCGCTTCTCCTTCACGAGGGCCATCGCCCTGAGGACCTTGTCCAGGTTCTCGTGTTTGGCGCTGCCCTTGGTGGAAAAGGAAAGCATGGCCACGCGCGGCTCCATGTCGCAGAAGGCCTTCGCGCTCGCCGCGGAGGCGATGGCGATGTCGGCGAGCTGCTGCTCGTCGGGGAAGGGGAGGACGGCGCAGTCGGCGAAAATCATGAGGCCCTTCTCCCCGAAGGCTTCATTGGGGTGGGCCATGATGAAACACGAGGAGAGCGTCTTGATCCCAGGCGCCGTGCCCAAAACCTGGAGGGCCGCTTTCACCACGAGTCCCGTGGTGTTGTGGGCGCCGCTCACGCAGCCGTCAGCGTACCCTTTGCGCACCATGAGGTCGCCGAAGAAGACGTTGTCCCGCACCGTCTTGACGGCATCCTCCTCCGTGCAGCCTTTGGCCTTGCGCAGGCCGTAGAATTCGGCGGCAAACTCCTCCAGCCACGGCGACTGGAGGTGGTCCACCACCTCGACGCCGGCTAGGGCTGACCGGTTCGGTCCCAGCGCCTCCTCCACCTGGGCCCGGGTGGCCAGGAGGGTGACCTTGGCCCAGCCCTCCGATGCCACCTGCGCGGCGGCCTTGACCATGCGGGGATCCATGCCTTCGGAGAGCACGATATGCTTGCGCGCGCGTCCAACCCGCTCCTTGATCCGTTCCATAATATGCATGACAGTACTCCTGCGCGCCGTGGGTGGGACCACGACCGCGCTTGATCCCGGCTTGGATGGACACCTGTCCCCCCGGCGCCCCGGGCCGCGACACGGGCCATGACGGCCGCTGTCCCCCCCCACGGGAACGGACGGCCACTCCGCTCACCCCGAACGGGGGCGGCGGGCCGGGACTAATGTACTCTGGCAGGAGCGGGAAAGGGCCCACTCGTGCCAGGCGAACCAGGCAGTGGGGTATATGGCGCACTCTCTTGCTGCGGCAGCCTTGGACTATACTTGATTCTGGCTTCACGGTGTTCCAGGACAGTCGCGATTGGGGAGAGACAGGAGGTGGGCCCTAAGGGAGGCGAGAAGGCCGCCGTACGGCAGAGGGTGGGCCACGTTGCCACCACGGACCAGGCCTGTTCTCGGGAAGGCGCCCCACGCATCCCCGGTGCCCCTTTCGCGCTGGGTTTTTCACCGTGGAGAGTTACGTGAGGTGGTTACGCGCGCGGATCGCTCCGAATCGGGTCGGGCGGTTCCGCATGGGTGAGATGGCCCGCTTTCAACAACTAACCCTCGATTCGACCCGAGGAGAGTGCCCGTGAGAAAGCCCCTTATACTGCTGATGCTCCTGGCCGCCTTCGCTTCCTTCACCACCTTCGCCGGACCCTTCGACGAAGCGGAACCCACGCCTCCGGAGTTGAAGTTCCACGTGGCCACCGCGCCGTCGCCCCTCCCGGTTCCGGGCCAAGGGACGCTCCTGCTGGATGTGGACGTCCCCACGGGATTCCACGTGTTCTCCGATGACACCCTTTCGGCGGCGATGCCGCCCCTCCCCGGTGTCGCCTGGGGCAAAACCGTCGTGCCGCAAGGCAAGATGGAAGAGGACCGGCCGGTTCTGCGCGGGGTGGTGCGGCTGCGAATCCCCGTGAAGCTCTCGGCGAATGTTTCCGGGCCCCTCAAGGGGACGTTGGAGCTGCACTGGCAGGCGTGCCAGGAATTCGGGGACAAGGTGTGCTTTCTCCCCATGAAGGATCCCGTGCCCTTCGACGTGGCCGTCAAAGCACTCAAGGCCCCTCCGCCCGCCGCGGCCGCCCCTCGCGAGGCCGCCGCGCCCCTGCCCTCTCTCCGGCCGGTGGCTCCGGATGTGCCTCCCGAAGGCGTGGTGCCCGTGCCTCCTCCGGGCCAAACTCCGCCCGCTTCGGTGGCCGCTCCCCAGGGGGGCTACGAGGCCAAGTTCGCCAGGGCCGCCAAGGACAACATTCCCCTCGCCCTCCTCCTGGCCTTTCTGTTCGGCGTTTTGAGCAGCCTCACGCCGTGCGTCTACCCGGTCATCCCCATCACCGTCGCCTACATCGGCTCGCGCTCCGAGGGCAAAGGCAAGGGCGCGGGATTTCTCCTGTCCCTGGCCTTTGTGGGGGGGCTGGCCATCGTGTATGCCACCCTGGGGGCCGTCTCGGCCACCGCGGGCCAGGCCTTCGGATCCCTCACGCAGACCCCGTGGGTGGGCCTTCCCATCGCCGCCCTGTTCTTCGCCCTCAGCTTGAGCATGTTCAACCTTTTCGAGTTCAAGACCCCCGCCGCCCTCACCAACCGCATCGAGGCCACCAAGCAGAAGGGCAAGGGCCGGGGCTTCGTGGGCGCCTTCCTCATCGGAGCCCTCTCGGGGCTCGTGGCGAGCCCGTGCATCGGGCCCCTCATCCTCGCCATCCTCGTGGTGGTGGCGGCCACGGGGTCCGTGGCCCTGGGCTTCCTCTACCTCTTCGTCTATGCCCTCGGGCTGGGCGTCCTTTTCATCGTCATCGGCACCTTCTCGGGCGTCCTGGCCTCGCTCCCCAAGAGCGGCGGCTGGATGGACAGCGTCCGCGTCGTTTTCGGCGCCCTCATTTTGGGGGCGGCCTTCTACTTCGGAGGCCTCTATCTGAGCCCGCACCTCTATGACCGCCTATCGGGGCTGGCCCTCGGCTTCGTGATCGGATTCCTCCTCCTGGGCACGAACAGGCATTTTTTCTCTGTTCCGGCGCGGATCGCGGGCGTGGTGCTCTGCGTCGCCGCCTATTTGGCCGTAGCGCCCCTTTTGCCTTCCTCCGTGGCCGCCCCCGTTCCTGGCGGCGTAGCGTGGCAGTCCTCGCTGGAGGCGGGCCTCGCTGCGGCCAAGTCCCAAGGCAAGCCCGCCCTCGTGGATATGCGGGCCGACTGGTGCGTGGCCTGCGTGGAGCTGGAGAAGGAGACCTGGCCGGCCCCGTCGGTGCAGGCGTGGCTCGGTACCGTCGTGCCCGTCCGCTTGGATGTGACGAAAAACACCGATGCGGACCAGGCGATCATGAAGGCCTATGGCGTAAGGGGCCTGCCCACGGTTCTGCTGATCTCGCCGGAGGGCAGGGAACTGGGCCGCTTCGTGGGGTTCAAAGGGCCAGAGAGCCTGCTCGCTTGGGCAAGAGGGGCGCAGGAGGCGAGCCAGAACGGAAAGCGGTAAGCGCCCGCGCCGACGGCCGGTGCGTCTAGCGTCTTCTATGAAGAGGCCGGCCGTGTCAAGAGCGGATCATGGTTGTGGTTCTCCATGGTTGCGCCTGGGTGTGGGTGGTTGGGAACAAGCCAGC
>JAKBES010000076.1 GCA_021833665.1 Acidobacteriota bacterium
GCTTACCTCCAGCAGGTGGCTTTCCTTCTGCACCAGCAAGGCCTTAAACCGGCCCTGGAACAGATGGCCCGCCCGCCGGTGGCGGCGGTTGAAGGCCTGCGTGTATTCGCCGTTGAGCTGGCGCATGCCGCGCGACAGGTTCGCCTCGGGCGTTTCGATCAGGAGGTGGTAATGATTGCTCATCAAGCAGTAGGCGTGGCAAACCCATCGCCAGCGCACCACGGTCCGGCCCAGGGTGGACAGGAAAAGGCGCCGGTCCTCGTCGTCCCGAAACACCTCCCGGCGCTCGTTCCCGCGCGCCGTGACGTGGTAAACCGCCCCGGGAAACTCCAGCCGCAACGGCCGCGCCATCCTGCCTCCTAATAAAGGCATATAATGCCCTATTGAAGGAAGAGTAGCATGGAATACACTAAGAGTAAAGACCTGACCCCTTTTGCTCACTTCCCATACTTCGCCTTGGCTTCCTTGGCGCCGAACCCGATGGCTTTTTTCTTCTTCGCGGGCTCGGCCATGAGCTGCTTGAGGGCCTTGAAGATGAGCTGGATCTCCTCATCGTGGCTGCCCACCTTCACCTCAAGCTCGACGAGCTTCTTGGCCAAGGCTTTGTGCGTCTCGATCGCCTCGCGCATCCGTACGAAGGCGCGCATGATCTCGACATTAGCCTGCACCGCTCTCGGGCTGTTAAGGACACCGGAGAGCATGGCCACGCCCTGCTCGGTGAACGCGTAGGGCTTGTATCGCTGGCCGCCCCAACTTGAGGTCACAATTTGTGACCTCAAGGCCGCAACTTCTTGATCGTCAAGCTGGAACATGAAGTCTGGAGGGAACCTCAGGATGTGACGCTTAACCGCCTGGAGGAGAACCTTGGTCTCTACTCCATAGAGCAGAGCAAGGTCGTGGCTCAGCATCACCTTCTTGCCTCGGAGGAGAAGGATGTGCTCTTCGATGCGACGGTATGAAGTAACAGCCAGGTCGTCACTCACCTCACTCCCTCCTGCTTTCTTGTCACCAGCGTCCTCAGTCTACTTCCTAGACTTCCCCTTGGCTTCCTTGGCGCCGAACCCGATGGCCTTTTTCTTCTTCGCGGGCTCTTTCATAAGCGCCCGGATGGCTTCCAAGATGATCTTTTGACCCCGGATCAGCCATATGCTTCTCTCGGTTGTTTCAAAGGGATTGACTGGCCCGGCATCGCTCGTGGTGTCCTCCTCGGCGGACGAGAAGGCCAGTGAACGTTATGGGGCCTCGTCACCGCTGTTCAGCGCCTTCATGTCCAGCCCCTCGATCTCCTGGACGGTTTTCCCGGCGATGCCCTGGAGGTCCCCGTACATGCCGACGGTGGAGCGCATGACGCGGTCGATCTGTTCTTCGCGTTTGGCCCACTGCTTGGTGAGGACCTTGCGCTCCTTGTCAAGGTCTTCGCGCATGGTGGTGAAGGCCTCGACGATGGCCTCGACGCGGTGGCGGAACCTCGCGCTGGTGAGGTAGTCGTAGAGCATCTCCATCTTGGACTGCTGGCCTTCCACGGACTGCCTGGCGGCGGCCACCTCCACGAGCATCTGGCGCAGAGAGACGGCCACGGGAAGGGCGGCCCTGGGGTGCGTCACCCACACCCCGTCAATCAGCTCGAAGGTGTCTACATCTTTAGGAAGCGCTTGGCTTACGAGGATGGCGACCTCCGCCTTGGCGGCGCGCTGGTCTTCGCGGAGCTTGGGGAGCCAGCCGTCGGTCCAGTTCTTGGTGCGCTTGGATTCCCAGAGGATGGTGCCGCAGGGCTGGCCGAGGGGCCCGAGGACGCGGTGGAGGACGTCGCCGCCGAACTCGCCCTTGGGGACGGGCTCGATGAGGTCTCGCGGGAACTTGGCGCGGAGGGTCGCCTCCAGCTCGAGCTCCATGACCTCGCCCTGGTTCTGCTGGGAGCCTTGCTCGGCGCGGCGCTTGAGATCCTCGATCTGCTTGGCCATGGAGCTGATGGTCTGCTCCTTCTCGCTGACCTTGAGTTTGAGCTCGTCCTCCGCCTCCTTGCGCGCCTGGCTCCTCACCGTGGTAAGGCCTTCCTGGATGCGCTTCTCCACGGTCAGGTCCAGCTCGCGCTTGGCGTCGTCCAGCTCCCGCTGTTTGCGGATCAGCTCCGCCTGCTCCTTCTGGGCCTCGGCCAGCTTGGCCTCGCGCTGCTTGAGGACCTCCTGGAGTTCGCCCACCTCCCTGGCTTTCTGCTCGAGGTCGTTGGCGGAGGCCAGCTTGGCCTTCTTCGCCTCCTCGGCGGCGATCTTGGCGCGCTCCGATTTGAGCGTCTTCGCCACCTGGTCGTCCAGGGTCTCCCTGGCCTTGGAGAGGGCCTCCTCGCGGCCTTTCAGGGCCGTTTCACGCGCCTCGAAGGCCTCGCTCTGCTGCGCCAGCCGCCGCTCGAACTCCTGCTTGGTGGCTTCGATGAGGGGCGCGGCGAGCGACTCCGTGAGCCTGATTTCCGTTTTGCATGTTGGACAGATGATCGTAGGTTCAGTCATTGGTTTCTCCAAGTCGAGATCATCAAGGGACGTCCATAAGTATACCCCACAAGGAGCCAGGCTCTCCCAAGGCCGTGCCGTAAGGGCTCGGAATCCGTGGCCGGCGGGCGCGGCTAACCGTGGTCCCGGATCAACGCGAGAAACTGCTCGCCGTACTGGGCCATCTTGGTCTCGCCGACGCCCTTGACGCGGAGAAAGGCCCGGCGGGTGGCCGGCCGCTTGCGGGCCATGTCCCGCAGGGTCTCGTCGCCGAAGACGATATAGGCGGGGAATCCGCGCTCGGCGGCGATGCGCTTGCGCAGGGCCCGCAACTTGTCGAAGAGGTCCCGGTCCACGCCCTCCCAGCCGGCGCGCACGGCTTTTGACTCCCGGCGCGCGCTGGGCTCGGAGGGCTTGAGCAGGCGGGGCGTCTGCCCGCCCTTGAGAACCGTCCAGCCCAGCGGCGTCACGCCGAGGACGCCGTACTCGCCGTGCTTGTGCAGATAGCCCTGGGCACAGAGCTGTTCGATCCAGTCCCGGACAGACTCTTTGGGAGCGCGGGCCAGCAGGCCGTGGGTCGAGAGGGTTTGGTGGCCGTTGGCGATGATCCTTCGCTCCATGGAGCCCGTGAGGACCTGGGCCGTGTAGTCCGCGCCGAAGCGCTCCTTGAGCCGCAGCACGCAGGAAAGAATTTTCTGGGACGTCTCCAGCGCTCCCTCCACGGCCTCCAGCTCGCCCAAGCAGACGTCGCACGCGCCGCACTCCGGGCCCTCCAGGTCCTGGCCGAAGTAGCGCACCAGCGCGCGGTGGCGGCAGGTCGTGCCCCGGCAGTAGGCGCCCATCTCGTTGAGCTTCTCTATCGCCGCGGCGTGCGCCTCGGGCTCCGCCTCCTTGAGCAGGGCCTTCCAGGTGAGGAGATCGGCGCCCGAGTAGAAGAGCGTGCACTCCGCCTCCAGCCCGTCCCGCCCCGCGCGGCCGCTCTCCTGAAGATAGTGCTCCAGCGACTTGGGCATGCCCGCGTGCAGGACGAACCGCACGTTGGGCTTGTCGATGCCCATGCCGAAGGCCACCGTGGCCACCATGACGGCGGACTCCTCCTTGAGGAAGCGGTCCTGGTTCCGGCGCCGCTCCTCGTCGGGCATGCCCGCGTGGTAGGGCAGGGCACGGTAGCCGCGCGCGGCGAGCCCAAACGCGAGGCTGTCCACGTCGGCCCGCCGGATGACGTAGACGATCCCCGACTCGCCGCGGTGGCGGTCCAGGACCTCCTGGATCCGGTAGAGGTCGCGCCCCGCCCGCGCCGTCCTGTACACGAGATTGGGCCGGTCGAAGGCACCCACGAGCATCTTCGGGCTCGCGAGATTGAGCTGGGCGGCCACGTCCTCGCGCACTTTGGGCGTGGCGGTGGCGGTGTAGGCGTGGAGGGCGATCCCCGGCAGGGCCTCCTTGAGGGCTCCGAGCCGCCGGTACTCGGGCCGGAAATCGTGGCCCCAATGGCTTATGCAGTGGGCCTCGTCCACGGCCAGGAACGCGGGGCGCGCACGCCGCAGGTGGTCCAGGAAACCGTCCATGAGGAGGCGCTCCGGCGAGACGTACAGCAGCTTGAGGGTGCCCTCTCTCAGGCCCGCGTAGGCGGCGCGGCGCTCGTCCTCCGAAAGGCTGCTGTCCAGCCGCGCCGCGGGCACGCCCCGCTCCTTCAGGCCGTCCACCTGGTCTTTCATGAGCGAGATAAGGGGCGAGACCACCACGGCGGGGCCCGTCCCCAGAAGGGCGGGCACCTGGTAGCAGAGGGACTTGCCCCCGCCCGTAGGCAGCACCACCACGGAGTCAGTGCCCGACATGACGCACCCCATGGCCTCCCGCTGGAGGGGAAGGAACCGCCCGTACCCCCAGTGTTTTTTCATCACCGCCACCAGCGCGTCGTCCACCTACACCCCCAGCACCTCCATGCTACACCCGCGCGGACTGGAGACGGCTGATGAACCCTCGTAGACTGCGTGCCGGCTCCGTTGCAATGTACCCCAAGACTGCTTCAAAAGAGCAGACACCCGGCGTGATATAGTTGAAGCGCACTCGGAAAGGAGGCGGAGATGAGAATGCCGTTGACGCGCAGGGCCCAAGGTCTTTTGACGGCGCTCGTGGTTTTGGGCGCGGGCATGTCCATGCTCGCCGGAGAGGCCCTGAGCCTGTCCAAGGGGCAGACGCTCTACGTGCCCGTCTATTCGCACATCTATTGGGGCCCCAAACCCCGGGCCTTCGACCTGGCCTGCACGCTGAGCATCCGCAACGTGGACCCCCACGTCGCCATCACTCTCACCTCGGTGGATTACTTCAACACGGACGGCAAGAAGATCCGGTCCTTCCTGGACAAGCCCGTCAAGGTTCTCCCGCTGGGGACCAAGGAATACTACATCGAGGAGACGGACAAGGCGGGCGGCTCGGGCGCAAACTTCCTCGTGAAGTGGGCCGCCGACAAGGACACCAACCCGCCCATCGTGGAATGCGTCATGATCGGCGTCGAATCGTCCCAGGGCGTCTCCTTCACATCACGCGGGCGCGTCGTTCTGGACCATCCGAAGTAGGGCCGCGGGGAGAGTGTTAGGCGGCTCTCCCACCGTACGAATAGCCCTGCGCGAGGACGAACATGCGGCTTTCTCTCTTTGATCCAGCCCACTTCAAGGAGTCCGTGAGCACGCATCTCCGGCGGGATGTCGCCACGCTCCGGACGGGCCAGACCGTGGAAGATGCCCTCGCCGCCATCCGGCTCCACGGCCTGGGCGAGCGGATCATCTACTTCTACGTCGTGGATGACCATCGCCGGCTGCTGGGAGTCGTGCCGACCCGCCGCCTGCTGACCGCTTCCCTGGGGGTTGACGTGGGCACCATCATGGTGGGCGGCGTGGTAGCCATCCGCGACGACGCTACCATGCTGGAGGTGTTCGAGGCGTTTCATGCCCACAAGCTGCTGGCGCTGCCCGTGGTGGGGAAAGACGGGACGCTCCAGGGCGCCATTGATCTCGGCCTGGCGTCCGAGGACCTTTTCGCCGCCGAAGCGCGATATCAGGCCGATGCGGTCTTCGAGTCTCTCGGGATCGAACTGAGCCGCATGAGGGATCTCACCGGCATTCGCGCGACGTGGGTCCGCCTGCGCTGGCTCCTGGTCACCATGGCCAGCGGCTTTCTGTGCGCGCTGTTGGCCGCAAGCTTCACCTCCACCCTGGCCTCGGGCACGTCCCTCTCCTTTTTCATCGCGCTCGTGCTGGCGCTCGGGGAAAGCGCCGGCATGCAAACCATGACCATCACCCTCCAAAGCCTGCACGGCGTCAAGCCCAGGAGGCGGTGGTTCTTCCTCACCTTGCTCCATGAGATCAAAACCGCGCTGCCCTTGGGCCTGGCTTCCGGGCTTCTGGCGGGAGGCGCAGTTCTCCTGTGGCTCAGAGAGCCTTCCATCGCCCTGATCCTCGGCTCGGCGGTCGCCCTCAGTATCGGAACAGCCTGCATCATGGGGCTCCTGATCCCCACTCTCCTGCACGCGCTTGGCCTTGATTACAAGATCGCCGCCAGTCCGGCCACCCTCGCCATCGCCGATGTTCTGACCTTGAGTCACTGCTGTCCGGTTATAAGTCGAATGGTAGCAATGGGTTACTCGAACCGTCTTCAACAAACAAGCAGTGCTGATTCGTAAGTAGCTCATTTAGCGGGACTTTCTCGAAGACAGACAGACTGATGACCTGGAGCATGGCGTGCAGCGAGATGTTTGTTTGCAAGCGCTTTTTCACGATGGCCACCAGGACATAGACCGTGATGGCGATCCATATTTGCGTCTTCACGGCGTTCTCGGATGTGCCGTAAAAGGCCTTGATGCGCAGATGCTGCTTGATCCACTTGAAGAACAGCTCGATCTGCCAACGGCACTTGTAGAGGTGGGCGATGGTCGAGGCGGGCCGGATAAAGTCGTTGGTCAGGAAGATCAGGGTCCTGTCCTGGCCGGCATCGTAGAACCGGACCCGGCGCAACCTTTCGGGATAGGCCTCCGCGGTCTTGGCCACAGTGAGCATGATCACTTGGTCGCTGAGCACCCCTGCGGCCTCGTCGGCCGGAAGCGACCGCAGCCGCCGCCACTGCATGTTCCTTTTCGCCCGGGTCACGAAGAAGGCCTTGGCGAGGTTCAGCGCATAGAGACGGTCGAAGTCTATGAAGCCGCGATCCATGACGTAGATAGCCCCGGCCTCCAGCGTGAGATCGTCCAAGAAGTTCACATCGTGGACCTTCCCGTCGGTGATCTTGATGAAGGTCGGGATGTTGCCCCGCAGATCGAGTTGGGTATGGACCGTCACTGCCCCTTTCCGCCTTCTGAACTTGGCCCACGGGAAGAGCGCAAGGCACAGGTCGATAGTGGTGGAGTCCAGGGCATAGACCGTCTGCTCCAGATCGACGCAACGGCTTTCTCCGGCGTACAGGGTGCGAGCCTCGCGGATCAGAACCTGCGCGAAGTCCTGGTAGATGCGCCAGTTCCGCTTCTCGTTCGCGTCCGCGAGGGTGGTCCTGGCGACAGGCCCTCCGATACCCATGTGGTAGAGCTTCTGAGGGGATGCGCGAAGGCACGCCTCGATGTCCCTCAGGCTTTCCCGGTAGGTCAGTTGGGCAAACGCCATGGCGAGAAACTGCCTCCGGCACGTGAGGCTCTGCATCTTGTAGTGGCCGCCGTGGCGCGCCACGCACCGATTGAACTCGTGGGCGGGGAGGAACTCCATGAGCTGTGAGAAGACCATTTTCCCGGCGTTCATCCGGCACCCCCAGCCCATAGGAAACCGGGGAATGGCCGAAAAACGCAAGCGAGTTGAAATCGAAAACGGTCATGATGGGGTCTATCCTTCGCACGGAGAAGAACTTACACCGGGTTGCTCAGCAAACAACCGGACAGTAGTGACCTTGAGTATTTATTTCTTGATCGCTTCCGCGCTCATCCGCTAGTCCACGAGGCCATGCTCCGGTTTCGAACGTCGGACGTCCGCCGGGCTCCGAATCAGGCGGGGCGTTTCCGCCGCCGGGCCAGGATCCACCTGAGGAACCGCACCCACGGGGACCAGCGCCGCGCCGCGGGTTGGGCGCCCACCGACACTTCAGCCTTGTCCAGGGCGTCTTCCAGCAAGGCGTCATGAAGAGGACGGAACACGAGGGGCCACGAGAGCCGCGCGGCCCCGCGCGCGGTCATGCCGATGGTGTGCCGGAGGACGCAGGCTCCCTCGCCGGCGGGCTCCACCTCGAAGCGGTGCGAGCCCTCGAAGCCAGCGGGGCCGGTGAAGCGGAACTCAATGCCGCGCCCGGGGTCGTATCGCTCCACCTCGTACCGGATGGGTCCGTGCCCGCCGGCCGCCCCCACGCCCAGCGCGCGGTCCAAACGCATGGGCGGCCACGAAAGGGAGGGCCAGAGCGCGTCCCGGTCCGAGGCCAGGGAATCCAGGAGCGCGCCCGCCGTTTCGCACGGCGCCGGCAGCCTCCGCTCGTGGATGTTCAAGACCTTCATCCGATGCCCCCTATTTTTGCCGTGCGCCCGGCCTCAGCCCTCTTCGGTTGCCGCGCGCTTCGCGCTGGCGGCGCCGCACTTCTCGCAGAAGGGCAGCATGGAGTGTCTCAGTTCACCGCAGGCTCCGCACCGTTCGTAGACCCTCACGCCGCACGCGGGACATGTGTAGGGCCGATCCTCGCCGCTTCCGCTGGCCGGGCCGTGGAGCAGAACCCGCAGGGCGCCTGGCTTGACGGGAAAGGCGCAGGAGGGGCAGACAAAGTTCTTGTAAGCTTCACGGCAGGCGCGGAGGTGCCAGTCATCGTTCTTGGGCGCCGCTGCCATTTTCAAGATGTAAATGAGGAGCCTGACCACGATGGCCAGCGCGGCCAACAGCAGGAGGTACTTGAAGTACTTTGTGGGAAAATGCTGGTGCATGACCATGACCACTTCGAAGAGCACGGCGGCGCCTGATGTATAGACGAACGGTGCGTAGAGGCTGTGCCGCCACCTCAGGAAGGCGATGACCGAAAGCACGAGCAGCGGTATCAGGACAATGAGCTTGAGGGCGGCGAGCTTGACGTTGTGCAGCTTCATGAGCTGCGCGTGCTCCTTTTGCGCTTGGCCGCTCTGCGTCTCGATGGATTCGTCGAGGCCCTTGATCTGTTGCTCGATGGCCTGCTGTCTTCCGGTCAGCGCCGTCAGCTTCTCGTTGCACTGCTGGTACTGTTCCTGGTTGCCGAGGAAGAGCTGCTCGCTGTCGGCGAGGGCTCTCTGCTCCTCGGCGGTTGGCTTCACACCCTTTTCCAGCCCCAGTTTCTGCATATCGAGGAGCTGGTCCATGGTCTCCTTCGAGCCGCTCGTGCTGTCCCGCAAGAGAGACTGCTTTTCGTGCTCGTTCTTCTGAAGCTGAATGACCTCCGCGAGATCCTTCTGGAGCCCTCTCTTCTTCGCCACGAGGGCCGGGTCCAGGTATTTGCTTTCCACAAGGGAGAAGGCGGGTCCCGGCAAGGTGCCGATGTCGCTCATGATGAAGCCCAGAAGCCAGACGGCCAAAAGGGTGAAGAGGAAGCTGAAAAGCGCAACCAGGACCTTCATGGATCTGGACGTTTCCTGCTTTTTCGACGGCATGACCACCTCTCCCCTGTGCCACCCATGGGACTTGCCCCCGTGGCGCGGTTCAAAACCTCTCAAGCCAACATAAGGATGTAAAAGTCGTCCTCTTGGTGAGACAAAGCAAACCCGCATTTCTCGAGCACGTGGACGGAGGCGGCGTTGTGCGTGGCGACCCCGGCATAGAGAGGCCGCGCCGTGTGCCCTCTCAAGAACAGGCGCAGCGCCTTCGTGGCGATGCCCTTGCCCCAGAACTCCCGGCCGAGCCAGTAGCCCATTTCCCGGGTATCCCCCCGCATGAAACTCACGATGTTCCCCGCCACAATGCCGCCGGCCACGATGGTCCTGGCGATGACCGTTTCGTCCCTGGTGATCTTCGCCCAGTGGGCCATGAAGGCCTCCAGATCCCGTGACGGAAACGCCGCCATGCGGACGGCTTCAGGGTCCCGCTGATGCTCGTAGAAGATCTGAAGGTCGCTCTGTCGCACCTTCCGCAAAAGGACACTCGGCGATGGCATGGCAGACTCCCGTGATCCAAGGGGCACCTTGGGCCGGCCGGCAGGCGCCATTTTGGAATCCAGCACCGTCACCCCGCTTTTTCGTCCCGGCGCTCCGCCCTTGCCCAGTCACTGTTTGCCGCCGCTACGTCCTCGTGAGCGTGAGGCGGGCGAAGGGGTGGAGCTTGCCGGCCGTTTCGCCGTCCATGCGATCATGTTGCATGGTTCCGCCGCTTCGCCGCTTTTGCCCATTCTACACGCTCCGGCTCCCACCACGCCTCTGCTCTAAAGCAGCCTGCTAGTGTCCCGTCTGCTGGAGAATCCAGTTCCCGATGATCGTCAGGGCCTGGGGCGAGAAGGTCGGCTCGATCCGCGCGTACTCCGTGGGCAGCCCCGTGGGCGCTTCCTGGAAGAGGTGGTTGAGCCCGGGAAGCATCTTCACCACGTAGCGCTGGTTGCCCCCTTTTTGCAGGGCCGTGCGGATGGCGAGCAGGTTCTCCACGGCGGAGACTTGCAGGTCCTTGTCGCCGCCGAGGGCGAGAACGGGGCACTTCACCTTTCCGAGGTCAGGCCTTGGATCGTAGGCGATAAACTGGCGGAACCACGGGGAGATCGCCATCCGGACCTGCCCATCGAGGGCGGGCCCCTTCAGTTGAGGATTTGCTTTGCCCAGGATCTGCCGGATCTGGGCGGAGGCCTTGGCGTCGTCTGACTGGCCCTTGACGGCGGACAGGATCTCCTTCTCCACGGCCACAGCCTGTGCCACTTGTTCGGGGGTAGCCCCGGCGGCCTTATCCATAGCGGCGATCTGGTCCACGAGGATCTGATCGCCTGGCAGGCCAGGGCCGCCCAGCAGGACGATGAAGGCCACGCCGGCGGACCGTCCAGCGGCCTTCACCGCCTCGATGGCGCCCTCGCTGTGGCCGATGATGCCGATGGCTTTGGGGTTGATCTCCGGACGCGCCTTCAGGCAGGTGAGCTCCGCCAGGGCGTCCTTCGTGTAGTCGTCGTCGGTCGCTTTGGCGCGATCTCCCGTCGACTGGCCCACGCCGCGCTTGTCGAAGCGCAGAACGGCCAATCCCTGTCGCGTGAGGGCGTCAGCGATGACGAGGAAAGGTTTGTGGCCGAAGATCGTCTCGTCGCGATCGTTAGGTCCGGAGCCCGCCAGGAGGAGGACGGCGGGGAAGGGACCCTTGCCCTCGGGCAGCGTCAGGGTCCCCGCGAGGGTCACGCCGGGCTCACCGCCTGGGCAGGTGGCATCTCGGACCTGATAGGGAAAAGGCGGCTTGGGTTCCTGGGGCCGCGAGACTATGGGGGCTGCGGCCACGCGGTGGAGCGCGAGCGGAAGGGCCGCTCCGTTCTGGCTCCACGTCCCCCGGAGCGTGCCGTCCTTCTCCATCTCGGCGACGTAGCTCCCGTTCGCCGCCGCCACATCGAGGCGCAGCGTCTTCTCCTTGAACGAGGCGCCGCTCACGGGGATGCCCGTGGCCCCCTGGTCAGGGCTGTCCAAGGTGGCCGACAGGCCGCCCGCCGGCCCCTGTGTAATATGGAAGACGATCCGCAGCTTCTGCACGCCCGCGTCCAGAGTTCCTTCCCAGGTGCCCGTGGGAGACTGAAGTGCTGGCGGCGCCGGCACATCCTCCTGGGCCCGCGCACCCAGCGCGGCCGTCACCGTGAACGCGGCCACCCATCCCGCGAGGAACACAGCCCGAGGCCACAGTCCTTGTCTCATGAGCTTCCTCCTTCGTTCTTGGATGATCTCCTTCGCCACGTACCTTCTCTTCGAATCAGCCGAATTCCGCCTCCTTGCGGGAGGCTCCTCGCGCCAATGGCCGCAGTTCCACTATGCCTAGCCGCTGGAAAGGATGATAACGGTGAATACCAGTGCCGTGAAGAGGCACATGCCAATCACGAAGGCCCAGGCCCAACGGTTTCCAAAGTTGGGGGTGTATCCCAGTCCGAATCGTGCGGGCACCCAGAGGGCTGGATCGTCATGGTTGCAGTAGAACATCCCGGCTTTCCAGTCGGCGTCGGGCGTACCGTCCCCTCCGGCCATACCTTTACCGTCCCGCGCGCCGGCGTGGTAAAAGCGAACGAGCGCGATCACCGGCGAAGGGATAGCGATGACGAGCACGGCGATGACGAAGAGCCCCAGCAGCCAGTTCTCGGAAGAGGAAAGGAACGGGTTGATCCCCATGCATGCTCCGACCAGAGCCGCCACATCCGCGGCGCCGGCATACATTCCGGCCAGCAACCGCCGCCGCCAGGAGACCGGGGAGGAGGTGCAGCGCGCCTCCCGGAAGGCCGTCCCGTGTGCCGACCAGCGAAGCTTCACGCACCAGATTGGGGGCGGTGCTGAGCGGCCTGGCTTTGGACCGGCAAACAGCGAAGGCAAGGTAAGCAAATGCGCACGGAAAGACGGAGGCGAGCTCCAACAAGAGCACCGATCTCCAAACAGCGGCGGCCCAGAGGGTCGCCACGGCGGGAATCGCTGCGGCCAGGACGATGAGGCGGAAGAGCCGCTTGAGCCTTCGTCCCTCCTTGGAGATTCTAAGCTCGGCCGGCACCGTCACGCCAAACAGGAGTCCCCTCGGGCCCATTTCGGGTAGGAACAAGCCGGCCGCCTCCATCCCCAGAAGACCCAAGCCGCCGCTAAAAAGGATCATGCGCGGGTCCACGGCGTGCGTCGCCGGTACCGCCGAGGCCAGGAGGCCCCAAGCCGCAATCCGAGCACTCGTCACGTCCCTCCTCCGTTCAGCCCTTCGGCCAGCTTCCGTAGCTCGGCTACCAGGGTGCGGTTCTGCAGCCCGCGGGAGCGGGCTTCGGCGACGAGCTCGCCGAGGCGGCGGCGGAAGCCTTCGCGCGCCTCAGGTTCGGGCCTGGGCTGGTGCCGGTCGAGGACCAGGGCGCCCCGCCTGCGGCGCAGGTCCAGCCAGCCCTCCTCCGCGAGGATTCGGTAGGCTTCGGCCACCGTGTTGTGGTGGACGCCCAGATCGAGGGCAAGCTCCCGCACCGAGGGCAGCAGGCTCCCCGCGCGCAGGTCGCCCGCCACGAGGAGCGCCCTGAGTGCACTCACGATCTGGCGATAGACGGGGAGGTCAGAAGCCAGGTCTACCCTGAGCGTCAGATCCCGGTCCGCCATGCCGCCCTCCGTCTCCGCGCAGCCGTCCCGTGGGGGCAACTGTACACTGTACATGTACAATATACTATCGAGGGTCCCGCGCGTCAAGGCTGGTCGGCTGCCCAGATTCCGCCATGCGAACGGGCGGCTGGATCGTGGAGGGTGGAAGGGACGAGGAGACGTGCCGATAACCCGTTTACCTAAAGCCTCTGCTTCCTCGGCATCTCCTCATCTCGCCGCCGGGATGCGAGGCGGGAGACTCGCAACACTTGGGTGATCGGCGCATGAAGACGGATCAACGACGCAACAAGATTCCGCTTTCCGAATTCGTCCTCCCCCTACCCTTCCTTGCGGATGAGCTTGGCGAGGGCGAGGCGGTCGGGCTGCAGAAGCTCGGCGATGCGGGCGTGGTTGACGTCGGCCACGATGATTTGGCCCACCTCCGTCTGGACGGCGCTGAAGATGCCGTGGGTCTTCATCTTCGCCGTCTGGTACTGGTTGTCCTCGGTGGGGGTCACGTAGTGAACCGAGTCGGCCTTGTAGCGGTGCACGAGGTAGAGGTGGATGAGGGTCATGAGGCGCTTCTGGCGGAGGGCCTCGTCGAAGGTGTTCTGGTCCCGCACGGAGAGGATGTTGCGGCCCTGGCGGTCCTGGATGGGCGCGAAGACGACGTTCGCCTCCCGCTCGCTGTCGCGGCCCACGAGGGCCAGTTCGAGCAGCTCGGAGCCGGCGCGGTGGGGGCGGAGCTCGACGCGCAGCGGGTCGGGCAGGCGGTAGTGGTCGGCCCACATGGCCAGCCACTCTTCGAGCAGCTTCTTGGGCACCTCGGTTTGCAGGAGGTGCTGGTGCTGCGTCGAGCCCTTGCCCATGGCCTTGGTGGTGGCCGTGCGCCCCGACGACGCGGCGAGGGCCGCGTCGAGGCGGGGCCCGCCCACGAGGGTCTGGGGCGTGCGGTACGGCGAATCCACGAGGCGGAGTTTGCGCTGGACGCGGGCGAGGGCGAGCATGCCGTCCTGCCTGAGCGCCGTGGCGAACTCCTCGGAAGCGAGGCCGTCGATCTGGTGGCCGCCGTAGGTGATGAAGTTGAAGACGAAGCCCAGCCGGCCCAGCTCCTCCGGGAAGCGGCGCATGTCGTCGTCGCTCATCCCCGTGGAGTCCCAGTTGAAGGAGGGCGACAGGTTGTAGGCGAGCATCTTGTCCGGGAAGGCGGCGTGGATCGCCTCGGCGAACCGGCGGGCCTCGCCCAGGTTGGCCGTGGCCGTCTCCATCCACACGAGATCGGCGAAGGGAGCCGCGGCGAGCGACTTGGCGATGGCGTACTCGATGCCCCCGCGCACCTGGTAGTAGCCCTCGGGCGTCTTGGCGTGCTCGCAGTCCCACACGATGGACACGCCCAGCGCTTTGGCCTGCTTTCTCG
>JAKBES010000077.1 GCA_021833665.1 Acidobacteriota bacterium
CTACTCGGGAACGGCTCTGGCCCGCTGGTGCCCCGAACCGGGCAAGGGCCCCAACCACAGCGGCACCATGTGGCTCATCTTCGGCGTCGTGGCCATGATGTCCACGGTCCTGCTCATCCTGGCCAAAGGGTGGCTCGGGAAGGACTTCAAGACGAAGCATTCGTAGGACGGTGAGTAGGACAGCAGGTGACTAGGTGATTAGGTGATGAGGTGAGTAGGTGAGTAGGAAGCCATCGAAGAATTGCTGGCGTCCTACTCCTCCAATCCCCTCATTACCTGCTCACGATTTCTTGCCCCCAGTGGGCCAGCACCACGAGGTTCCAGAGCAGCAGTCCGCGGTCCTTGCCGGCCTCGTGCTGGGCCAGCACGGCATGGATGCCCTCCCGGTGAAAGTATCGGTCCATCCAGGAGGCGCCCGCCAAGGTCTCCTTGACGAACCCCTTGAGGGGCCCGCGCACCCAGGTGTTCCAGGGGACAGGGAACCCGAGCTTCCTCCTGTAGGCGACCTTTCTGGGTATG
Organism: Acidobacteriota bacterium; assembly: GCA_021833665.1. Taxonomy (GTDB): domain Bacteria; phylum Acidobacteriota; class UBA4820; order UBA4820; family DSQY01; genus JAKAJA01. Next base: position 520 of record JAKBES010000077.1, read on the forward strand.
CCCGCGGCCTCGGCGTAGCGCTTGAGGAGGACCTTGGTTGTCCCCCCGCTCACCTTCAGGCGCTGGGGGAGGCGGAAGCAGTAGCGGACCAGGTCCACGTCCAGGAAGGGCACGCGCAGCTCGATCCCGTGGGCCATGGACATGCGGTCCCCGTGATTGAGGAGGTTGTCGGGGAGCCAGCCCTTGCACAGGGTGGCAAGGATGGCGTCCAGAGGCCCGCGGTGGCTGGGCACTTCGGTATAGAAGGCATCCAGGGTCCGGTCGTAGGGCGGGGGCATGCAGTCCTTGAGCAGGCTGTCCATGTCTTCCCTGGGGAGGGGCATGGTGAGGTCGTAGCGGATCTTGCCCGGCAGCTGTCCCGGCTCCGCCCTCCTGATGTCCTCCCAGTGGGCGAGATAGGCCCGCTTAGGGTCCCGCCGGGCGATGGCCGCGGCCACCGCCTTGGCGCCGGGCAGATTCCGCAGGGCAACGATGGCGCGAATCTGGCGCAAGACCCGCTCCATGTGATAGCCGCCCAGCACCTCGTCGGCCCCCTGGCCCGTGAGGAGGACCTTCACCCGCTCGGAAGCGAGGGCGCAGACGTGGTACAGGGGCAGCACGGCCATGTCGGCCACGGGATCGTCCAGGTGCGACAGGACGGAACTCAGGCTTTCGGCAAACCGGCCGGGACTGATGACCACCTCGTGGTGATCCGAACCCAGGAGGGACGCCACCTGGCGGGCCCAAGGCCGCTCGTCGCACTCGGGCTCCCCTTCAAAGGCCACCGTAAACGTGGCCAAATGCTCCTGACCGCCGCGGCGCAGGGCGGCGGCCACGGCGGATGAATCCAGCCCCCCCGAGAGGAGCACGCCCACGGGGACGTCCGCGATGAGCCGGCGCTTCACCGAGGCTTCGAAGAGGTGGCCGAAGCGGCCGAGGGCGTGCTGGTCCTCCAGCTTCTTGGCCCGGTCACCCACGGGCAAGGTCCAGTACGGGGTCACCGAACTGCCCTCGGGCCCCACGGTCATGAGGTGCCCCGGCGGCAGTTTCTGGACGGACGTGAGCAGGGTGCGCGGGGCTAGGACGTACCGGCAGGCCACCTGCTCAGCGAGCGCCCTGGGATTGACCTCACGGCTCACTTGAGGATGATCCAGGAGGGGCGGAATCTCGGAGGCGAACACGATCCCGCCCGCCACGCGCGCCCAGTAGAGGGGCTTCACGCCCAGCCTGTCCCTGGCGAGGGTGAGCCGGCGCTCCCTCCGGTCCCAAAGGGCGAAGGCCCACATGCCGTTCAGGCGGCGGAGGGCGCCGGGACCCCACACCATGAGGGCTCGCAGGAGGACTTCCGTGTCCGACCGGGTCGAGAAGACCTCTCCGCGCTCCTGCAAATCGGCCCGGACCTGCTGGAAGTTGTAGATCTCTCCGTTGTAAACGATCTGGTAGCGGCCGTCGGGGCTCGCCATGGGCTGGGCCGCGGCGGCGCTCAGATCGATGATGGCCAAGCGGCGGTGGCCCAGGGCCACCCCGGGTTCGTGCCAGAGGCCTTCCCCGTCGGGACCCCGGTGCGCGAGGCGGCGCGCCATGCCGCGCACCCGCTCCGGGTCCACGACGGCATCCCCTCCCCAGGCCACTTCACCGCAAATGCCACACATGCTCGCTCCTCCCCGGGGAGCATTGTAGCGTATTCAGGAGAGAGAGCGGGACCACCACGAACGGCCAGCGCGCCGCCTGTTGCTGCCTCTTGCCTATTGCCTATTGCCTGCTGCCCATTTCCCCTTGCCCATTGCCTCTCATCTCCACGTGCCTTCGAACCGGCAGACCTTGGCGCCCTTGCTCGTGCACGCGACGTGGCGGAGCTCCACGTCTTTGGCGCCGGTGAGCTCGAAGTTGCGCACGGTCCAGCCGGCGATCCGCTCACAGAATTCGGGCGCAGGCTCGCCGAAATCTCTGAGCTCGATGTTCGCGAACCCTTCTCCGCTTTCGGTCACGACCATCTTCCCCTGGTCGTAATAGTTGGAGAAGATGGCTGAGGCTTTGGAGATGATCCACTGGGTGGAACCGACCTTGAAGACCAGCTTGTACACCGTGGTGTGAGCGTAGTCAGCCGAGGCCCGCCCCATCCGCGTGATGAGGTCGGGCATGGCACCACCAAACTCGGCTTTGGCGGCCCTCATGAGGGCGAGCAGGAAGGTGACCGGATACCAGGCGGAGGCCAGGACGACCGACTCCATCCTGGACTGATCCTCGGGGCTGAGCTGCCTGGCGACTTTGGCCAGCCCCTCTTCCCCGAACTCCTCCTTGATGAAGCGGATGGTCGAGATCACCGCCGTCCCCTTGACCTGGGTTTTCATGAGCGCCTCCTGCGTCGTGGACCGATTCTCCCCCACCGGGCGGATGGCTCTCCGCCGGCTGCCTGTGCCTGCACTTTAAGCTACCGGCAAGAAAAGCGCGAGGCCCCCGAGGGGGCCTCTGATGACCGGATTACAGCTCTACACAGAGCGGTGGTGGTCTTGCCGCGCTATGGCGAGGGCGTGCCTCCGCTCATCTGGTTCCTCTCGACGAAGAACCAGTAGCACAGGTGTCCGAGGCCGATGGTCGCCACGAACACACCCCATATGGCCACCTTCAGGTCCACCGTGACATAGAGCGCAACCGCAAGGCCGAGCCCTATGAACAGGAGCCTGAGGCCTCGGTAGAGGGAGTTACGGGAGCAGCCGCCGGAGGAGTCCGCCTTGCCCACATCGGGCAGGGGAACGCCTTTCTCGATGGCGGCCATCCGTTCCTGGTTTCGCATCACCTGCTTCTTGTGGTCAAAATACATGGCCGACACGGCGATGATGATACCCGTGAGCAGACCTCCTCCGATAGCCAGAATAGGAATCAGGTTTCCGTCCATGGCCAGCCTCCTCGTTCACCCCCTTGGACGGCGGCGGGCGGATTTCGGTTTCAAGGTGGCTTCGGATGAGATGTCCAGACGGGAGCTGTGAAGCGAACCGATGAGAGGCGCGTGAAACCGGAGGTACACTGTTTCCGTCCAAGCGTTCGAAGGAGCCGAAGATGGAGGCCCTGCCCGGCGAAAGGGAGCTCATTCGAAAGTTCCAAGCCGGGGACGCCTCGGTTTTCGTGGCGATCATGAATCATTACGAGCCTTACATCCTCGGCCTCCTCACCCGCCTCACGGGAGACCGAACGCGGGCCGAGGACCTCTGCCAGGAGACCTTCCTGAAGGCACTCAAGGGGCTGTCCTCCTTCCGCCGGGACAGCTCGCTCAAGACATGGCTGTTCAGGATCGCCCACAACGCCGCCACGGACCAGACCCGCTCACAGGAGCCCGGGAGCGATTCGATCGAGGAGCGCGAGGAGAACGGCCTCCAAGCCCGAAGCAGCGCTCCGAGTCCTCAGGCCCGCGTGGAGGAGGCCCAGATGCAGAGGGCCGTCGAGGATGCCATGGCTTCCCTGCCTCAAAATCAGCGCGAGGTCCTGCACCTTTTTTACTGGGACGAGTTATCGGTGGGTGAAATCGCGGGTGCCCTCCGCATGCCGGAGGGCTCCGTGAAGACTCTCCTTTTTCGGGGCAGGAACGCCCTCAGGGGAAGGGTTCTTAACCTCGTGCCGGAGGTGGTTTCATGAACTGCAATGACTTCATCCAAATCCTGGACGCGGGCCTGGAGGGAGACCCGCCCCCGGCCGAGTGGTCCGAACACGCCGCCACCTGCCCCCGCTGTGCCCTGGTCCTCCGCCTCGAACGCACCCTCCGGAGCGCGCCCCGGTGGGCGGAGAATCCAAGGCTCTCGGCGCGGTCCCGCGCCGCCATCGTCTCCGTGGCGGGAGCCACCCCCATGTTCTGGAGGCACGTGGCGGCCATGGCGGAGGAGGCCGCCGTCTCCGCACTCGTGGGCGCCGGCATGGTCGCGATGGCCATCTACGCCGGGCCGAGCCTCTGGAATGGCGCCGTGCCGGAGCCCGTGCGCCTCGCCGTGTCGCCCTACCTCCAACCCTTGTTCAGCGGATTGGGGACCGTGGGAGCCGCCTTTGAACCGCTCCTGCATCAAGGTTGGGGGGTAGCTCTTATCAGCCTTACGGGATTTGTGGTTTTGTTCGCCGCGGCGCTCTCCACCCGCGCACTTTCGCTCCGGCCGGCCAGGTAGAGGGATGGCGCGAAACGCGGACGCGAGGCGCGCCATGCTTCCGTGAATGCGCTATCCGCCCGTCGCCATCTGCGTTCCTTCCCGCCCTACGGCCCAGGTCTAGGCGGGCATCATCAGTGCCCGCCTGTTGGATAGTTGATGCCCACGAATTCGCCCGTGCAGTAGTCATAGAGCCTGAAGACGAGCCATCCTCCTTTTTTCCATAGCTTTCGATGCGACGGAGGCAGCCGGCCGATCCCATCCCATGGGGCGTCGTAGTCGAGATAGGTGGGAAGGTTGATCACATCCCACGAAGAGGTGAGGGGGTTCCACCAGTTGTAGAAAATCACCCCGCAACCGGTAACCGGCAGGTAGCTGAGGCTCAGGCGAAGCACTTTGTGCTCTTCGCGAATATAGACGATCGCGGCTCCGGCGAAGGTTTTGCCCGGAGGGAGCGCCGGAGTGTAGTGGATCTTCCCCGAACAGGTGTCCGCGAGGGAAAGGGCGAGCGGTCCGCTCGCCAGGGCATTGAAATAGTCCTCTTTGCCGAGAAGGGCCTCGCTGGTCGTGGACTGAGGGGAATTTTCATACCGGGTTATGGCAAGGGGCGTGGTCCCCAGCGAGAGCGTGACACAGGAGGGACTGTCCGACAGCCTTTCCGAGACAACTCTCAGGTAGTATTTCTTTCCGCTTCGCCGGAAGGAGACCTCCGCCAACACGATGTTCTCGGGTTTGGGGCCACCGGGGGTCTGCAGGAAATAGGAGTACTCTGTCTCGCAGTGGTTAGAGGGCTCGATGTAGTCGACGGCGAACTTCTGGGGCTCGTCCCATGCTATGAATTTTCTAGGAAGGCATCGGCCGTTGTCTAAGTCCGGATAGAAAGGTGTATACAGTACTCGAGCCCCAGTTCCAACTGGATACGACAGCACAATGACTGTGCCGGCTGGCGCCGTGCTGGAAAAACAGAGGCTGTCGCCCTCGTGAAAGGCGTAGCCGCTCGGCGGGGTGATAGTCGAGCCGAACCCTTGGGCGGCCGCCGCCGCCCCGCAAGCGAAGACGAGAAAGAGGGTGGCAAGCCAAAGATGCGTCTTCATGGTTTCTCTGGGTCTTTCCTATGGGACCACAAGGGTCGTCTTCGTCATTCCAAGGTGGTGGCCGGTCCAGTCCACGTGTTGGTTGGCGTGGTCTGTCCAGGCATCTCCGCCGATCGCGATGCGCCCATCACGAGTCCAGCTTCTCACGGTTCTCTACCCCTTCGCGCATCAGATTCTTTCCCAAAAACGACGCGAAATGAGCTTCTTGGAGCTGATAACGGTTTTACTTTAGGCGCGCCTTTTCAGAAAGTCCAGGACCGCGAAGAACACTTGCCGCAGTCCGGGCACCCCCCCTTGTCCTCTCCGCCTCCTCTGGGCTAGTCTAAAAGTTCTGGCGGGAGGAACCTCCCTTGGGTACGCTGAAGCCTTTCTTGAAAACCCTCTCGTACTTGGCGGCGAAGGCCCTGTCTTATCCCCTCATGCGCGTATACTTCCGCGCCGCCGTCCGGGGACGGGACAATATTCCCCGAAAGGGAGGCTATCTGCTGGCGGCCAACCACTTTTCCTTCGCCGACCCGCTCCTCCTGGGGTCCATGCTTCCCCGGCGCCTTTGGTTCGTCATGGCCGAAGATCAATTCGAAAAGCCCTTCTTGAAGTCGTTCTCCCGCCTTATGGACGTGATTCCCGTGCAGGCGGGCGCGGCCTTTCGCCTCGGTCCCATCCGCAAGTGCCTGACGGTCCTCAAGAAGGGGCACGTCGTTGCCATTTTTCCTGAGGGCCGGCGCTCTTCCACCGGCACCCTCCTGCCTCCCATGCCAGGCATAGGCGTCCTGGCGTCCAGGGCCAGGGTGCCCATCCTCCCCGTGGCCATCGTGGGGACCCGCGAGGCCTATCCTCCAGGCGTGCGATTTCCGAAGCCCGGCAAGGTCACGCTGCTTGTGGGCGAGCCCCTGGCGACGCACCAAGGCCTTTCCCCCGAGGCCTTGACCCGGCGGGCCATGGACGCCATCGCGGCTTTGCTCATCGACCATGGCTACCCCGATTACGTGGGCGCCGAGAAGCTGGATGCGGGAAGCGAGCCATGAAAAGAAAGCTCAACACCAAGACACCAAGAACACCAAGAGAAATGAAATCCGTTTGTGATCCCTATCCCCTGTGTGGCATCGGTGCCTTGGTGGCAACTCCTTCTTTGTGAAAGTTATGGAAGGCTGAGATGAAAAGCGCGGCGCTCATTATTATCGGCTCGGAAATGGTAGACCCCACCCGGCCCGACGCCAACGGCCCCTACGGGAAGGACCGGCTGGCGTCCCTCGGCATCCCCGTGAGGTACCTGGCACGGGTGGAGGATCGCCCGGAGTCCATCCGGGAGACCCTTCGGTCGGCCCTGTCCTGCTGCGACGTGGTCATCACCTCGGGGGGCCTGGGACCCACAGGCGACGACGTGACCCGGGAAGCGGCCGCCTCCCTGTTCGGCATCGGCGTCCATGAAGATCCCCAGTGGATGAGCGTCCTGACGGGGCGATTGGCATCCCGGGGCCGTCCCATCACCGAACTCGGGCGCCGTCAGGCCCACGTGGTGGACGGCGGCGAAGCCCTCCCCAACGGCGCCGGCCTGGCCTGCGGCTGCTGGCTGGCGAAGGAAGACAAATACCTCGTCCTTCTCCCAGGCGTGCCTCGTGAATTTCAGGACATCCTGGACCGCCAGGTCCTCCCGCGCTTGGCTCCCCTCTTCCCGGACCAGCCCAAGGTCCGGCTTCTGAAAGCCGTGGCGGCCGGCCTGCCCGAGGTGGAGGCCGAGGAGACCCTTCGGCCCTGGTACGGCCGCCCTGGCATCGACGTCTCCATCTTGCCCTCCCTCGGCGTTCTCCGCATCGGATTGGCCTTCACCAGCCCCCCCGTGCGCGACCTGGAGGCAGCCGAACGCGAGGCTCGCGAGGCCCTCGCCGCGGGCCTTGGCCGCCACCTCGTGAGCCTCGACGGCGTCTCCCTCGAACAGCGTCTGGGCGAGCACCTCTTGGAAGAGCGGTGGACCTTGGCCACGGCGGAATCGTGCACCGGCGGCCTGCTGGGCCACAAGATCGTTTCCGTTGCGGGAGCGTCGCGCTACTACATGGGCGGCATCGTGGCCTACGACAACGGCGCTAAGACCGGTGCCCTGGGAGTCCCCACCCGGGTTCTGGAAGACCACGGCGCCGTGAGTGAGGAAACGGCGAGGGCCATGGTCCGCGGGGCGCGGGCGCGGTTCAGCGCCTCCTGCGCCCTGGCCACCACGGGTGTGGCGGGTCCTTCAGGCGGCACCACGGAGAAGCCCGTAGGGACCGTTTGGATCGCCTGCGGCACTCCGGAGGGGGAGTGGGCGAGCAAGATCTTCTTCCCCCTGGACCGCGCCTCCACCATGGAGTTCAGCGCCAACTCGGCCCTCTTCATGCTGTGGACCCACCTCAAGAACGCCGGGGCCGCATGAAGATTTCGGCCGTGGCCTTCCTCAACTCGGCCCCGCTGTGGTGGGGGCTGAGGGCGGGCCTGCATCCGGAGGGGTGGGAGACGGCCTTCGATTTCCCCTCGGCATGCGCCGGGCTGCTCGCGGCGGGGAAAGCCGACGTGGGCCTCATCCCCTCCATTGAGTTCGCCCGAAATCCGGACCTGGTGCTGGCCGCGCCCCTCTGCGTGGCGGCGCGGCGCGAGGTCACCTCGGTCCTCCTCCTGTGCGGAGGCGACCTGAAGGACCTGGAGCGGGTCTACCTGGACCCTGCGAGCCGAACGTCCCAGGCGCTCACCCGGGTCCTTCTGGAGCGCCGGCTGAAAACCATGCCGCGGTTCGAGGAGAGGGCCCGATTCCGGGGAGCTTTGGGACCCCGGGAGGGAGCCCTGATCATCGGGGATCGCGCTCTCGACCTCAAGGGTCCCCTGGCCGCGTGCGCCCGGCACGACCTGGCCGCCATGTGGCACGATGACACGGGCCTTCCGTTCGTGTTCGCCCTGTGGGCGGCTCGAAAGGAGGCCGCTTCGCGGGAGCTCCGGGAGGTCCTGAGCGCTTCCTGCCGCTATGGCCAGGCCCACCTGGGGGACATCGAAGCGGAGTTTTCCCGAAGGCTCGGCATAGACGCGCGGCAGATCCATACCTACCTCACTCGCCACCTCCACTTCACCCTGGGCCGGGAAGAGATGGAAGCCCTGGCCTTGTTCTTCCGCCTGGTTCTCAAGGAGGAGTTCCCCCATGACCGGTTCCGCTCGCCCTTCGGGGCGCCGTGACATAGATGCCGCCCTCGACAAGGCCTTCGCCGGAGAGCGCCTGACCTTCGAGGAGGGCCTCCTGCTCCTGGAGGATGCTCCCTTCCTGGAGCTGGGCCAGGCGGCCGACGCCGTCCGCGCCCGCAAGCACCCCGGCGGCGAGGCTTCCTATATCGTGGACCGCAACATCAACTACACCAACATTTGCGTGGCCAACTGCTCCTTCTGCGCGTTCTACCGGAAACCGGGAAGCCCGGAGGGATACGTCCTGTCCCGGGAAGAGCTCCACGACAAGATCCGCGAGACCGTGGAGCTGGGAGGCACGGGCATCCTCCTCCAGGGAGGACACAACCCCGCTCTGCCCTTCGGCTTTTATGAGGACATGCTCCTCGGATTCAAAGAGAGTTTTCCCCAGGTCCACGTCCACGCCTTCTCCCCCCCGGAGATCACCTTTTTCTCCAAGCTCTACAAAATGCCCCTGCGGGAGGTCCTTCAGCGGCTCAAAACCGCAGGCCTGGACAGCATCCCCGGCGGAGGCGCCGAAATTCTCTCCGAGGGGGTGCGCTCGGATATGGCCCGGGGCAAGGCCACGGTGCAGGAGTGGCTCGCGGTCATGAGGACCGCCCACGGCCTGGGCCTGCGCACCACCGCCACCATGATGTTCGGCTCCATCGAGAGCCTCAAGGACATCCTCATCCACCTCGATCATCTGAGGACCTTGCAGGATGAGACGGGAGGCTTTACGGCGTTCATCCCGTGGACCTTCCAGCCGGGCGAGAGCACGCCCCTTCAGGCGGCCACCGCCACGGGGGTGGATTACCTTCGCGTGCTGGCCGTCTCCCGCATGTATCTGGACAACTTCGAGAACGTTCAGGCGAGCTGGGTCACCCAGGGCCTCAAGATGGGGCAGGTGGCCCTCCATTTCGGGGCCAACGACATGGGGTCCATCATGATCGAGGAAAACGTGGTGGCCTCGGCGGGGTGCCGAAACCGGACCAACGAGGAGGAACTCAGACGCCTCATCACCGACGCGGGCTTCATTCCGAGGAAGCGCAGGACGCTTTACGAGGATGCAGCCCAAGGGTAGGGCGAATCCGCATGGGAAAACACAACTACGGAGGGGATAGCATCCCCTCCGTGGCTGTCACAAGGCGATCAAGCCGGTGGAACTAGGACTTTGCGAGGCCGGCCAAAAGGCGCGCGAGGCGGGCTTTGTAGCGGGAAGCGGTGTTGGCGTGAATAACGCCCTTCTTCTCGGTGCGGTCGATGACGGCGTACACGGCCGGAAGGGCCGCGGTGGCCTCTTCGTGCTTCCTCTCCGCTACGAGGCTCCGGTATTTCTTAATGGCCGTGCGCATTTGGCCCGCGGCGAGCCGGTTACGGAGGCGCCGTTTTTCGGCCTGTCTCATTCGCTTCAACGCTGATTCGTGATTCGCCACAACTTCCTCCAGCAAGACAGAAGCGGCATCATACCCCGAGCGCGGTCTCGTGTCAAGCGCAGGCCCCGCCAAAATCCCAGGAGGGCGCGCCGGGTTCGGGGCGGGTCACTCGACCCGGATGTCGCGAAATTCCTTCAAATCACACGCCTTAAGCTCACTCGCGTATTTGAGGTAGAGCTGCCGGTTCGGGGAAGCCTCGGCTCCGCTGCCCTCGGCGAGAGTGGCCTTGAGCTTGTCGATCTGCCCCTGGAGCTGGGCCTTGGCCTCCGGAGTCGTGCCGGGCTGGTCCATCTGCTGCTGCAAGACCTGGACGGAGCCGTCCACCATCTGCTTCTGGGCCTCGCTGGGCCCCGGCCCGCCTTCCTCCTCCGCCTCCCTCATCTTGGCCGCGATCCAGTGGTACTCCTTGGGGCTCATCTTCTGTTCGTCCAGGCCCTTCCTCATGGCGCCCACGTAGGCCGCGCTCATGGTGAGGGCCTCCTTCACGTCCTTCCAATTGCCCTTTTCGTGGTTCTGGTGGGTCTTGATCCATCCCTCGTAAGGTTCCATGGCCGTCTTGATGCCCGTGGCCACGGCGATGTAGGCCTGGAGGCGGCTCTCCTCCACGTTGCCGTTTTCGGGCGCGGTGAAGGGGTACTGCGTATCCAGGTTCTGGATGGCCTTCACGTCCGCGGCCATCTGTTTGGCGCCGCCCAGACCCCCGAAAAGGCTTAAGATCTTGCCACCGGAGTAAATGCTGACGACGATGCCGATGATGCAGCAGAGGATCAGGACCACCAAGCACCCGATCCCGACTTTAGCCCACGTTTTCATGCCGTCCTCCCTGATTTCCCGCCCCTATGCTATCCTGTTTTACCCTCCGGCGCCAAGTGCCCGCGTGAGCCGGGGGACCTATATTTCTCTCCCTGGAGGATCTCATGACCACCGGCACCAACCTCAGCACCGCCCAGCATCACCTCGCAGACCGCATCCGCGACCTCGCGCACAAGAGGAACGCCGTCATTCTGGCCCACAATTATCAGCTTCCGGACGTTCAAGACGTGGCCGATTTCGTCGGCGACTCCCTGGGCCTGAGCCAAGAAGCCGCCCGGTCCGACGCGGATGTGATCGTCTTCTGCGGCGTGCACTTCATGGCCGAGACGGCGAGCATCCTCTGCCCGGACAAGACCGTTCTCATCCCCGACCTGGAGGCCGGCTGCTCCCTTTCCGACACCCTCACGGCCGCACAGCTCAAGGCCTGGAAAGAGCGCTACCCCGAGGCCGCGGTGGTGACGTACGTAAACACCAGCGCCGCCGTGAAGGCCCTGAGCGATTACTGCTGCACGTCCTCCAACGCCGTCAAGGTGGTTCAGTCCATCCCCGAGGACCAGCCGGTCCTCTTCGGGCCCGACATGTTCCTGGGCGCCTTCGTGGCGAGGACCACGGGCCGAAAGAACCTGCACCTCTGGGCCGGGGAGTGCCACGTGCACGCCGCCGTCCGGCCCGAGGACGTGGAAGCCGCCCGGGGCGCCCACCCGGACGCCGACTTCCTCATCCATCCCGAATGCGGCTGCGTGACCTCCTGCATGGTCTACCTGAAGGACAAAGACCTGAAGCAGGAAAACGCCTTCATCACCTCCACCGAGGGCATGGTGCGCCACGTCACGTCCTCGCCCAAACGGGAGTTCGTGGTGGCCACCGAAACGGGCATCCTGCACAGGATGAAGAAGGTGGCCCCCGACAAGGCTTTTTTCCCCGTGAGCGACGCCATGGAATGCAAATACATGAAGATGATCACCATGGAAAAGCTGGTGCGGGCCCTCGACTTGGGCGTCTATGAGGTGAAGGTACCCAAGGACATCGCGGAGCGGGCGCGCCTCCCCATCGAGCGCATGGTGGCCATCACTTAGGGCCTGCTCATGGCAATGGGGACGGGGAAAGACTGAAGCAGGGAGCGGAGTAAACGCCCCCACCGAAGCACTTTTCCTCATCCCCTCATCACCTCTTCACCCTCCAACCGTGGCACAATGATCGCGTTGTTCCATGGAGGAGGTGCACATGGTGCCTCAGGCCCCCGACGCGACGGCGTGCTCGGACCCCGCCACGGGCGAGGTGTTCGGGTATTCTTCCCTCAACACCGTGGATGATCTGGCGGCCGCCGTGGCCCGGGCGCGAAGCGCGCAGGCCTCCTGGGCGCTCCTGCCTTCCCGGGAACGGGCGCGGCGGATTCTGCCCGTCCGGGACTATCTCGTGGCCCACGCCGACGAACTGGCGCTGGTCATCTCCCGGGACAACGGCAAGACGCGCCTGGATGCCCTGGCCACCGAAATCCTTCCCGCCGCCATCTCCGTCACCTACTACGCCCGCATGGCCCCGCGGTTCCTCGCGCCGCGCCGGCTCGGCTCCGCCAGCCTGGCCCTGGCCAACAAGCGGTCCACGCTGGCCCGCCTGCCCTGGGGCGTGGTGGGGATCATTTCGCCATGGAACTACCCCTTCGGCATCCCCTTCCACGAGGTGGTGATGGCCCTGCTGGCGGGCAACGCGGTCATCCTGAAGACGGCATCGGAGACGCAGATGGTGGGGCGCGCCCTCGCCGATGTCCTGGGGGCCGCTCGCCTTCCCGAAGGCCTCTTCGCCTTCATCAACATGCCCGGCCGGGTCGCGGGCGACGCGTTCCTCGACGCGGGGGTGGACAAGCTGTTTTTCACCGGGAGCGTTCCCGTGGGGAAGACGCTCATGGCCAAGGCCGCCGAGACCCTGACGCCCCTCTCCCTGGAGCTGGGCGGGAATGACCCCATGCTGGTCTGCGAAGATGCCGACGTGGAGCGCGCCGCCTCGGGAGCGCTCTGGGCCGGTATGCAGAACGCCGGCCAGTCCTGCGGCGGGGTGGAGAGGATCTACGTCCACGAGAAAGTGTACGGGCCTTTCCTCGCCGCACTCAAACCCAGGGTCGAAGGGCTGCGCGTGGGGCCAGGCGCGTCCTTCCAGTCGGACATGGGGGCCATGACCACCGCGCGCCAGATGGAGACCGTAAAGAGGCACGTGGAGGACGCCCTCGCCAAGGGGGCCACCCTCTACGCAAAATCCAAGTCGCCGGAGGACGGGAAGGGCTTCTTCCTCCCCGCCATGGTTCTAACAAGCGTCACCCACGACATGGTCACCATGCGGGAGGAGACCTTCGGACCCGTGGTGGGGGTCATGAAGGTCCGGGACATGGAGGAAGCGGTGGCCCTGGCCAACGACTCCAACCTGGGCCTCACCGCCTCCGTGTGGAGCAGGGACCGGGGCAAAGCCGCCCGGCTGGCCCGGCGCCTCCAGGCCGGGGCCGTCACGATCAACGACCACCTCATGAGCCACGGCCTGCCCGAAACCCCCTGGGGCGGATTCAAGCAGTCCAGCCTGGGACGAACGCACGGGCAGGTGGGCTTCGACGAGATGACCCAGACCCAGGTCCTAGTGGACGACATCCTCTCGTTTACGCCCCGTGAGCTGTGGTGGTACCCCCAATCGGAGGCCGTCTACGAGGGCATCAAGGGGCTCATGCTCGGCCTCTACGCCAGGTCCATGGGCACCCGGCTGGGAGGTTGGCTCAAGGCCATCAGGGTCCTCCCCAGGGTGTTCAAGGCGCACGACTAGTGTCCTGTAACAGCGGTTCGCTGAATAAATCCGGACGGTCTGACAGGACACGAAGGGGTGCGGGGAAGGCACTTCCCCGCTCTTTCGGGGTAACAGCCTGCCGCAG
>JAKBES010000355.1 GCA_021833665.1 Acidobacteriota bacterium
CTGCTGGTTCGCTATGAGAAGTTCGTCCAGAACTATGAGGCACTTGTCCATCTCGCAGCCGCTATCATCTGCTGGAGAAAAGCGAATGTTATTTAGGGATAAGCCCTTAGGCGCGCCCGACGCGTTGACACGAATGGGGCCCGCCGAGGTGGCGGGCCCTTTGCCTTCCACCGTGGCGGAATCTATATAATCTGAGGAGACCCGTCATGGAAAGCGAATCTGAACGGTTAGGCACCCCCCAAAGGAGGCCGGCGGCCTCTGCCCTCGATCGCCACCGCTCCGCCATCGAAGCGCTCGACGGCCGCATTCTCAAACTCGTGGCGCGCCGCCTGCGGGTGGCCAGGTCCGTCGGCGAACTGAAGGGCTCCTGCGGCATCCCCCTCCGGAATTTTGAGGTGGAGGCGCAGGTATGCGAGCGCCTTGAAAACCTCGCCGAACATTTGGGGCAAGAAAGAACGCTGGGGGGAGATCTGGCCCTTTTCCTCATCGGTCGGTCCCTCGAAACGCAGGCACCCATCCTGGAGTCGGCCTACGCCGGGGACCGGCTCAAGGCGCTGGTGGTGGGCGGCATGGGCGGCATGGGGCGCTGGATCGCCGGCTTCCTCTCCAGCCAGGGCCACGCCGTCAGGGTGCTCGACCCGGCTCAGGGAGAGTGCCGGTGGGGCCGGGCGGAGAACTTGGAATGGGGCGCTTCCTGGGCCGATCTGGTGGTGGTGTCCGTTCCCATGAGCCGCTGCGCCGACGTCCTCGAGTCCGTCGGCGCCGCCCATCCCAAGGGGGTGGTGGCGGAACTGTGCAGCCTCAAGGGGCATCTCCTGCCCACCCTTGAGCGCCTGAGATCGGGGGGCACGCGGGTGGTGTCCTTCCACCCCATGTTCGGTCCCGACGTCCGGATGCTCAGCGGCCGCACCATCGTCGTGTGCTCGGAAGGGCATGAGGCGGACCGCTCTCTGGTGAAGGGCCTTTTCGCCTCCACCAGCGCTCATCTCGTTGAGATGGCCGTCCCGGAACACGATCGCAGAATGGGGGCCGTTCTGGGGCTGTCACACCTCGTCAATCTGGCCTTCGCCAGGGCCCTGTCCCTTTCAGGCAGGCCCTTTTCGGATCTCGGGGCCGCCTCGGGCGTGACCTTCCAGAAGCAGGTCTCCACGGCGCTGGACGTGGCCGGGGAGAACCCCGGCCTCTATTACGAGATCCAGGCCCTCAACGCCGTGACGCCGGAAACGTTTTCATGGATGGAGCGCGCGCTGTCCGACTATCGCGAGGCGGTGGCGCGGGGAGAGGAAGAAACTTTTGTCGCCCTCATGAAGGAGAGCGCCGCCTACTTCCAAGGCGAATAAACGCCTCCACTGGGGGAGCCACCGCGCCCCGTCGGTCCGGCGCTTCGCAGACTCCTCAGCCTGGTCCCTCCGCCAGCCACCGCTCGCAGTCGAGGGCGGCCATGCATCCGCTGCCCGCGGCGGAGATGGCCTGCCGATACACCTTGTCCTGGACGTCGCCGGCGGCGAAGACTCCCTCCACGGAGGTTCGCGCCGAACGGCCCACGGTGACGATATACCCCGTTTCGTCGAGATCGAGCTGCCCCTGAAAAAGCTTCGTGTTGGGCGTGTGGCCGATGGCGTAGAAGAGGCCCGCGGCCTCTACGGTGCGCTCTTTCCCATCGGGGAGGTGCCGAATGATCACGCCTCGCAGCCCCGTCTCCCCCACCGCGTCCACGACGGCCGAATTCCACATGACCATGATCTTCTTGTCCTCGATCACGCGCTTTTGCATGGCTTTGGAGGCGCGGAACTCGCTCCGGCGGTGCACCAGGATGACCTTGGAGGCGAAATGGGTGAGGTACATGGCCTCTTCCATGGCGGTGTCGCCCCCGCCCACGACCACCAGGACGCGATCCCGGAAAATGGGCAGGCCGCCGTCGCACACGGCGCACGCCGAGATCCCCCGGTTCCAGAGGCGCTCCTCGGCGGGGATGGCCAGCCGCTTGGCCGTGGCCCCCGTGGCGATGATGAGGGCCTGGGCGCTCACGGTCTGGGACCCCGATTTGACCAGGAAGGGCCGTGAGGAAAGGTCCACCGATTCCACGTCCTCCGTCTCGATGCGAGTTCCGAAACGCTCGCTCTGAGCGCGCATGCGCTCCATCAGCTCGGGTCCCGTGATGCCTTCGGGAAAGCCGGGGAAGTTTTCCACCTCGGTGGTGGTCATGAGCTGTCCGCCGGCGACGCCTCCGGCGATGAACCCTTCAAACATGAACGGCCGCAGGTTGGCTCGGGCCGAGTAAATGGCCGCCGCGTGCCCGGCGGGCCCCGATCCTATGATGACGACCTTCTCCATCCTATGCTCGGACATGGTTTCTCTCCTGCCTATGCCGCAGTATAGCCGATTTGACTGGGAAACTCAGGTGGGGGGGCACCTCAGGCGGCAGGACATCGCCGGGGTGAACCGGCCGGGCGGGCTCACGTGCTCAGTTGGACAGCCGCCGATAGAGAGCCCCGGGCGCCAACCTGGCCGCCAGCGCCACGAGTGCCCACCGGCGCGGCACATAGGCTACCTTCTTCCGCCTCATGATGGCCGAGTAGATCTGGCGAGCGGCGGCCGGTGCCTGCACCACCCAGAACATGCCCTTTTGCCCCTCGGTCATGGGCGTGTCCACGTATCCAGGGCGTATCTCGGTGACTGAGACACCGTACTTCTCCAAGTTGAATCGCAGGCCTTCCAGGTAGTGCGACACGAAGGCCTTGGACGCGTTGTAGGCGGGAACCGCGGGGCTTCTCCTCAGGGAGGCGACCGAGGAGATGCCCACGAGGTGCCCCGCCTTTCTCTCGAAGAAGTGGTGCGCGGCCCAATTGGCGCAGGCCGCGAACCCCGCCACGTTGGTGGCGATGGTGGACTCCTCCAGCGCCCATTGCAGCCTCCGGTTGTAGGGGCTGATTCCCGAGCTGAGCACCACGCAATCAACTCTCCCCAGGTCTTCGAGCAGAGCGTTGAGGGAGGAGGCGACGGAGTCCGTACGCGTCACGTCCAGGGACCGAACGCGGATGCCCGGGCCCAGCTCCGCGCGCAGGGCCTCCAGTGCGGCCAGGTTCCGGCCGGCGACCCCCAAGCTCCAGCCGTCCGAAGCCATGATCCGAGCCAGTTCCCTGCCCAACCCCGAGCTTGCCCCCACGATGATAGCGCCGCGCATGTCTCCTCCCGCCGAAGCGTTTCGCTGAGAGTATAATGCCAGACGGAGGTGCTAGGGCGCTGGTGCGTTCCGCGGCCTTCAAAGCCGTTGCACCGGGGTTAACCCCCCGGCGGGTGGGTTCGATTCCCATGCACCTCCGCCAAACCCCCAAGAGGGAGGCTCCGCCCCCCTCTTG
>JAKBES010000356.1 GCA_021833665.1 Acidobacteriota bacterium
CAACGTGCCGCACATCGTCATCGGCTACTACGGCGCCTTCAAGGCGGGAGCCATCTGTGTTCCTACCAACCCCCTCTACACCGAACGGGAACTGTCCTACCAGGTGAAGGATTCGGGGGCCAAAGTGCTGGTGACGCTGGATCTGGATCTGACCCTGTCCAAGGTGAAGGCGGTGAAGGATTCGGCGGGGATCGAGAAGGTCATCGTGGGCCGGGTCAGCGACCACTTGCCCTTCCCCAAGAGCCTCCTCTACCCGGTGGTGAAGCGCAAAGATCTGACTGAAGTACCCGCAGAGAGCGCCTATGTTCATTTCCGCGACCTGGCCGGAACCGAAGGGGTGTCCCCTCCGGAGGTGGCCGTGGAGGCGGAGGACCCCGCCGTCCTCATGTACACGGGAGGCACGACGGGCGTGTCCAAGGGCGCCGTGCTCACCCATGCGAACCTCGTGGGCAACACCCGCCATTTCGCCTGCTGGATCACCGCCGGGGAGATGAACGATACGCCGCAGGACTCGGTCATGGCCGTCCTGCCCCTCTTCCACAGTTTCGGCATGACCGTCTGCATGAACACCAGCATCATGATGGCCGGCAGGCTGATCCTCTTCCCCACGCGGCCCAAGCCGGACGCCTCGGACCTGCTGGAGATGGTCCGCGACGAGCAGCCCGGGTATCTTCCCGGCGTCCCCGCCCTCTATACGGCCATGGCCAATAACCCCCGGGCGAGAGAGTACAAGGTGGATTGCATTAAGGGGTGCATGTCGGGCGCGGCGCCCTTGCCCGTGGAGGTGCTCCAGAAGTTCGAGGCCATGACGGGCGGCAAGATCTTCGAGGGCTACGGCCTTTCCGAGACGTCGCCCGTGGCCACGGCCAACCCACGGCTGGGCCTGAGGAAGGCCGGTTCCGTGGGCCTACCGTTCATCGATACGGACATCCGCATCGTGGACCAGAACAACGGAGAGGCCGACGTCCCGGTCGGCGGAACGGGGGAGATCCTCATCAAGGGGCCACAGGTCATGAAGGGCTACTGGAACCGCCCGGAGGAGACGCGGGCGGCCCTGCGAGGCGGATGGTTCTATACGGGGGACATCGGCAGAATGGACGAGGACGGCTACGTGTTCATCGTGGACCGCAAGAAGGACATGATCATCACCGGCGGCTTCAACGTCTACCCGCGCGACGTGGAGGAGGTCCTCTACGAGCACCCCAAGGTGCTGGAGGCGGGAGTCATCGGCGTTCCGGACGAGCGGTCCGGGGAGCGCGTCAAGGCCTTCGTCGTTCTCAAGGAGGGCCAGACCGCCACGCCGGAGGAGATCATCGCGTTCTGCAAGACGAAGCTGACTCCCTACAAGGTGCCCAAGTGGGTCGAGCTTCGACCCGAGCTGCCCAAGAACAACGTGGGGAAGCTCCTTCGGCGCGTCCTGAGAGAGGGGGAGCGTCCGGCAGGCCTTGGAACCGCGGCCGGCGCTTCACCCGACGGGGCTAGGCCCGCGCCCGAGCCTCGCTGACGGTCAAGCGGCGTCCGCCCACTTCCTTGCCGTTGAGGGCCGACATGGCGGCGCGCGCTTCGTCGTCCTTGGCGAACTCCACGAAGCCGAAGCCTTTGGAGCGCCCGCTCTCCTTGTCGGTAACGATGCGCACGGAGTCGGGGGTGCCGAAGGGGGCGAAGGTCTCGCCCAACTCGCTCTCCGTCATGGAGTAGGATAGGTTGCCCACGTAAAGCTTCATCAGTACATCCTTCCTGCCGGCGATCCCGGCATCTGAACTGGCGCCCTGCCTGACGCTCCAGCCGGCCAGAACGGCGGGGGCGCCCGCGGTCCGCGAAACCGTTGCGGACCGAGCGCGAGTGAGTCTAGCAGGAGAGGGCGGGAATGGGAAGGGGAGGGGAAGGGCATTTATGATTTGGGATTTGGGATTTGGGATTTCGGATTGAAAAGCGGGCGAGGCAAACAGCGTCCTCACCTCACCTCATCACCTACTCACCTCCCATGCTTCGGCGTGAAGCCCGCAAGGCCGCTGCGCCCCTGTCACCACAAAAAAGTGGGGCGGGGGATGAGCCCCGCCCCGGTTATGAAAGGAGTGCGTGCACGAGCCAGGTGTCAGCTCCCCGATGGAGCGGGGACCGGCGCCGGAGCCTTGGGAGGAAGGGGAGCGGCGGGGGCGGCGGGCGCTTCCGGCGCCTTCATGCGCCACTTGAACTGTTTGCTCTCTCTGGTTTCCTGGGGGACGGTGACGTTCAGATCGGTCTTCTGGTGCTTTCGAAGGATTTCGAGGCGGACGGACTCGCCGGGCTCGTAAGAATCCAGGATGCGGAAGGCTTGGGTGGGTGTCGCGGGGGCCCGGTCGCCAATTTTGAGCAGGACGTCACCCCCCTTGAGCTTGAAGGGGGAGTCCTCGGGCGCTCTCACGACCAGCAGGCCGGTGCTGGTGCCAAAGTACTCTCCAAGATCGGGATTCAGGCTCACCAGGTCCATGTCCATGCCTCGTGCCTGGATGTCGATGATGAAGTTCTCCGGGATGTCGGGAATCCGGAGGTCGCTCAGATCTGGAATGCCCGCCACGTTCTTGTCCACGAAGATCCGCATGTGCCCGTCGTCGAGGGCGCGGGCGGTGAGGGTGGCCGTCTTCGCCGCCTTGCCGCGGCGGTACTCAATGGCCACCTTGTCGCCGTCCTTGAGCTGGCGCGCCAGGCTCAGCAATCGCGCCGCAGGGGCCGATTCGTCGGCATCGGCTTCCGGGTTGGGCCCTGCAAGCTTCTTGCCGTTGAAACTCACGATGATGTCCTCGGCTTTGAGGCCCGCCTGATCGGCGGGTCCGCCGGGGGTGACGGCTTCGATCAGGGCGCCCACGGCGTCCGTGTCCGGGTCCTTGTCGGTTTGGAGGACGATGCCCAAACGCGGCCGGCTGCTCAAGGTGGCCATGATCCGCTGCGCGCGAGCCTGGGCCTCACGAGCCACGTCCCTCTGCGCCTCCGCCTCCCTCAGCGCACGCTCCGCCTCGGCGCGGGCCCGGCCGGCCTCCTGCTGGGCACGTGCCTGGTCCTCTTGGACCCGGACCTCGGCGCTCGCCTCCTCCCCAGAATCGGCTCGGAGTTGAGCCGAGGCGCAGCCCGCTCGGAGCGGGACCAGCGCCGATACGGCTACGGTTCCCAGGATGAAGGCCATCGTCCCATATTTCATGAATTTCCTCCTGTCGTTACGGTGAGCGGCGTCAGATCTGGGCCATGGCACCGCGGGTCGCATTCACTTCCACGAGCGCGCTCAGGAGCTTTACCCTCTCCTGCCAGAGGCGCACAAGCTTATCAGGCTCCGTGTCGTCTGCCTTGAGCAGGGAGAGCTGGAGATCCAC
>JAKBES010000357.1 GCA_021833665.1 Acidobacteriota bacterium
ATCGAGGCCGCGCGCGGCAAAGAGCCTGAGCACGAAGGTTCCCGCTTCGGGGGCGAGGACGGACACGGCCAGGCGGTCCCCCTCCCTCGACGCGCGCACAAAGGTCTCGCTCAAGGGGATTTCGCCCTGGAGAAGGAGAATCTTTACCTCCACGTCCGCGGGGGCCTCGAAGGCGATCGTGGCCTCCGCTCCGGGAACCCTGAGGTGGCCGGTGGGAACGCCGCTGAAGCTCAGGCCGCAGGTGAAGAACGCCGGCTTGAGCTGGGGAAGGGCCTCGAAGGCCTCCCGCCTCAAGGGCCGGCCCAGGAGCTGCCAGGCCGGATCGCTGGGAAAGTGGGTGTAGATGAACGCCTCGGGAGGCGTGAAGAAATAGAAGGGATCGAAGGCGGCGACGTACTCCCCCTTCTCATCCAGGGCTCCCGCGCCCCAGGTGCAGTCCAAGAGCCTCCATATCCCTTCCACCTTGACGGCGTTCCATGCGTGGTTATAGGTCATGGGAACGGGGTCGCCGGCGGTATAGCCCACGCCCTTGGCGAAACCGTGGATGGTCGCGACCTCGATACCCGCCGCCTGGGCGAGCGCTTCGAAGAGCCCCGAGTATCCCTCGCAGACCGCCCGGCGGCTCCTAAGGACGCCGCGCGGAGAGAAGTCTCCATACTCGGCGGTCCTGAAGCCCTGCATGTCGTACCGCACGTGGCTGGTGACCCAGCGGAAGATGGCCCGGACCTTCTCCCCGTCCGATGAAAGTCCTTCCGTGAGGTACGCCGCCAGGTGCGGCACCGAATCTTCCATTTCGGGGGGGGCTGCAAGAGCCCGGGCATCGGCTTGGGCCCAAGGCGAGGGCGGAGGTTCGGACACCACGGGTACGGGCGCTTGCACCGGGGCGGCGCAGGCGAGCGCGGCAAGGAGGAGAAGCAGAGCGGCGGCCAGCACGCGGGCGCGCGGGGGAAAGCGGGGCAGGCTCATCTCACGCCCAAGAATGGGGAGTCTTGAGGACGTGGACGAGGCGTTCCTCCTCCGATCCGCTGGCCGGTTCATGGGCATATTCCCATCGGGCCTCCAAGGGGAGGGACATGAGGATGCTCTCCACGCGCCCGCCCGTCTTGAGTCCGAAGAGAGTGCCCCGGTCGTAGAGCAGATTGAACTCCGCGTATCGCCCCCTGCGGAGCGCTTGCCACCGTTTTTGCGCCGGAGTGTAGGGCTCCTCCTTGTGGCGCTCCACGAGGGGAAAGTAAGAAGGCACGAAGGCGCGGGCGCAGGCCTCGACGAAGGCGAAGAGGTCCCCGGGATCCCGGTCGTGCAAATCGTCGAAGAAGATGCCTCCGATACCGCGGCGCTCTCCCCTGTGGGGGAGAAAGAAATAGTCGTCGCACCACGCCTTGAAGCGGGGGTAAAACGCGCCGTCGTGCCCGTCGCATGCGGCCTTCAAAGTGCCGTGGAAGTGCCGGGCGTCCTCCTCACACAGGTACGCCGGGGTCAGGTCCGACCCTCCGCCGAACCACCAGGCGGCCGGATGCCCCTCGTCGCCCCGCTCGAAGTACCGGTAGTTGCAGTGGGCCGTCGGCGCCATGGGATTGCGGGGGTGGATCACCACGCTGAGCCCCGCGGCAAAGAATCGCAAGGTCTCCTCCCCCGCCTCCCGGCCCCCGCCCATGGCGCGGGCGGCCTCTCGATCCAAGGTGCCGTGTACGGCCGAGACGTTCACGCCGGCCTTTTCGAAGACCGATCCATCCTGCATGACGCACGACAGCCCGCCCCCGCCCTCGGGACGGGTCCAGGGGTCCCTCGTAAAAGGTGCGCCTTCGATGGACTCCGCGGCGGCGCAGATGGTCTCCTGCATTTTCGTGGCCAGGACTTCCATCCGCCCGCGCATCGTTTCCCCGGCCATGGCTGGCCTCCGTCGTCCACCTTACCTTACAGAGCTGCGGTGCACAAATTCGCCCGGCGAAGCGGCTGCCTGTTTGCCGCCTCAAAACTCGCGGCCCTGGAACGGCGTATACGAAGGCAGGAGAGGGCGGCTCATGGATCGAGAAAGGGCGTCTCGCGGGTATTCCTTTCGGCCGCCTCCTGCGCATGCGACGGTTTTCCCCTCCGGCGCATCTATACAGGTGTAGGAGGCGCATGTGTTCGACGTGCCCGACGACCCGCTGGTGATCGCCCGAGCACGAAAGGGGGATCTAGCCGCCATGGAAACCTTGTACCGGACCTACGAGGAGCCCGTCTACACCCTCGGCCGACGCCTGCTCAGGCGCCCGGAAGAGGCTGAAGAGGTTCTCCAGGAAACCTTCCTGGAGGTTCTCAAGAGCCTGCGCGGTTTCCGCGGCGACGGCCCTCTCGGGTTCTGGATCCGCAAGATCGCCGTGAACAAAGCCCTCATGCGCATCCGCGCCCGCGGACACCGCGCCGAAGCTGCCGAACCGGCGGGCGCGGACCTGTCGGAGGATAAGGCGGGCCGGCCCTCGCTCAAGGCGGGAGCCCTCCTGGAACGCCTCCACCTCGAAGCGGCATTCACCCGCCTTTCCGAGGTGGCACGCGCCGTCGTCTGGCTGCACGACGTGGAAGGATTCACCCACGACGAGATCGCCCAGATGATGAAGAAGACCCCGAGCTTCTCCAAATCCCAGCTCGCCAGAGCCCACGCCCGCCTTCGGGACTACCTGACAGGCGATCTTGCGGAGCCGCCATGCATCCAAGCGATGAAGACCTCTTAGCGCTGCGCGACGGAGAGGGCTCGGAGGAGGTGGCCGCCCACGTGGGCCAGTGCCCCCAGTGCGCCTCCGCGGTGGAGCGCCTGCGCGGCGTGGCCCTGCGCCTCGGGGATCTGCCCGGCCTGCGGCCCCCGTCGGACGCCTGGCCCGCCCTTCGGCTCGCCCTTCAAGAAGGACACCCTAAATCGTCGGGGCTTTCCGCCCTGGGCGCCGTGTGGGCCGCGCTCATGGTACTCATGCTCGGCCTGTCCTTTGTCGTTCTTATGCGCCAGCCGGCCATTCACGAGGACCCGTACGCGGCAAGGCAGCGCCTCGCCCTGCGCGAAAAGCTGGAGCCCCTCCAGGCCCGATCTCGGTCCCTCGAAGGCGCGCTCGCCGCCTACCGGGGAAGGCAGGGGGTTCAGTCGGCCGCCACCGCCGGCACCATCGCTTACTTGGAGGACGGTCTCGCCATCGTGGATCTCCAGCTCTCCCTGCTCAAGGCCGACGACACGGAGCCTGATAAGCTTGTGCGCCTCTGGCAGGAGAGGGTAAAGCTCCTGAGCGCGCTCGTGGAAGTGAATGCGACCCGCGGTGCCATGGCCCAGATCTGACGCCGCTCACCGTAACGA
>JAKBES010000358.1 GCA_021833665.1 Acidobacteriota bacterium
GGGGCGCAGGTCATCCCAGGGCAGACCAGCGCCTCCTTAACCTTGGCCTCCGCCACGTCAGCCAACGCCGGAACCTACTGGGTCTCCAGCGAGGGGAGCTGCACGGCCCAGTCGGAGGCATGGCCCGTGGCGGTCACCACCTACGGCCTCACGTTCCTCGACGACGCGGGCGTGGCGGAGCTCTGCGTCAACATGACCACGGGGGCCTACCAGTTCAGCATTCTGACGGGAAAATGGGCAGGGCAGACGTTTACGGGCACGGGAGCGTACACCATCACCAAGGGGGTTGGAAAGTTCAAAACGCCGCCTTCGGCCAAGCCCCACATCGTGGCCCACGACTTTTCAGGGACCAGCGGGAAAGTGCAGTTCTCCAACAAGTCCCCGCACATCACCATCCATTTCAAAGACAGCAACCTCGCCGATGATGCGCCCTGTTCGTAGCAGGGCGCCGAAAGACCTCGCGCGGGCCGAAGGTACGGGGCCAGGCCAGAACCTTTCCGACCTTGATGAAAAGTGCCTTCCGGGGCCCTATATTTGTACTAAGAATACCGAAAGGCGGTCAGGCAGGAACCGTGCGAGGGAGGTGCGTAACCAACTTCGAGGGTAGGGGCGACCTTCGCGGAAGGGCGCTCACACCCGCTTCGGGATGCGTTTGCACCGAGGGACTATCGGCTTTAACCAGCCACGTTCAGAGGAGAGCGGGCCATGCCCATTGAGAAGCTCAAAGCTCACGAACTCTTCAGCCTCCTGAGCCCCAAAGAGATCGAGCGGCTGGGGGCGAGATCCGGCGTCATGAAGTTGAAGGAGGGCGATCGGGTCTATTCGGCGGACCACCCGGCATCTCATCTTTTCGTGCTCTTGAAGGGCAGGGTGGAGCTGCGAAGGCCCGCCAAGAAGGGGCCGGAGCTCCTGGTGGACGACCTCGTGGCGGGAAACCTCTTCGGCGTTTCCTCGCTGACGGGGATCGAGCGCTACCTCCTGAACGCCGAATGCTCGGAGGACTCGGAGGTCCTCAAGCTGGAGGTCAAGCTGCTCAGAGAGATTCTTGACGGCAACCCCGTCGTGGGCTACGCCATCCAGAAACGAGTCTCTCAAATCTTCTTCAGGCGGTACGTGGACGTAATGGAGCGCCTGACGGCCGTGATGCAGGCCGAGCCGGCCATGGCGGGCCGCTGAGGTTCAGGCCATCCGGCAGCCTCCGCGAGGAAACGTGGCCGGACAGGTTGAAACGGGAGCTTTGGCTCCCAGCCGAAATACCGAAACACCGAACGCATGAGCATAGGAGCCTTGCCCCTCGGGCTGGGCCTGTTGGAGGCGGCTGTGCGGCGCCCGGGCCACGAAGCGGTCTTTCTCGACCTGCTGGCCGCGGGTCTCGAACCCTGGATTCACGAGCGAGTGGCGTCTTTCTCGCAGGCGGCTCCCTGACGACTCCCGTCCTCTGAAATTTCCGACCTCCGCCGGGTGTATCTACTTTCATGATCTGTATGAACCCCCACCCACACGAGGAGGCTCCATGAGCCAGAAAACCAAGCACCGGCGAAGTTTCTCCTTGGCGGCGATGGCCGTCGCATTCACCGTATTGGCGTCCACCCTGCCCCGCGCGGACGAGGGCATGTGGACCTACGACCACCCGCCCCTTCAGCTCCTCCAGAAGGAGTACGGCTTCACCCCCACGCAGGCGTGGCTGGACCACCTCCGCCTCGCCTCCGTGAACATCGGCGGCGGCAGCGGCTCCTTCGTCTCGCCGGACGGATTGATTCTCACCAACCACCACGTGGCCCGGGGCTATCTCCAGGAGCTTTCCACGCCCGAGCACAATTACGTCCGGGACGGCTTTTACGCCAAGACGCAGGCGGACGAACTCAGGGCCCCCGGCGCCATGGTCCGCGTTCTGCGGTCCATGGAAGACGTGACCGGGGAGGTTGAGTCCGCCGTCAAGGCTGGCGACACGGCCGTTCAGGCCCAGAAGGCCCGCGACGCGGCCATCGCCCGCATCGAAAAGACCTGCGAGGAGAAGACGGGCCTGAGGGGCGAGGTGGTAGCGCTCTACGGTGGCGCCCGTTACACCCTCTACCGCTACAAGGAATACACGGACGTGCGCGTGGTCATGGCGCCGGAGGAGAAGGCGGCCTATTTCGGCGGCGACTCGGACAACTTCTACTATCCGCGATACGATCTCGATTTCAGCTTCCTGCGGGCCTACGAGAACGGCAAGCCCGCCTCCACCCCCGACTACCTGACATTTGATCCCAAGGGCGCCACCGACGGCATGCTCGTCTTCGTATCGGGCAACCCGGGGCGGACCGACCGCATGGACACCCTCGCCCAGCTCATGTACTTCCGTAACGTGAGCTACCCCATCATGCTGGAGGGCCTCGCCGGTATGGACAAGGCGCTGACGGCCTACAGCAAGGAGGGACCGAGCCAGGCGCAGGAAGCGCAGTCCATCGTCTTCTACATCCACAACAGTATCAAAGCGCTGACGGGCGAGTTCGACGGCCTCAAGGACCCCGATCTCATGGCCGAGAAGGCCAGCCAGGAGAAGGCCCTGCGCGAGGCCGTGGCCAAGAACCCCGATCTCAAGCACTACGAGGAGGCCTGGAGGCAGGTGGAACAAGCCGTGGCGTGGGAGCGCGCGCACGTCAACGAGATCACCTACGAGAGCCGCGTCCCCGACGCCTTCGGCCTTACGGGTACGGCCCTGAGCATCCTCCGCTATTCGGAGGAGGTAAAGAAGCCCGACGGAGAACGCCTCGACGGGTTCCACGACGCTCAGATCCCTGGGCTCATGAGGCGGCTCAAGGCCCCCAGGCCCTATTACAAGGGCCTCGACGAAGCCATGCTGGCCTATGACTTGACCGTCATCAGCGGAAAACTCGGCGCCCGGGACCCCTATGTGACGGCGCTCCTGGCCGGACAGACACCCGAACAGCGAGCCAAGCAGGTCATCGGCGGCAGCAAGCTCGATGACGCGGCGTTTCGCGTGTCCCTCCTGAAAGACGACGGCGTCGGCGTCAAGGCCAGCACGGACCCCCTGCTGGCCTTCGTCCGTGCCCTGGACCCGACTCTCCGGCGCGTCCATCAGGCCCTCAAGGACAACGTGGAGGCGGTGGTGCACCCGGCCCTCGCGCAGATCGCCAAGGCCCAGTTCGCCGTCTACCGCGACAAGGTGTATCCGGACGCCACGGGGACCCTCCGCCTAGCCTTCGGCAAGGTGGAAGGGTACCCCTTTGACACCACCCAAGTGCCGTACAAGACGACCTTCTACGGGCTTTACAACCGCGCCTACGCCTTCGACAACACGGG
>JAKBES010000078.1 GCA_021833665.1 Acidobacteriota bacterium
GTACTCCTTCACGGGCTGGAGCCCCGCGCGCTTGCATTCGCCGGCCACCCACCGGGCCGCGGCTTCGTAGCCTCCGGTTCCCGTGAGCCGCCCCGCGTATTCGGGCGACGTGAGGCGGTCCACCGTAGCATAGGCGCCCTCCGCCGTGACCTTCGCCGCGGCCTGGGCCAGCGGGGGGGCTTTCGGGGGCGCTTTGGCGGGGGTGAGAAGAGTTGCACAGAGGAGGGCCGCCGACATGAGGGCGGGGCCGAGGGCAGGGACGGACGACGATGCGCGCAAGGGATCCTCCCGGACGAAACGTCTCTCCATGGACCCAGCACGGCCGAAGAAGCGACGGACCATGCCATGACAGGCGTTGAAGGGTCTTTATACCATAACGGGCGTGCTTATCGGCGGTGGACCTTGGGGAGGAAGCTGAAGTTGCCGTCGGGGGGCAGGTCCACCCCCTCCACATCCTTCTGGGTGACGCACACGGCGTCGGGATACCAGAGGCTGATGTAGGGCGCGTCCTGGGCCAGGAGGCGCTGGACCTGCGCGTAGACGGCCTTGCGGCGCTCCAGGTCCGCGTCCCGAGCGCCCTCCTCCAGCAGGCGGTCCACCTCGGGGCTGCTGTACCGTCCCCGGTTGAGGCCGTCGGGCGGAAAAGCCCGGGAGGAGAAGCGGAGGCGGAACCCGTCCGGGTCCGTCACCCCCACCCAGGTGAGGCCGAAGGCGTCGAAGTCTCCGCGCCGCACGTCGCCGTAAAAGGTGCCCCACTCCAGGGATTGAATCTGGACGTCCACGCCGATCTTGGCCAGGTCCTGGGCGGCGGCCACGGCGATCTGGCGGGAGACCTTGTTCTCGGAGGTTTTGTAGGAGAGCCGGAACCGCACGCCGTCCGTGCCGCGCGGCAGCCCTGCCGCGTCCAGGAGGCGCTCCGCCTCGGCGGGCGCGAAGGGAACGGGCCCGCCGGCGGGATCGTAGGCCCAGTGTTCGGGGCAGAGCAGGCCCGTGGCGGGGCGCGCGAAATCGTGGAGGATGTAGCGGATGATGGCGCCGCGGTTCACGGCGAGGGCGAGGGCGCGGCGCACCTCGGGCCGGTCCAGCGGGGGCCGGGAACAGTTCAGGCCGATGTAGGCGTAGCTGGCGCCCGGGGCGCGGTACAGGGGGTAGCCGTGGGCGGCGAAGTAAGCCAGGGAGTCGGGAGGGAGGTCGTTGACCACCATGTCCACGCTCCCGCGCCGCATCTCCAGCCCGCGCACCACGGGATCGGGGATGACCTTAAAGGCCACGGTGGCGCTCGCGGCCCGCCGGGCGGCGTAGGGATTGCGCTCGAACACGAGCCACAGGCCGCGATCCCACGACGCCAGGCGGTAGGGGCCCGCGCCCACGGGCGGCGCCTCGGGGACGTGGCCCGCGGGGACGATGCCGATGTTCAGGCCCGAGAGGAAGGCGGCGCAGGGCTCTCGCAACTCCACGTCCAGCTCGTAGGGAGAGGGGACGGCGATGGAGGCGATGCGGTCCAGGTCGCCCTTCTTGAAGGAGGCTACGGCGCCCGTCCGCACGGAATCCAGTGTGAAGGCGGCGTCCCGGGCCGTCAGCTCGCTCCCGTCGGAAAACCGTATGTCGCGCCGCAGGAGGAAGCGGTAGCGGGTGGGTGAGGGCTGGGACCAGGACTCGACGAGGTCGGGCACGGGTTTAAAATCGGGCCCTATGGTGAAAAGGCCCCGGTAGAGGAGCCGGAAGGCGCGGTCCGCGGCCACGTCCGATCCCACTCGCGGGTCCAGGCTGCCAGGATCCTGCTCCACTCCGACCACGAGCTCCGCCTTGCGGGGAGCTTGCCCGCACCCCGACAGCAAGAAGGGAAGGAGGAACACCGCCAGGACGGCCAGGAGGAGCCGGCGTCCGGAGCTTGAGCGGTGGAGGCCGCCCGGGTTTCTGCTACGGGGCCTCATCGAAGAACGACGCCCCCGGCGTGATGTCGCCCAGCACCACGGCCGCTTTGGCTCCCGTGGCCGCGGGCACGTTGGAGGGCCAGCCGTGGAGGGTGGCGTCGGCGAGGACGGCCATGAGGACGGCCTCCTTGGCCTTGCCGGGAATGGCGTATTCGTCGGAGGTGGCGAAGACGAGCTTGGGGAAGGCCCCTTGCAGGTCTTCCATGAGGACGGGGTTGTTGGCCCCGCCGCCGCTCACGATGATCTC
The DNA here is from genome assembly GCA_021833665.1 of Acidobacteriota bacterium. Lineage (GTDB taxonomy): Bacteria > Acidobacteriota > UBA4820 > UBA4820 > DSQY01 > JAKAJA01. The sequence continues at coordinate 2,182 of JAKBES010000078.1, forward strand.
CTCGTAGCGCGCCTTCTGGGTGCAAAACTCCATGATGCCCATGGCGATGCTTCGCACCGTGAAGGCGGCAAGGGTGGCCAGGACGTCGGGCCCGCGCAGCTCGGGGAATCGCAGGAGCGCCCCGTCCAGAAAGTCGGACCCGAAGGTCTCCTTGTCCGCCGATTTTGGCGGCGCCATCTTGAGAAAGGGATGCTCCAGGAGGGTGGCGAGGAAGGCCTCGTGCACCCGTCCCTTACGCGCCCACGCCCCGTCCACGTCGAAGGCCTGCTTGCCCCCGGAGTAATGCCACGTGGCCAGGTCCATGAGGCAGTTGCCCGGCCCCGTGTCGAAGGCCAAAAGGCCGTCCAGCCCGGCTCCCGCCGGCATGGCCGTAAGGTTGGCGATGCCGCCGATGTTCAACACCAGCCGGCTCCGGGACCGGTGGTGGAAGAGGATGTAGTCGAGGTAGGGAGCCAGGGGAGCGCCCTGGCCTCCCGCCGCCATGTCCCGTCCGCGGAAGCCCGATACCACCGTGATGCCCGAGCGCTGCGCGATGACGGAGGGCGCGCCCACTTGCAGCGAATTGGTCACGGCGAAGCCGGGGTACTGAACCGGGGTGGGATGGTGGTACAGGGTTTGCCCGTGCGATCCCGCCGCCGAAACATCGGCGGGCGCCACGGCGGCCTTCTTGCAGATGTGCAGGAGGGCGTGGCCGAACAGCTCCCCCACGTAGGCGTCCAGCAGGGCCACGTCGCGGGCGTTGCCCGCCGCCGCGCCCTGGCACGACAAGATGCGCTGGCGCACCCCCGAGGAGTATTTCAGGACGTCGTGGGCCACCAGGGTCACGGCCACGTCCGTGCCCGTCCCCTCGATGCGCACCAGCGCCACGTCTACCCCGTCCGCGGATGTTCCCGACATGAGGCCCGCCACGAGGCGGCTTTCAGATGGGTCCTGGTGGTCCCGCATGGCTGCTCCTTCGCCGCCATCCTAGAACGGCCTGGAGGCGGAGGCAAGCGGCGCGGGAGAGGGAGAAAGTGGAAAACGGAATTCGGAAAGGAGGCGAGGGGGCAGCGGCAACGCGGACTGTTGCCTTAGGCTTGGGCGGGCCTTGCTGTACGCCAACAGCCAATAGCCTTACAGCCATTGACACTCCGAGGTGCCGCCTGTAGCATGACTCGGGGGAGGACAGGGTGAGAAAAACGATCCCCGTTCAGCCCGATGGATCCATCCATATCCCCAAGGACGTGGCGGAGGAGGTCTTCGGGAAGACCCGCGAAGCCGTGGTCCACGTCCGGTCGGGCTGCCTTGTACTCTCTCCCGTGTTCGTGGACATCGAGTCAGGGCAGTTGCCGCAGATCCTGGCGTCGCTCCACCGCTTCGAAGCGTTGGACACGGTGTTGAGCCATCACTTTGACAGGGCCAGCGGCCAGGCCGTCCAGTTCGAGGGGGACCTGTCGGTCCTCTCCCTCAACGACGTGTTCCTGTTCCTATCGGCGAGCAAGAAGAGCGGCGCCCTGGTGGTGCAGGACAAGGTTCGGTGGGGGTTCTTCTTTCAGAACGGGAACCTGGCCTTCGCGGCGAGCGACGAGCCCAAATCGTCGCTGGCCGCCTACCTGCTCAAGCGGCAGTTCGTGACCGAGGAAGACCTGGTCCAGGCCACGAAGGACCTCGGCCGCGTGGATGCCCTCAAGGTCCTCCTCGACATCTCGGGTCTGACGCAGGCCGAGTTCACGGAGCAGCGTCTCCGGTGCGTCGAGGACACCATCTTCCACGTATTCACCACGGGGAGAGGGCGGTTCAGTTTCATCAACGGCGAGGTGCAGCGGCCCTTCGATCTCACCCTTCCCATGTCCACCACGAACTACGTCATGGAGGCCACGCGCCGCATCGACGAGTGGGCCCACATCAAGGACCGGGTTCCCGAGCCGGGGACCCTCCTTGAAATGGCGGAGGACGTGACGGCCTCGACGGCCCTCTCCTTCGAGGAGGAGCAGGTGCTGAGCCAGGTCAACGGCCACCGGACCATGGAGGAGGTGCTCTCGCGCGCCAAGGCGGGGGACATGGACGGCAAGAAGGCCGTGGCCTCCCTCATCGCTGCGGGCCTCATCCGCGCCGCGAAGCCCGAAGCGCCCCAGCCTATCCCGTCGGCCCCGTCCGCCGCCCTTTCTTCCGAAGAGCGCGCCGGCCTCCTCTCGCGCATCGAGAGTTACAACAACGTATTTTCGACGATCTACCAGGCCCTGGCCGTGGAGGCGGGGAGCAAGGTGGACGTCGTCTTGGGGGCGTTCTTTAAAGGCCTTGAGCCGGGAATGTCACTCCTGTCCGGCATGGGATTTTCGCAGGAGGGAACCCTCCCCCAGGAGCTCCTCCTGTCGCGTCTGGCGGAGCTTCCCGACGGACGTGAGGCCACCCTCGTGAGAGACCTCAACGAGCTCCTGTACTTTCAGCTTTTCGCGGTGAAAAACGCCCTCGGACCCGAGATGGAGGCGGGCATCGTGGAGATGGCCCGGAGCCTCCTGCACGCCTGAGAGCTGTCTGGCGCGCCTACGGCTCCTGGATCAGGGCCGAGCCGGCGACGAGGGGGGCCGAATCAGAGGGGCGTCCGTCGTCGGAGGAGAACCAGGGGCGGAAGGGGTTCGCCATGTGGGCGTGGGACGCCCAGAACACGGCGGCTTTGGGCCGGCCGAAGTGGTAACCCTGGGCCATGGGGATGTCCAGGGCCATGAGGGTGAGAAGCTCCTCTGAGGTTTCCACCCCCTCCACGATCACCTTGCTCCCCAGCTTCCTCGCCACGCTGGCGGCGCCCGCCACCAGGGCCTGCTTTCGCGCCGAGCGATGAATGCACTTGGCGAAGGCCCGGTCCAGCTTGACGTACTCCGGCTCGAACCACAGCAGGTGCTGCAGCCCCGAATACGCCGATCCGAAGTCGTCCAGGGCAAATCGGAACCCTCGCTTGCGCAGGCCCCGAAGGATTCGGGCCAAGGCGCGTGGCGTCTCGGTCCTGGACCGCTCCGAAATCTCCACCACCACCGCCTCGGGGGGGATCCCGCTGGATTCCATGAGCCTCAGGTAGTGGTTTTGGAGGTGCCGCATGTGCAGGAGGGTCTGGATGTGCACGTTGATGAAGAGCAGGCCCATGGGCACCAGGAGCCGGCCCGCCCGGAGCGCCGCGGCCACGCAGGCCGCGTCCAGGTCCTGAATGAGGCCGGGGGACAGGGGGCTGGAGTTGCCGAAGATGCGGCCGGGGTTGCCGAGGGCCGTGGACTGCGGCCCACGGAGAAGGGCCTCAAATCCCATGATGCGGCCCGTGTTGAGCTGCACGATGGGCTGGAAGGCCGTGGACACGAACCCCCGGGCCAACAGATCGTGGACCTCTTCTTGCGCGGTCATGACGCTCACCTCGATGCGCGAAAACCCCGCGAGGTCTTCAGCTCACGGTCGCGGGGATGCCCAGTTCGTGAATGGCGCGGGTCAGGATCTGCAGTTCCACCGGCTTTTCGAAGTAGTAGGCGGCCCCCATGTCGAAGGCCCGCTGCATGATGGCCGGGTCGCCGTACCCCGTCATGAGAATGACGCGGGTGTCCTTGCACTTCTCCTTGACGAAGCCCAGCAGGTCCAATCCTTCAGCGTCCAGGGTTCCAGAGAGGCGGATGTCTGAGAGGACCACGTCCATGTGCTTCTCCCGGAGGATCTTCTTGGCGGCCTGGGCGTTGACGGCCGTTAGCACTTCCACGTCATCGTTTTCCAGCAGAGCCTTAAGGCCGAAAACGGTGGCGGTCTCATCGTCGACGATCAAAATCTTGTGCGTCATGGTGGCCTCCTCGACAACCGCCTTACATTAAGCACATCTGATGCCAGTCTGTTCATTTCCCAGCAGCCTAATGGTTGCGCGGTTTCACGGATCTCCGGCGGGGCTGCCGTCTCGAAGATGAGACGGGGGCTGGCTCATGTCCTGGACAGGCGGGTCAGCGCAGCCGGTCCAGGTCGATCCCATGCTGGGTCACTTTCCGGTACAGGGTGGCCCGTGAGATGCCCAGGGCGTGGGCCGCCTCGGGCACGTGCCCCTTGACCTTGCGCAGGACCTTCACGAGGTGAGCCCTTTCGGCGGCGTCGAGCCCGAGGGATTGCTCAGCGGCGATGTCCTGGCTCTGGCCGTCGGGCTGGACCAGCCCCGAAAATTGCTCGAGCCGGAGCACGGGGCCGTCCGAAAGGATGTAGGCCCGCTCCAGGACGTTGTGAAGCTCCCGGATGTTTCCGGGCCAGGAATAGGCCGTCAGGATGGCGATGGCCTCGCTGGACACTTCCACATGGCCCCGCCCGCGGGTGATGAACTTGAGAAGGTGATCCACCAGGTCGGGCAACTCCTCCAGGCGGTCTCGCAGGGGCGGCATGGTGATCGTGAGGGTGTTGATTCGGTAGAGGAGGTCCTGGCGGAACCGTCCGCTCTGGATGAACTGCTCAAGATCCTGGTGCGTCGCGCAGATGAGACGGAAATCGGACACCCGCTCCTCCACCCGTCCGAGGGGGCGGAAGCGCTTCTCCTCCAGAACCTTCAGAAACTTCGCCTGAACCGCCACGTCCATGTCCCCGATCTCGTCGAGGAACAGGGTGCCGCGGTGGGCCCGGTCCAGCAGGCCGCTTTTCGAGTCCACGGCTCCCGTGAAGGCCCCCTTCGCGTGGCCGAAAAGTTCGCTCTCCAAGAGCTCACCCTTGAGCGCGGCGCAGTTCAACTCGACGAAAGGCTCGGCGGGGTCGGGGCCGTGGTCGTGGATGTAGCGGGCAACCAATCCCTTGCCCGTGCCCGTCTCGCCCCTCAGGATGACCGGGCTCCGATGGCGGAGGGCGGCGGCGAGGTGGGCGCTGATTTTCTGCAGCGCCTCGCTCTCTCCGAAGAAGGGCGTCATGGTGGCCGGACGCTCCCTCAAGGCCCTGTTTTCCCGTCGCAGGGATCCGATCTGGATGGATTTGGTGAGGAGGACGTCCAGCTCTCTGAGGTCCACGGGTTTGGTCAGGAAGTGGTCGGCTCCCAGGCGCATGGCTTCTACGGCCATGGCGATGGAGCCATGGCCCGTGATGACCACGATGGGCACCGTAGGGTCGTGCCCCCTAATCTCCTTGAGGAAGTCGATCCCGCTCCCGTCCGGCAGCTTCACGTCCAGGAGGAGGGCGCTGAACGTGCGCCGGGACATGGCTTCTCTCGCTTCGGCGAGGCAGGCCGCCTCGGAGACGGTGAAGCCCTCGGTCTCAAGGTATTTGCTGACCCCGAACCGGACGGCGGGCTCGTCGTCAACCATCAAGATGGATTTCATCGCTTTCCCCCGCCGGCGTCGTTCAACAGCCTGTTCGAGGCAAGGTTACCAGAAATCGGACCCCCGGAGAAGGCGCGCACGGTTCCGCCTCCAAGGTCCCGCCGTGGTGGATGACGGTGCTCCTGGCCACGGCCAGGCCAAGGCCCACCCGCCCCTGCCGCGTCGTGAAGAAGGGATCGAAAATGGCCGCGGCACCCTCCTCGGGGAGGCCGGGACCGTAGTCGCGGACGGACACGGCGAGTCTCTCGCCGGTGGCCGTGGCGACGACCTCCACGGAGGTGCCGCCCGGGCCAAAGGCCAAGGCGTTTTCTATGATTTCGGAAAGGGCCCAGGCCAGCGCGCTTCCGTCTCCCGTGAGCATGGCCGTCCCCTCGGGAAGGGCCACCTGGACCCGGGAGAGGTCCATGCCGGGCCAGCGCTCCTGCACCAGGGCCACGCTGTTCTGTATCAGCTCCTCAATGCGCAGGGTGGTGCGGACGGGAGAGGTGTACGTGGACGCCGCCAGCAGCATGAACCGCTGGACCAGGCGCTCCAGGCGCCGCACCTGCTCCATGATGTAGTCCGTATAGGTCTGTGTCTCGATTTCGCCGCCCACTTTCTTCTGAAGGGCCTGGATTACCGTGCTGATGGCGAAGAGCGGGTTGCGGATCTCGTGGGCAACCCCTTGAAGGAGCTTTTGGGTGAGGTCGACCTGGCGCCGCTCCCCGGCGAGCGTTTCCAGCTTGCGCTGCTCGGTCACCTCGTGCAGCACGTGAAGGACCGCCGGCGTGGCATCGAGCAGCACTCGCTGGGTGGAAGACAAAAAGGTTCTGCCCGACGCGGCATCGACCCACTCCCGGTCGGCCGCATCCGCCTCATCGCATAGCCCTGGGAAGAGATCCGAACAGCGTGCTCCGATGCACTCCCGGAAGGTTTTGCCGGTGAAGACCGACACGGCCATGTTGGCCCTGAAGAGCCGGCCCGCCGCGTCGTGGAAGAAGAAGAGGTCCCCCGACGCGTCGAAGGCCTTCTCCCATTCCGCCTTCGCCCGGCTCATGGCCCCGTAGTGGAGAATCCTCTCCACGGCCATCCTTACGATCCCCAAGAAAAGGGCCCGGGAACCGGTGCCGTCCTCCGCTTCTTCGGAGCGGCTCCGAATCAGGAGCGCCGCGTGCCTGGCCGAGGCGGAGATGGGGAAGATCCGCCACGGCCCTTCTCCCTGTAGGCCAAGACAGCGGAGGAGGGCTCTTTCTGTAAAAGCTCCGTCCAGAACCAGGCCCTCCCACGGGCCGATACGAACCTCGCCGGGGGCCTGGGCCAAAATGTCCCACGCCAAAAATCCCTTCCCGCTCTCGTCGGGGAATACCAGCCACGCGGCCTCGGCCTCGAACACGGCAAGGATGGCTTGGCGGAGAGGAGGGAGGAGGGTTTCGGGCCGGAGAGAAGCCCCGGCCTGCTGGGCGAGGGCCGCAAGCGCGCTGATCGTCATTGCGGCAGGCGTCCCCGTGTCGTCAGCCGTCACGGAAGACCGCCCACTCGAAAGGAGGGCAAAAGGGTTGCCGCCCCGGGCTGGGAGGGGGCCCGGGGCGGCGTGGGAGGAAATGGGAAGGGAGGGTCATGGGGCGGCGGTGGCCGGAGCCAGCCAACTGGCCAGCACTTCGCCCAGTTTTTCGAAGGAAATGGGTTTGGTCAGGTAGTCATCGGCCTGGTAGTCCTTGAGAACCTCGATCCGCTGGCTCTCCTTCTTGTACAGGCCCGACATGACGATCACCTTGATGCCGCGGGTCTCCGCATCGTCCTTGAGGCGCCGGCACAGGTGCTTGCCATCCAGGTGGGGCATCATGTGGTCCGTGAGGACGAGGTCCGGCTGGTAGGCCTTGGCCAGGGCCAAGGCCTCGATGCCGTCCTTGGCGAGGAGCACGCCGTACCCCATTCCCTCCAGGACGCGGAAGGCGATGCGGCGGGTGTCCGGTTCGTCGTCCGCCACCAGGACCAGGGGCCGGCGGATGGGATTTCCCAGTTCCGAGGGGGGCTGCCCCATTTCGATGCAGAAGTTCCGGAGACGGCGGCGCCAAAGGGCCGGAGGAGCCGCTTCCCAAAAGGACTTCCTCGCCTCCGGTCCGGCGTCGCAAAAGCACTTGCCACAGTGCGGGCACCGGAGGGTGGGGTTGTCGGTGATGCACTCGCACCACGGGCTTTTACAGGCATCGAAGACTTTCCCGCAGCTCAGGCAAAAGACCTCGTAACGCCCTTCGGTCTGGGACGTGGGGTCGGACGTAATATGGCTCATGTAAATCCTCCCTGCTCAGCGCACCTTCCGGCACGGGCCGAAGGTGGTGCGATGCCTTCGCGCTTTCTTAAAAGCAAGGCCGATGCCAATCGGTGGCTCGGAACGGTTGGCTCCGGCGGTGGCATATCCTGGAACGATAGGAACCGTTCGGAAACACATTCAGCTCTTGATGAAGTCGCATCCGTGAGACGCATGGCCCGCGTCAAGTCTCAAGATCGCGACGGATGGCCGTCGAAGGGGTACGGCGTCACGTTGACGGTCCTCTCATCGGTGCATGAGCCCAGGGGCGCGGCCCGCAAGCAAGCCCAAACCATGGGAAAATGCCCAGGGAGAATGTGGCCGTGGCCATCGCCTTGATCATCTTTGCCCTGACCTATGTGCTCATCGCCGCCCGGCGCCTGTCGCTCCTTCGCATCGGGCGGCCGGCGGGGGCTCTGGTGGGAGCCGTAGCCATGGTCGTCTTCGGCGTGCTGGCCCCCGCGGAGGCCTATGCGTTCGTCGACCTCCGCACGATCGTTCTCCTGTTCAGCATGATGGTCATTTCGGGGTATCTTCAGGAGGCTGGCTTCTTCGGCGTTCTCGGCCGCGCCACCCTGCGCGGGGCGGCCACGCCGGAGCGCTTGCTCGGGAGCGTGGTTTGGGTGGCCGGCATCGCCTCGGCCTTTCTGATGAACGATACGGTTTGCCTCATGTTGACGCCCATCGTGGGCGCCCTCACCGTCACCCTCGGCCTGGAGCCCCTGCCCTTTCTCTTGGCCCTGGCGACCTCGGCCAACATCGGTTCCGTGGCCACCCTCGCGGGAAATCCTCAGAACATGCTCATAGGGACGGCTTCCCTCATCCCCTACCGGGATTACCTCGCCGTCATGGGGCCCGTGGCCCTCCTTTGCCTGGCGGCCAACCATGGGCTGCTCCATCTGGTGTTCCGGAAGGGCCTTAGGCGACGCAAGGGGACGGGCGACGACCTCGCCCCCAAGGTGATCAGGCGCGGGCTCATGATCCGCTCGATGACGGCCCTTCTTGGGGTTGTCGCCGCGTGGATGCTGGGTGCGGATCTGGCTTTCGCGGCCCTGGCGGGCGCGGCCTTCTTGATCCTCTCCACGCGCCTCTCCCCGCGCCGCGTCTTCCATCGGCTGGACTGGTCTCTCTTGGTATTCTTCGGGGCGCTGTTCGTGGTGGTGGGCGGGGTGGAGAAGGTGGGGGCCGTGGCCGTCCTGCGCGACTACCTGCCGGCGGGGACCAAGATGTCGGGGCTCGCGGGGTTCTCTTTCCTGTCGGTTCTGGGCAGCAACCTCTTCTCCAACGTCCCTTTCGTTTTGGTGGCTGGCAAGTGGGTGTCGGGAATGCCCGAGGCCAGGCTCCACTGGTATCTTCTTGCCCTGACCTCCACCTTCGCGGGCAACCTGACGCTCGTGGGGTCCATGGCCAACCTCATCGTGGCCCAGCTCTCACGGGACGTCCACGTCATGGGTTTTCGCGAATACACCCGCTACGGGATCCTCATCACCGCCGTCACGACGGTGCTCGGCGTGGCCTATCTTGTGGCCGTGTTCGCGTGGTGAGGCGAAGGGGAAATTCGGACAAGGAGCAGCGGGGGACGGGGGACAGGGAGAAGCCGGGCCGTCCTCACGTTCCCATTTCCCTACGGCGGTGTCACGCTGCGGATGAAACCCCGCACGTCTGTGTAGGACCGCTTGGGCTTACCAGCATAGGTCATGAGGCCGAATCCCGGCTCCTGGGGAGAATCGCGCAGTTCGTAGAGGAACACTTTGGAGATCCACCCGCGCTGGCGGGCGCCTCGCAGGGTCGAGATGAGGTACCCCGACTGGTTGGCGGGGCCCACCCTGTCCGACCGCCAGCCGACCTCCGTGAGCCAGAAAGGCTTGGCGCCTTGGCCGCGGCGCTCGATGATGGCCTGGACGGGCTGGGGCTCCCAGGGCCTGGAGGGGCCTTCGAGCATGCGGAAGACCTCCGCCGGCTTGTCCTTGTAGCAGTGGTGGGAAATGATGTCCAAGTAAGAGCCCGCCTCCGCCAAGATCTTGTCCAGCCAGCTATCCCAATGGGCGCCGCTGAGGTGGGCCAGATCGGGTCCCACGATCTTGCAGTCGGGATCGGCGTCCTTGGCGGCCTCGGCTCCCGGGATGAGCACCTGCCGGATGTACTGTTCCGTGCTGCCGCGGAAAAACGTGCTGGAGTTGGGCTCGTTCCACAAGATCCAATGCCTGACGCGGCCCCTGTAACGCTCCACGAGGGCCGAGACGAACTCTTTCCAGTCCCTCACGTCCCGCGGGGGGTAGAACGCGCTGGGGCCCGAGGAGGCCCAGGGCGGACAGAAGCCCAGGATGGCCACCAGGCGGATGCCGTGCGCCTCCGCCTCCTCCACCACCGGGTCCATGATGTCCCACCGGAACTGGCCGCGCCGGGGCTCCATCCGGTCCCACGTAAAGTCCACACGGACAAAGCCAAAGCCGGCCTTTTCGATGGCGTCGAAATCATCCGCGGAGGGGATATGGGCGTTAATGCCGAAATAGGGGTTGATCGCGACCGCGGGTTGGTACGGGCGCTCCTGGGCCGACGGCGTGGCGGCCAGGCCGGTGGCCGCGGCCAGGAGAACGGCGGCGACGGTGAGGATGGAGAGGCGCTGGTTCATGTCACGCTCCACGGTCATGCGTCAAGCAAGTTTGGGAGGGATAGCGGCCACCAGTTCGGTGGAGAGCCCACGGGCCGTCTCCGTCGTTCGGAACCACCAAGCCGCCCCCTTCTTCATGGGCCAGCTCTCGGTCCGGCGTGTCATGAGATAGGCCGCCACCTCTCCGAAGAGGGGCTGGTGGCCCACGAGGATCACGGCGCCTTCGGCCCTCGGCCAGCCGGAGGCTTCCAGAACATCTTGAACCGAGGCTCCGCCATACAGCTCCGGGAAGACCTCGAAGGAAGCCGCCAGGCCTTCCGCCGTCTCCTTGGCCCGGGCCGCGGGGCTGGACAGGAGGCGGTACTCCGGGAGCCGGGCCTGCAACCACCGTCCCACCTTGGCGGCCTGCTCGCGCCCCTTGGAGGTTAAACGGCGCCGTTCGTCGGGGCTCGCGTCCTCGGCTTCGGCATGGCGCCAGAGAATCAGGTCCATGGGCTGCCTCCTCTTCGTCATTGTGGAGGACCGGGACGCTCTCCGCAATGGGTGGGGCCCTGAAACATTTCTCTCCCTGGCGGCGTATTAAAAACGTTGCTTCCGGCGCCCCACGCTGGAAGCGAAAGGAGCGAAACGAGATGAATGGTGTGAAGCTGTGCGAAATGGGTGGTCTCTTGTTGGCCTTCTCCCTGGCCGCCGCGGCCCAGGCCCCTTCTGCGGGTGGGGCCAAGCCCGCGGCCCAAGCCCCGGCGGCGCCTGAGGCGCAGGTTCACGGCATTAACCCCGCCAACCTGGACCCCAGCGTCAAACCCTGCCAGGATTTCTTCCAGTACGCCACGGGGGGCTGGGTGGCCAAGAACCCCATCCCGCCCGAATACCCCCGCTGGGGCAGCTTCGACCTCCTGGCCCTGCGAAACCAGGAGGAGCTGAAGGGTATCCTGGAATCGGCGGAGAAGGACACCAAGGCTCCCGCCGGGAGCATCGAGCGGAAGCTCGGCGAGTTCTACGCCGCGGCCATGGACGAAAAGAAGGCCGATGAGCTGGGCAGCAAGCCCCTGCAGCCCGAGATGGAGCGCATCGCGGCCCTCAAGGATCTGAAGGGCCTCTCGGCGGAAGCGGCGGAGCTCCAGCACCACGGCGTCAACGTCTTCTTCGGCGTGGGCTCCGAGCAGGACAAGAAGAACGCCACCCTCGTCATCGCCGGGTTCCACCAGGGCGGTCTCAGCCTCCCGGACCGGGACTATTACCTCAAGGACGATCCCAAGTCCAAGGCCCTCCGCGAGGCCTATGAAAAGCACGTGGCCAACGTCTTCCAGCTCCTGGGCGACCCGGCGCCGAAGGCGGCCGCCGAGGCCCAGACCGTCCTCAGGCTGGAGACG
>JAKBES010000359.1 GCA_021833665.1 Acidobacteriota bacterium
TGATGTGGGAGGCGCCTTCGGCCCCTATCGCCAGACCGAGCGCTACGGCCTGTATGCGGCCCACGCGGCCAAGCTGCTCGGCGAGGGGAAGGCCTACCGGTGCTATTGCACTCAGGAGGAGCTGGACGCGGGACGGGAGGCCGCCAAGGCCGCGGGGCGAACCTACATCTACCCGGGCACGTGCAGGCGCCTGTCCGAAGACGCCCGACACGCGCAGGAGGCCCAAGGCCGCCGCCCCTCGATCCGCCTTAAAATGGCTCCGCGCACCGTCTCCTTCACCGACCTGGTGCGCGGCCACGTCTCGATCCACACCCAGACCTTCGGCGACTGGATCCTCACGCGGCCCGACGGCTCGCCCACCTACAATTTTGCCGTGGTGGTGGACGACGCCCTCATGGGGGTGACCCACGTCGTACGAGGCGAGGACCACCTCACCAACACGCCCAAGCAAGTGGCCCTCTATGAGGCCTTCGGTTACCGCGTGCCCTCCTTCGCCCACCTCTCCATGATCCTGGGACCGGACGGCGGCAAACTCAGCAAGCGGCACGGGGACGTATCGGTGGACGCGCTTCGGGCGAGAGGGTTCCTCCCCGAGGCGGTGATCAATGGCCTGGCCCTCATGGGATGGGCCGACCCTGGAGGACAGGAGGTGCTCTCGGTCCGGGAATTGCTGGAGCGGTTCGACCTTTCCCGGGTCACCAAGGCCGCCGCGGTTTTCGACGAGGCCAAACTCAAGTATCTGAACCGGGAACACATGAAGGCCCTTTCGGCCTCCGCGCTCGCCGGGGCGCTTGCGCCATACCTGCGGGCCGCGGGCCGGCTTCCGGATGAGATGTCACATGACATTGAGGCGTGGATGGAGTCGCTCGCGCTTCTTATCGTGGAGCGCATCGAGACTCTGGCCGATGGCGTTTCCGCCAGCGGCCCCGTTTTCGAGTTCCATCCGGAGGGCATGACTGAGGCCCACTGGGAGAGCCTGCGCGAGCCGGAAGCCAGGGCGGTCGTGGCGGCCTTCGCGCAAAGAGCCGAGACCACCGATTTGGCTCAGCCCGGCGCCTTCAAGGCCGCGGCGGCCGCCATCAAGGAGGCTCTGGGGGCCAAAGGCAAGGCGCTGTTCCATCCCATCCGTCTTGCTCTGACGGCCGAAGATACCGGTCCCGATCTTGAGCGCCTGACTCCTCTGCTGGAGCGCGGCAGCCGGCTCGGTCTTCCCGCGCCGGTTCTGGGCCCCGCCCAGCGCGTCAACCGCGTGCTGGCGATGCTGGATTGACCCAAGGCCATCTTTCGATCGAATCGGTTTGAAGCGAGTCGCGGCGCCCAACAAGAAAGAGGCGGGCCCCGCGGCCCGCCTCTTGGACTCCATGCCTTGAAACCGCCTGATCAGCGGGTGAAGAGGAAGGGTGAGGATTCGCCCCCGTCGCTGTTAACCACGGTGATGCTCACCTGGGTCCCCTTGGGAACCATGGTCTTCAGAGCCGCTCCCTTGGCGATGAGCTGGGTGGCGTTCTTAACGGTCGTGGTGGGCGCCGGCGTCCCGTCCACTTTCACCGTAGCTCCCGCCTTGAAGTTGGTGCCGGTAACCTTCAGGCGGAGCGGGCTGGCCATCTTGGAGACGCCCGTGATGCTGGGTGGAGGAACGATGACGGAGACCTTCACCGTGCCCGTGGCCGTTCCGGAGGCCGCATCGGTCACTGTCACGCTGGCCGTGTAGCTTCCCACCGCCGTGTAGGTGTGAGTGGCCGTCTGTCCGGTGCCCGTGGAGCCGTCGCCGAAGGTCCAGGCGTAGGTGTAAGGCTGGGTGCCGCCGGCCGTGTTGGCCGTGAAACTCACGTTCAAGGGGGCGCCGCCCGAGGCGGGGACCGCCGCGGGCTGGACTTGAAGGGCGCCCGTGGTCTGGGCCGCCACCTGCCAGACGCCGCGTCCATGGGTTCCAGCCTGAAGGAGCCCCTGGGAGCCCGAAATGGCCAGGCTGTCCACGGCCACGCGCGGCAGGCCGGAGCCGTAGGGTGCCCACGTGGCGCCCGCGTCGAAGCTCGCGTACACACCGAAGTCGGACCCGGCGTAGAGGACGCTGGGGTCCGCGGGATGGATCACGATGGTGTTGAAGGGCTCATCGGGCAGGCCGGCGGTGAGGGCGGTCCACGTGTGGCCCTGGTCGGTGGACTTGAAGATGTGGGAGGTTCCCGTCCCCGAGAAGGTTACGTAGACGGTCTGCTCGTCCGGGGCGATGGCGAAGCTGGTGACGGAGCGGCCGGGCAGTCCCGAGGCGGCGTAGTCGAAGGAGGGGCTGGCGTCGCCGGGATTGGTGCAGCGATAGACTTCGGCCCGGTTGGTGCCCGCGAACACGAGGTTGCCCGTGCTCGGCCCCACGGCGATGGCCGAAACCGGGCCTGCCCACGAGTTGGTTACCATGGGGGCCCAGTTGGAGGCCGCGTTGGTGGTCCGGTAGATGCGGTTGGTCCCCGCATAGAGAATGTTGGGGTTCGTGGGGTCCATCACGAAGGGAGCGATGAAAAGCACCGGGTCGCTCGAATCGATGCCCGTGCTGGAGGGGATCCAGGACGAGCCCCCGTTGGTGCTCTTGTTGATGTCGAGGTAGACGTATTCCTCGTACATGACGTTCGGATCGGAGGGCGAGATCGCGCAGTAGCCGCCGTCCCCGCCGTAAACCGGGGTGAAGGTGGGATCGCCGCTGAACAGGTGCGTGCCGTTGTCCTGCGTTCCGCCCAGCGTCCAATTCGCCTTCGTTGGGTGCATGGCGATGTTGTAGTACTGGGTCGTGTTCATGCCCTTGCCCCGGAAGGACCACGTGTCCCCGCTGCTGGAGGAATAGGAGACGCCGCCGTCGCAGCCGGCCCAGATCTCGCCGGGGCCCGTGGCCACGAGGGCGTGCTGGTCCGCGTGCACGTACCTGGGGCTGGTCTGGTCCAGGTACCAGATGGAGATCTGCTGCCAGGTCTTTCCCCCGTCCGTGCTGCGGTAGTTGTCTATCCCGCCCAGGTAAACCTTGTCGGGGTTGGCCGGATCCACGGCCACCTCAAGGTCGTACCAGCACTGGCTGGTGCAAAAATCCGGAGAGCTGGTGAGCTCGGCCCACGTCAACCCGCCGTCGGTGCTCTTGTAGACTCCCTGAAGCAGAAAGGAGGAAGAGTCTTGGATGGCGGCGTACAGGGTCGAGGTCTGGGAGGCGGCGAGGGCGACGGAGATGCGCCCCAAGTTGGTGGAGGGGAAGCCGGTGAGCCTGGAGAAGGACGCGCCGCCGTCGGTGCT
>JAKBES010000360.1 GCA_021833665.1 Acidobacteriota bacterium
TATATATTCATTTTCCATCGCATCGCCAATGGACTTCGACTTCACGCTTTTGTAGATTTTCACGGTGTACTGCCCACCCAGTTCAGGATCATCAATGGCCCGGTGCTGCGCCAAAACAACCTTCCCTTGACGCGTCCCGCCTGGATTGAACTTGAACAGGCACCAGGAGCCATTCGGAATACGCCTGTTCATCGACTCTCCTACCACCTGGGCAATGAAGAGCCCTGGAGCAGGCTTGATGAATTCAGGCGGTTCAACCCATATCACTTCTTCGGGGTCCAGGGATTGCGTGGCACTGAATGTCCCAGCCGCAAGCTTGAGGTTCACCACTGGTAGAGCATTCTCATAAGGCCGTAATTCAGAGGGCGGGATTTCCCGAAATGGGAAGTCCGTATCGACTTCTGGTTCAGGCCTCGGCGTTTTCTTTGGTTGAATAGCAGCCGCTGCTGGCTCACCTAGACCTTCTGTCCGGCTTCGCACGAGCCGCTCAGTGGCCTTATCGGTGAAACAGAGATAACAGCCCTTCAACCCTCTGGTAAGCAGTACACGATAGGTGTTCTTCACAAGGTCCACGAACTGATCCTTGGATCGGCTCACCACCGTGTCCTTGGAATGTTCCTTCTGGCCTACCCATGCGCCCTTGTCAGGATCGTATACGAGGTCTGAACCCCAGATGACTCCCGCATAGTCAAATTCAAAGCCCTGGGCTGTATAGACACAGCCGACCTGTTCCAGACCCGCAGGATCGAATGCCCATAGCTCGGCAGGCGGGATGCCCTTCTTCAGCTTCTTCAACTCCGGACGGGCATTCCAGGGACGCCTGTAGCTTCCGATGACCACATCCTCGACCAGGGACCCGTCCGGCTGGACCTGCTGGGACCATGGCCAGCAGAAACCAGCCATCATGCGTGCGCTGTTCCCCTCGACCACCTTGGCTCGAATGGCAGCCTCCACCTCCTCTGGTGTGTTGAAGATCTTTACCTCGAAGGTTTCCTCCCGCTGGTACCAGAGGGGTGTGGCTGTCTCCTGGATGCCGAGGGTGTGATCCACCCATTGGACGAAGGCATCGGATCCGGCACAACGGAACTGGGCCTCCAACTTGTGCTCATGCAGCTCACATCCATTCTTGGTGGCATGATCCCTGATGAGATCACTGCTACCGACCTCACCTGGCCGCACCACCTGCCGGTCATCGATGAAGAAGACGCTCACCCTGGAAGCCTCAATGAGTTCCTGGATCTGTGGCTTGTTCGTCCGTTCCGCGGCGGGTGTCCATTGACTGTGGCTGTGCCCGCGAATGCGATGGGCTTCGTCGCAGATGAGAACATCCACACCGTTGAGCTCCGCCTGGCCGTAGTTGTTGAAGTACCGGAGCTGCTGGGCTGCCCGTGACCCTACGATCTTGCGAAGTGTCTGCGTGAACGCCTTAGAGCCGGTTGCGTACTGCGCATTCCTACCCTGTCCAGACAGTTCGCTCATCAGGTTGATGGCCAACACGCTCTTCCCGGTGCCGGGGCCCCCGTGCACGAGAAAGACCTGTTTCTTGGGCCTTTCCAGACCCTTCTGGACCGAGGCCAGGACACGCTGGAAGACCACCTGTTGTTCGTCCAGAAGGATGAACCGTGGCTCATGGTTGATCACATGCTTCACGTGGTCCATGAGGCGTTTGCTGGGCCTCAAGCGACTCTTCTCGACCCGTTCGAGGATCTCCATGCCGCGTCCACCGGACAATCGCCCCCCCAGGAACTCGATGAGCTGGGGAACCGCATCCATGGCAAACAGAGGCACCTTGCCCCGGACGTCGTTGAACTTCGGGTGAAGGAGAGGATCGTCATCCCCGGCCTGATAGTTGTGGAGGTAGGCGCAGGCTGCCAAGTCGAGGGCGTTGGCCCCGTGAAATGCCTCGTGAAGATCCGCCAAGTATCTACGGTACTGGTTGGCCTGGGCCGAAGGGTGGAGGACATAGCGGTCCCCGCCTCCGACATAGGTCTCGACCATGAGGTCATCGGCCTCGACGAATTCGCACTTGCTCCACTGCTTCAATTCGATGATGACAGCGGATCCCTGTTTATCGGGGGTATGGCCGGTGATCAGACAGTCCAGTCGCTTGGAGGTGAGCGGCAACTGGTACTCCAGCATGACGCCATGGTCATCCAGCTTCGCCTCGTTCATGACCAGGGAAAGCTTGCTGAGCGAATTCCGCCAGGAGTTCACCTCCGAAGGCGGTGGCGAATAATGGAAGTGCGACTGGAATGCATCCTTCAGACGATCGGCGATGCGGTTGTGCGTGTTGTCCCGCACGAATTCCTGGCTGGTCCCTGCATACAGACGCATGTGATGGCCCTCAGTACTGGTTGTACTTCCGCGAGCTTCCTCGCACCTGGTCAACGGGATAGCGCTCTGCATTCAGGTCGATCTTGCGATGCGCGGCATCCACCAAGTCGAATTGGAGCTTGTCGGCCAGACGCACGAGGTACAGGAGCACATCGGCCGCCTCCTGCTGCACCCTGGCCATGCACTCGGGGTCCAGGCTCTGGCTTTCGGCTTCAGTCAGCCACTGGAATTCTGCGGCCAGTTCTCCGGCCTCACCGGTCAAGGCCATCGCCAGGTTTTTCGGCGAATGGAACCGGTCCCAGTCACGCTCCAAGGCGAAGGCGCGAAGTCGGTGAGTCAACTCGTTCCATGGCTCGGGATGCATAAGGACCTCAGGCTTGAATACGATTCAGCATCGCAGGTTTCACACACAGAGACTCAGGGTCCCCAATCTGGTGAGAAGACCTGCTACCAGGCGGTCAAGAGTTTCCCTCTAGCCAACGACATTCTTCTCATGGCCAATCCATGGAAGACCCGATCAAGCCCCGTGCCACGGCGATAACACGGGTTCAAATCCCGTTAGCCCTACCAGCAAAACACCCTGGAGCATTCCAGGGTGTTTTCATGCCCAGTAGCAAGGTTGGTTATTTGATGATTAACGAATCCTTACTGCATGATCCCTCTTTGCATAGTTGTTGATGTAGGTATTCAGACCTCTGCCGCTCAATGCCAGCTGTTTCATCTGCTGGATATTCGCGACTCCGGCGCTGGAGCAGTCGTAGAGGTAGACGGTTCCATCGCTGAATTCGACGGTGATGGAGTCGGAACTTAATTCGAAGGCCTTTATGTCAGAATCGGCCTCTCCATTCACGTAACGATGCATGCTGTCCTCTGGAAGGCCTGTAGGCGTGATCGATGCCAACCCATGTCCTGAAGCATTGCTTCATTTGCCGA
>JAKBES010000361.1 GCA_021833665.1 Acidobacteriota bacterium
GGCAACCCTTCGGGCGCAAGGGATTGGGGGCCATCTGCGTTGTTGCGGCTCCTAGGAAGGGGGCCCACCCTGCCGTCGTCGCCGCGCCTTGCATATGGCCCCCAAGCCTCTTGCGCGCGGCCCATGCGAGTTTCTCAGCAGCCTGTTAAGCGAAGCGGTTCGTGAGGAAGTTGATGAGGTCCAGCGCGAACTGCTCCATGTAGGCGTTGAAAGTCTTGACCTTGCGGCCCAGGAGGTTGTAGCCGATGAGGGCCGGAATGGCGGCGAAGAGTCCCCCGGCGGTCGTGATGAGGGCTTCGGAGATGCCCGGGGCCACGCTGGCCAGGGTGGCGCTGCCGCTGGCACCGATGGCGCGGAAGGCCTCCATGATGCCCCAGACCGTGCCGAAGAGGCCGATGAAGGGCGTGGCCGCGGCCGTCGTGGCCAGGAAGGCCAGGCCCGACTCCAGCATGATGGACTGGTCCCGCATGACTCGCTGCAAGGTGCGCTCCAGGTTTTCCGTGTGGCGCATCTGGGGCCGGAACTCGGCGCCGCTGGCGGACGCTCCGCTGGCGGGCACCTGGTCTTTCACCTGGTCGTGCAATTCTCGGTAGGTTTCGAGGAACATCTCCCTCAAGGGCGAGTCTTTGGCATTCTTGGCGATGACGAGCATGTCCGCCACGCGCTGCGACTTCCGGAGGATCTCGTAAAATTCCCGGGCGCGCTGTCGCAGGCGCCGGTAGCTGAGGAAACGGTCGATCATGACGCTCCAGGAAATGAGGGAAAACACGAGCAGCGTGAGCAGGACGATCTTGGCCACCCAGCCCGAGTGGGCCAGCAGGTCGGCGATCGTCAGAGCCGCGAGGGCGTGGGTCATGCACACCTCCATCAGCGGCCCATTATAAGGGCTTGTCCCGGGAGGCCGTCAAGGATGGGTGCCACCCCGGCGGGCTGGTGCGACAGCGAAGCCCGTGGCCTAGGGGAGAAGCTCCTCTTTCCGCTCCCCGCTCCCCGCTCCCCGCTTCCCACTCACCCTTCCCGGCTCTCCGCGAGGGGAGACAGCGGCCGCTGGTGTTCGGAGAGGCCCCGCTCTCCCATGACCATGAGGCTCACCACCGTGGCCAGCATGGCGGGGATGAGAGACCAGGGGTTGCCCATGGTTTCGGCGACGAAGGCCACGGCCGCCAGCGGCGTCCGGTAGGCGCCCCCCACGAACGCCGCGGTGCCGATGATGGGATAGAGGGTCCCGCCCGAGTCACCGGCGAAGTGGTTGAACCCCGCCCCCATGACGGCGCCCATGGCCGCCATGGGGAAGAAGAGCCCTCCCACGCCGCCGCCCGCCGCCGTGAACGCCGTGGCCACGCTCTTGGCCACGAACAGGAAGAGGAGCAGGAGGAGGGGCTCCTGAATCACCAGCAGGTGCCGGATCAGCCGGTAGCCGGGACCATAGTTGAAGGGCTCGCCCGCGGCGGTGAAGACCAGCATTCCGAGCCCTCCCACCACGGCGCCCGCTGCCAGGGGCCGCGCCCAGGCCGGCATGGCTCCCAGGAACTTCTGGACGGCCGAGACGAGCCAGACGAAAAACCGGGCGCCCAACCCGCAGCACGCGCCGAGCAGGACGGCCAGGAGGATGTCCACCACGCTGAAGGCCCTGTGGCCCTCCTGCATGAAAAGGGGCTCGCTGCCCGCGAGGAGCACGCAGGTGAGGTAGCTGGAGGCCGAGGCCACCAGGCAGGGGACCAGCCGCCGCGTGGCGATGCCGTCCTTGTGGGGAGACTCTATGGCGAAGATGACCCCCGTGAGAGGCGCCTTGAAGATGGCCGACATGCCGGCGGCGCATCCCGCCAGAAGCATCATCTTCCCTTCCTCCCTCGCGAAAAACCGGCCGAACCGGCCCTGCAAGGTGTCGCCGAGGGTGGCGCCGTAATAGATCGAGGGGCCTTCAAGCCCCATGCTTCCTCCCGTGCCGATGGTGACGATGGACGCCAACAGCTTGCCGGGAAGGTTCTGCCAGCGCATGTGCCGCCGGTAATCGTGAAAGACGAGGATGTAGTCCTCCGTCAGCCCGCCCTCCCGGCTTGGCACCGCAAACCGCGTGAGGAGGGAGGCGGCCACGAGGCCCGCGAGGGGCAGAAGGCCGTACGCCCAGAGGCTGCGCAGGGAATAGAGGCTTACGAGAATCTCCTCCTGGAGGAGAAAATCAAACACGGCCACGCCGCTTCCTACGAGTACGCCCAGGAGTAGAGAGGCCCCGATCCACTGAAGGGCCATGGTCTGGCGGGCTTCGATGGAATGCCGCACCCGCAACGGCGAACCGAAAAGGGCCAGGAACCGCACTCGCAGCCTGTGGTGGTGGGCAGGCCTTCGCTTCTTCTGGTCAGAGCGCGGCATGTCAAGCCTCCACGTTCTTTGCCATCTTATCCCACCCGCGGCGCCCCGTCACGGCGGCGGCCTGGACCGCCCACCGCCTTGAAGGGCCCGGCGCGGGCATCTATACTCCTGTCTTGTCTCGGAGGGTGGCGCATGCCTAAGAAATCAGGCTACTTGAGCGGGCCCAGGATCGAACCCAGGCCCTTGAAAAGGGGCACGGACGTGGTGAGGCTCGTGGACGAGACCTTTCTGGCCTACAACGCGGGACGCCTCCACGAGGCCTGCCACCTCTTCACGAAGAAGATGCTCCGCCCCGGGGTGACCGTGGGCATGAGCCTCACGGGAGCGCTCACACCCGCCGGCGTGGGGCGCTCGTGCATCGTGCCGCTGATCCAGGCGGGCTTCGTGGACTGGATCATTTCCACCGGCGCCAATCTCTACCACGATGCCCATTACGCCCTCGACCTGAGCCTCCATCGCGGCTCGCCCTTCCTGGACGACACGCGCCTGCGGGCCCAGGGCGTGGTGCGCATCTACGATATCCTCTTCGACTACAGAGTCCTCCTCCACACCGACGCCTTTTTCCGCCGCATCCTGGAGGAGCCGGATTTTCAGAGGGAGATGTCCACGGCGGAGTTCCACGCGCTGGTGGGCCGCTACCTCGCCGCGCGCGAAAAGCAGCTCGGCCTGAAAGTACCTTCGGTCCTCACGGCGGCTTACCAAGCCGGCGTCCCCATCTTCACCAGCTCGCCGGGCGATTCGAGCATCGGCATGAACGTGGCGGCCATGGCCCTCCAGGGGTCGGCCTTCCGCTTCGACGTGAGCGCGGACGTGAATCAGACGGCGGCCATCGTCTGGGACGCCAAGCGGCGCGGGGGCAAATCGGCCGTCCTCATCGTGGGCGGC
>JAKBES010000362.1 GCA_021833665.1 Acidobacteriota bacterium
CGGCCCCTCTCACGAACGGGTTGTGCCGCTTCTCGTAGCCGATGAGGGTCGCCGGGCCGTGGCCCGGGTAGACTTCCGTGGATTCGGGCAAGGCGTAGAGCGACGTTTTGATGGAATGGACGAGGGCGTCGTAGTTCCCGCCCGGAAGGTCCGTCCTGCCCACGGACTGGGCGAAGAGGGTGTCGCCGCTGATGACCAGGCCAGGGGCGGCGAAACAGACGCCGCCGGGCGTGTGGCCGGGCGTGTGAAGGACGCGGAGGGTTCCTCCACCCAGGGCAATGTCGTCGCCGTCCTTCAGGAAGACGTCCGGATCGGGGCTGGTGCGGCCGGGGAACCCGAACAGGGCCGCATGCCGCGACATGTCACGAAGGAGCTCCAGGTCGCCCTCGTGCAGCATGAGAGGGCACCCGAAGGCCTCCTTGAAGAGGCCGTTGTTGTAAGTGTGGTCGAAATGGGCGTGGGTGTTGAGGATGGCCGTCAGGGTGAGGCCTCTTTTCCGGATAGCCCCTTCGATGGGTTCGCTGCCCATGCCCGGATCCACGACTACAGCTTCCAGGTGATCTGGATCCCAGACCAGATAGCTGTTGTTTTCCAGGGGACCCACTTGGAACGTAAGGACTTTCAAGGCGCCTGCCATTTCACCTGCCCGCAAGAGAATCCAACGCGCCGCCGGAGGGCCTTATTTCGCCGCGCGCGGCCCCTCCAGCCCCGTCTGGCCGAAGCTAAAGTCTAGCATGGGAAGGATTAATCCGTCCATCCGGAGGCTTCCGGCGCGGAGGGTTCTGCGAAGGCGGGGAGGAGTTTTGGATTGGGACAAGCGGCCCCGCCCACCCTGAGGATGAGCATGGCTTCGGCGGCCGAGAGCTTGCCCGCGTTCACTTCCTCCTCCACCTGCGCCGCCGTAGCCCCGATGAAGCGGCCCGCGAGCCAGCGATAGAAGATCCATCGTCCGTGCCTGAAGAGCCAGATTCGGTCGGGGAGGGGATCGTCCAGGAGAAGGCGGCAGTTGGCCCACCGCGGATCGGAGCGTGCCCTCAGCTCGCTCCAAATGATTCGGCGGAGCGAGGGGGCGTCCGCGGGGAGTCCCTTCGCGCCGGGTCCCAGCGCGCGCGCGGCAAGAGATCGCAAGACCTCTGTTTCCATCACGCCGGGCCCCGAGATCGTCTCCGCCATGAGCGCCAGGAGGTCCACCGTCTTGCGCCGCTTGAGGACCGCCACGAAGCGCCTCACGTCGCTTCCGACCCGCGCCTCCACGGCGGGCCGCACCTCTCCCCAAAGGGCCTGAAGGATGCCGTGTTCGGTCGCCATCCGTCTAGCCCGGAGGCCAGGAGAACCGCCGGCCGCCCATGACGTGCACGTGCACGTGGGGAACCGTCTGGCCACCGTCGTCAAGACAGTTGAAGTTGAGCCTGTACCCCCGCTCGCCCAGGCCGCGCTCCTTGGCGATGCGCGCCGCCAGGAGCAGCATGTCCCCCATGAGCGGCCCATCCGCGGGAGTGAGGTCGTTCAGGGTGGTGATATGCACGCGGGGGATCACGAGCACGTGGGTGGGCGCTTGGGGATTGATGTCCTCGAACGCGTAGTAGCGGTCGTCGGCGTACACTTTCTTGCTCGGGATCTTTCCGGCGGCGATCATGCAAAAGAGGCAGTCGGCCATGGCTTGCTCCTCCGTAAGCCCTCATCATACAACAGCCGCTGCCCCGGCAACCCTCCGCGGGCGGGCCCCGGTCCCCGCGGCCCTCCCCGGACGGCGGCTCCCTACACGGCGGCCTTCCGTCTCTTGACCCTCATGCGCTCAAGGTGTAAGGTAATGCGGCGGATGCGGGAATCTGCATCCCCGTGTGGTGAGCGTAGCTCAGTTGGCAGAGCTCCGGACTGTGGCTCCGGTTGTCGCGGGTTCAACCCCCGTCGCTCACCCCAATTTTTCCGATCACTTGGGCGCCCGTAGCTCAGCTGGATAGAGCGTCGGCCTCCGGAGCCGAAGGTCGTGGGTTCGAATCCCGCCGGGCGCACCATCTTTTCTTTTTCCCACAATAGAAGAACTCAAGGCGGGGCTCGAAGGGCCGTGGCTGACACGAGGCGCTTAGGGCCAATCCGCACATAAGGTATGGCCGCGACGGAGGGTGGCCGGGATGCATGGCGAGGAAGCGAGCGAAGGCCGATGTGGTGCATCGGATAAGGGAGCTGACACAGCCAGGCGCCCGGCCAGTCCCGTCCCTCCGGGCACGGGCGGCGGGCCTCGCGGGACCGCGTTGGCCTCCCTAGAAGGGGCACCACCCTTGCGTCGGTCGGCCGCCTCGTCCTGCTCGCCCGGCGCCGCGCGCGCGACCACACCCTATTTACGGATAGGCCCTCAGTAGGGGCAGCCGGGCTGGAGGTCCTGGGGGTAATGGCAGGAGCCCGGCGGGGAGGCAGGCCACCGTTCAGCGCCGGTGCTGTCTTGCCCGTAGGAACCTTCGGCGGTGTGGTTGTTCCCCACGACGACGAAGAAGAGGAAGGTTCCCGGGGCCGGGTCACCCGGGTCAAAGGTGGCGCTGGCGGCCGCGTCCGGCAGACAGAGGGCCGACTCGAAGTAGGGCCCCGGGAACTGGGGGTCCCACAGCCCCCAATAGATGGTGTTACCTGAAACGCAGCCGCGGGGGCTGAAGGATACCGACACGGCGGTGCCGCCGGCTTTGAAGGCGCTCAGCGCATGGCCCGGGCCGCTCGTCTCGCCCGGCGGGGCCGCGGCGTCCTGCGCCCAGAGGTAGTCGGTGCGCATTTCGTTGCCGCACGCGTTGACCGCGGCGACCTGGTAGCCGCAGGGCCCGGGTGGGTTCACCTGCCCCGTCGTGTCGGTGAAGCTGGTGGCCGTTGCGGGGAGGAGGGCGCTGACGGGCGACATATCGCCGTCGTAGATGAGGAAGCCCCGTGTGGATGGGTCTCTCCCCGAGTCGCCCCAATCGGGCGGCGCGGACCACGTCAGGGCTACGCCCGTGGCCCGCAGGGGGTCGATGTCCGCCGCTTGGGCGGCGGCCGGCGCCGAGGGGTAGGACACGACGTCGGTGCCTGGCACGGCCTGCGACTCCAGGGTCAGGTCCGCTCCGTTGCTATAGCGGATCCAGTACGTGTAGTCCTGATTGTTGGTACCCGACGTGTCCACGAAGGAGGTGGTTCCGTAGGGCAGGCAGGACTGAAGGACCGCGTACCCGTTGACCATCAGATCGTAAGTGCGCGTGCCCAAGCCGCCGT
>JAKBES010000079.1 GCA_021833665.1 Acidobacteriota bacterium
CTCCGTGTAAGCGCCCGATTCGTCCTTGTACCGGTGAGCCTTGCCCTTCACCAGGTCCACGACTCCCGTGAAGTCCTTTTCCTGTCCCAGGGGAAGGAACACGGGCACCGCCAGGCGGCCGAAGTTTTCATGGATGCTCGCCAACGTCCGGCTGAAGGACGCGTTTTCGCGGTCCATCTTGTTCACGAGGAGGAGCCGGGGGACCTTAAACTCCTCCGCGTACTCGAAACCCTTGGCCGTCATGACCTCCACGCCCGAGACCGCGTTCACCAGCACCAGGGCCGTATCGGCCACCCGAACGGGACCGCGGGCGTCGGCGATGAAGTTGCCGTACCCGGGGGTGTCGAGGATGTTGATTTTGGCCTTGGCCCACTCGGCGAACGCGAGGCTCGTGGAGATGGACAGCTTGCGCTGGATCTCGTCTTCCTCGAAATCTGTGGGCGCCGTACCGTCGTCCACCTTGCCGAACCGGCTAACCCCCTTGGAAGCGAAGAGCATGGCGGAGGTGAGGGTCGTTTTCCCCGTTCCACCATGCCCCAGCAGTACGACGTTGCGGATGTCCTGCGGCCCGTAAACCTTCATGACCCCTCCTCGCTCAAGGAAATGAGGTATCTCCATGACACAGACGGACATCTTATAAAGCAGGCGGAGCATTCGTCAAGAGGAGGCGGGATGAGGCGCGGCGGAACGCGGGAAAGGGCGGCGCGCGGCCCTGGGAGACATCGGGAGTTTCCTGCCCGCCCGCGAACACGATTCACCCTCGCGGGTGAGAAACGGCTCGCGGCCCGCCTTCGGGTAACAGCGCTCTTCAGCTTAGGATCTCGCAAGCGCTCCGGGGAACTCGCCTCACTTTTCCTGCCCCTGGAGCTCCTCGTGGACGGCCCTGAAAATGTTGTAGATCTTGTCGTGCTCCTTGATGGCCTGGTGGAGGATTTTGTCGAGACGGCGGATGTCCTTCTTTCCCACCGTTAGATTGGCGCCCAGCACGAAGGCCGATTGGGTGTCCATGGTGGAGAGGTCGGCCGTGATGAAGGCCACGAACATTTTCCGGCGCTGATCGGGGGGCATGCCGTTGATGGCCTGAAGGATATGAGTGCCGCCCTCGGGGTCATCGGGCAAACGGTTGTCCACGGTGACCAGGTCGTACGCCTTCTTGGACAGCATATCGAGGGCGGCCATCTTGTCGGCGGCCTTGTCCACCCGGTACCGCAGTCCCGCCAGAGCCTCCGAAATGGCGAGCTGGAAGATAGGTTCGTCCTCGCAGACCAGGGCCAGCTTGCGGCCCTCCTCATCCTCATCTTCTTCGTCGTCGCTGTTTCTGGTTTTCACGATGCCGAGGTGCCAGAGAACCTGGTGGGCGACTTCGCGCTTGAGCTGTTCCCACTCCGGGCTCCCAGGTACGAGCCCGGCCCCAGGCACGGCGGCCGCGCGCTCGGGATCGGAGGGCAGCGCTTCGGCGCGCTGAGGCACGGGGAGCGGCGTGGAGGCGGGAAAGGCCGCCGACGCGGGAGGTGCGGCGTTCCCGCCGGGTGCGCCCACGGCGATGAGGTAACCGCAGCCGGGGCATTTGATCTTGAAGGGCCCCGCCGGTGCCTTGCCGTCGTCCAAAAGGATGCTTTTCTTGCAGGAGGGGCAGCCGATTTGCATGGGTTACTCCAAGAGGTCCTTCATATCGAGGTCCGCGGGAAGCCCGGGCAGAGTGGAGGCGGGCACCTTGGGTGCCTCCTGGCTGGCCCCGGCGAATGCCCCCAGCCCCTTTTTCTTGGGCGCCTCGCCTGCGCCGGGCTCCCCGTCTTTGGGCCGGGCGGAATCGGGGGATCGGTCGGCCCCGGCGATGCCCGACATCTTGAGGGCCAGGTTGGGGGCGTTGGTGGCGAAGGACAGGGCCGTGTCTTTCGTGAGGGTCCCCTCCCGCCACAGGCGCTCCAGCTCGTTGTCGAAGGTCTGCATGCCGTCGAGGTGGCCGTCGTTCATGGCGTCCACCAGGCTCTTGCCCTCTCTCTCCGCCTCGCCGTGCTGGATGTATTCCCGGGTTCTCTGGCTGGTTCGGAGGA
The DNA here is from genome assembly GCA_021833665.1 of Acidobacteriota bacterium. Lineage (GTDB taxonomy): Bacteria > Acidobacteriota > UBA4820 > UBA4820 > DSQY01 > JAKAJA01. Next base: position 2,055 of record JAKBES010000079.1, read on the forward strand.
TTTCGCACACGCCCAGGCGGCCCGAGCCGTCCGCTTTGGGCACCAGGCGCTGGCTCACGATCCACTTGAAGGTCTGCGAGAAACGCGTGCGGATCTGCTGCTCCTCATCCTTGGGAAAAATGCCCACGATGCGGTCCACGGTCTTGGAGGCATCGATGGTATGGAGAGTGGACAGCACGAGGTGGCCCGTCTCCGCCGCTTCCAGCGCGATTTCCGTGGTCTCCAGGTCGCGCATTTCGCCCACCAGGATGACCTTGGGCGCCTGCCTCAGGGCCGCCCTCAGGGCCAGCCCGAAGGAGGGCACGTCGGCTCCCAGCTCCCGCTGGTTGATGGTGGATTTTTTGTGGCGGTGGAGGTACTCGATGGGGTCCTCGATGGTGACGATGTGATAGGCCTTGTCCGTGTTGATCCGGTTGATGATGGCCGCCAGAGTGGTGGACTTGCCGCTCCCCGTGGGGCCCGTGAGCAGGACGATGCCGTTGCGCTCCTCGGCGATCTTGTTGATGGCCAGGGGGAGCCCCAGCTCCTCCACCGTGGGGATGCCGTTAGGGATGACCCTCAGGACGATGCTGTAGGTGCCCCTCTGGGAGAAAATGTTCACCCGGAAGCGGGTCTTGCCCGTGATGGAGTAGGATAGGTCCGTGGAGCCGTTCTTCAGCAGCTTGCGGATGTGGTGCTTGTCGCTCTTCATGAGCTGGAGGGCGATCTGCTCCGTCTGGTACGGTGAAAGCCGGTTCAGGCCCTTGATGGGCACGTCGCGCAGTTCGCCGTTCACTTCCACTTGAGGAGCGCGGCCCACGGAAAAGTTGAGGTCGCTCACCTGGGGCGACACGGACAGCATGAATTCCAATAGGTTGTTCAGTTGCTCGAACACCGGACCTCCCATGGAGCGAGCGGCCTCCTTACGAGCATCCCGCTGCGCTTATGGTCTCAGGATGCCCCAACTGGCCCCGCGAGGGCAAGGGCGCCGCCTCGGCGCGGCCACGCCTCGTGTCGGGGTGAGCTGCTCCATGTGCGCTCCGCAAAAGCCGCACCACCGGCTGCTTCTTTCGCTCACCATTTGTGCTATAGTTGGGGGCCCGGACTGGACTCGGAGCGAGGAGATTGCAGATGGCCAAGTTCATCTTTATTACGGGTGGTGTGGTTTCCAGCCTGGGGAAGGGCATCGCGGCGGCGTCCATCGGATGCCTGCTCGAATCCCGGGGCTTCAAAGTCAGCATCCAAAAGCTCGATCCCTACATCAACGTAGACCCGGGCACCATGTCGCCCTTCCAGCACGGCGAGGTGTTCGTCACCGATGACGGCGCCGAGACGGACCTGGATCTGGGCCACTACGAGCGGTTCACCACCCAGGTGAGCAACCGGGGCAACAACTACACCGCGGGCCGCATCTACCTTCAAGTAATCGAGAAGGAGCGGCGCGGCGACTACCTGGGCGGCACGGTCCAGGTGGTGCCCCACATCACCAACGAGATCAAGGAGGCCATCAAGGCCCAGGGCAAGGACGTGGACGTGGTCATCGTGGAGGTGGGCGGCACGGTGGGCGACATCGAGTCTCTCCCGTTCCTGGAAGCCATCCGCCAGCTCCACCTTGAAGTGGGCCGCGCCAACGCGGTCTTCATCCACCTTACTCTCATCCCCTACATCCGGGCCAGCCACGAGCTCAAGACCAAGCCCACCCAGCACAGCGTCAAGGAGCTGCGCTCCATCGGCATCCAGCCCGACATCCTCCTGTGCCGCACCGAATACCCCATCCCGCGGGACATGAAGGCCAAGATCGGACTCTTCTGCAACGTGCCCGAGGAGGCGGTCATCACGGCCAAGGACGTGGAGCACATCTACGAGTGCCCCCTCTTCTTCGCCCAGGAGGGCCTCGACTACATCCTCCTCAAGTACATGGGGCTCCCCCTTCACGAGCGGCACATGGAGAAGTGGGAGGAGTTCATTGGAACCCTCAAGCATCCCGACGACACGGTGACCATCGGCATCGTGGGCAAATACACCCAGTACGAGGACTCTTACAAGAGCCTGCGCGAAGCCCTGATCCACGGCGGCGTTCCCAACAAACTGGGGGTCCACCTCAAGTGGATCGAAGCGGAGGACATCGAGCGTGAAGGGCCCGCCGGCCCCCTCGCGGGGTGCCACGGCATCCTGGTCCCCGGCGGCTTCGGCGAACGGGGCGTGGAAGGCAAGATCCAGGCCGCCCAATACGCCCGCCTGCACAAGATCCCCTACTTCGGCATCTGCCTGGGGATGCAGCTCGCCAGCATCGAGTTTGCACGGAGCGCGGCCAAGCTGGAGGGCGCCAACTCCACGGAGTTCGACGCCAAGACCGCCCACCCGATTTTCTACAAGCTGAGGGACCTGCTGGGCGACGACACCTACGGCGGCAACATGCGCCTGGGCAAATGCCCGTGCGTGCTCACGGAGGGGAGCCTGGCCCACAAGGCTTACGGCACGCTGGAGATCAGCGAGCGCCACCGGCACCGCTACGAATTCAACAAAGCCTACCTGGAGCCGCTTGCGAAGGTGGGCCTGGTGTTCACGGGCCTCTCCCCGGACGGCAAATTCGTGGAGGTGGTGGAACTGCGGGATCACCCCTGGTTCCTCGGGTGCCAGTTCCATCCCGAATTCAAGAGCCGGCCTCTGAACCCCCATCCGCTGTTCAGGGATTTCGTCGCCGCAAGCCATAAGAATAAAGTGAAGAGTGAGGAGTGAGGAGTGAGGAGTAAGACCATCTACTTCGGGAGAGGGCTTATACAACAATTAGCGGCTCCCTGTCGAAGCGGCCTCCGGGCCGAGATGGCTCCTCCTGCCACCTCGCGTCTCGCGTCTCGCGTCTCGCCTGTCGTTTTTCGCTTTTCACTTTTCATTTTTTGCTCCTCACTCCTCACTCCTCACCCCTCACTCCTCACTGGACTTTGGCCATGAACGCGGTCACCATCGCCAAGGGTGTCACCGCCGGGGGCCCAGAGCCCCTCTTCATCGCCGGCCCGTGCGTCATTGAGTCCGAGGAGCACGTGCGCGCCCTGGCGCTGCAGCTTGCCTCGTGGGCACGCGAACTTCACCTGCAGATCGTCTTCAAAGCCTCCTTCGACAAGGCCAACCGCACCTCCATCACGAGCTTCCGGGGGCCGGGCCTCACGCGGGGCCTCGCGATCTTGAAGTCTCTGCGGGCGGAGTCGGGACTTCCCGTCCTCACGGACATCCACGATCCGGCGCAGGCCGAGGCCGCCGCCGAAGTGGTGGACGTCCTCCAGATCCCGGCTTTTCTATGCCGCCAGACCGACCTCCTGCTCGCGGCCGCTCGGACGGGCAAGGTCGTGAACGTCAAGAAGGGGCAGTTCCTCGCCCCCCAGGACATGGCCCACGTGGTCGGCAAGCTCGAAAAGGGAGGAGCTTCGGGCATCCTTCTGACGGAGAGAGGCTCGTGCTTCGGCTACCACAACCTGGTGGTGGACATGCGAGGACTGCCCATAATGCAGGCCCTGGGCTGGCCCGTCGTCTTCGACGCGACCCACTCGGTCCAGCTTCCCGGAGCGGGCGGCGGCACATCCTCGGGCCAGAGGGAGTTCATCCCCGTTCTGGCCCAGTCCGCGGCCGCGGCCGGGGCGGACGGCTTTTTCTTCGAGGTCCACGACAATCCGGCCAAGGCCTTGAGCGACGGACCCAACGCCCTTCCCCTTGCCCAGTTCCCTCCCCTGGCGAAGCGGCTGGCGGGCTTGCGCCGGCTGGCGAGGGTTCCCCTATGACGCTCAACGGGGCCAAGAAGGTCCTTGCCGTCGAGTCGGAAGCGCTCCTCCGGCTGCGAGACAGCCTCGACCAATCCTTCATCACGCTCGTGGAAACGATCCTGGCCTGCACGGGGCGGGTCGTCGTCACCGGCATGGGCAAGAGCGGGATCGTGGGGCGAAAGATCAGCGCCACTCTGGCGAGTACGGGAACGCCCGCGCTCTCCCTCCATCCCGCAGAAGCCCTACACGGAGACCTGGGGATGGTGACCAAGGGCGACGTTGTTTTCGCCCTCAGCAACAGCGGCGAAACGGAAGAACTGGTGGCCCTGGCTCCCCTCCTCAAGCGCCTGGGCGCCTTCACGGCGGCCGCCACGGGAAACCCCAACTCCACCCTCGCCCGCGCCTGCGACCTCCACATCACCGTGGCCATCGACCAGGAGGCCTGCCCTCTCGGCCTGGCGCCCATGGCCTCCACGACGGCCCAGATGGCCCTCGGGGACGCCCTCGCCGCGGCTCTCATTGAGCGCCGCGGCTTCAAGGCCGAGGATTTCGCCCGCCTGCACCCGGGGGGCAAACTGGGCAAGCGCCTCATGCGTGTACGCGACCTCATGCACACGGGCCGCGAGATGCCTCTCGTCACGCCCCGCACCCCCATGAAGGAAGCGCTCTTCGAAATCTCCGCCAAGAAGCTCGGCCACGCCGTGGTCGTGGAGGGCGACGGGCGAGTGGCGGGCATCATCACCGACGGCGACATGCGCCGCCTCATCGAGCACCACGGGGGCGCCTTTCTCGACATGGCGGCGGGCGCCTGCGCCCACCCCCATCCCCTCGCCATCGCCCCAGACGCCATGGCCGTGGAGGCCCTCGGCCTCATGGAGAGCCGCAAGATCACCTCCCTCGTCGTGACGGATCCGGACGGCCACCTCCTCGGCGTCCTCCATCTGCACGACCTCTGGGGCCTCCAGATGATGTAGACGCGAGACTTGGGAGGCGAGGTATCGCGCCCTTCGGGCTTCGTCCCCTGGTCCCCTGTAACACGAAGTAAAAAGTGAAAAGTGAAACGGGAGGGACGAGTGCGACGCCATCTCGTCCTCCGTCTCCTGTCCCCTGTCCCCCTTATTTCATGGTATCCTGCGGGCTATCGTCCGGAGCGTGCCGCCATGCCTGGTGCCCTCGTCCCGAACTTGTCCCCGGAAGCCGCCGCGCGCCTGAAACGAGTGCGCCTGCTTCTGTTGGACGTGGACGGCGTCCTAACCGACGGCGGGCTCTACTACGGCAACTCGGGCGAAGAGATGAAGCGGTTCGACGTGAAAGACGGCGCGGGCATGTGGGTGGCCCACCGGAGCGGCCTGGAGGTGGGCCTCCTCACCGGCAAGACGTCGAGGATCGTGGCGCAGCGGGCCCAGGAGCTCGGCCTGACCCGCGTGGCTCAGGGGGCCGTGGACAAGGTCCCAGGACTGGAGAAGCTCCTTCAGGACGGCGCCTACCCCTTGAATGAAATCGCCTTCATGGGCGACGATGTATTGGATCTGCCCGTCATGCGGCGCGTGGGCTTTTCGGCGTGCCCTTCGGACGCCCATGACCAGGTGAAGGCACGAGTACACTACGTTTGTTCCAAGGGGGGCGGCAGGGGGGCGGTCCGGGAGATCGTGGACCTTTGGTTTGAAACCACGGGCAGGCTCCCGGAGATCATGAATCGGTTCGGATGGGAGGAGGACCCCCATGCATAACCTTTTGAGCACCGTAAAATGGCTGTTGATCATCCTGGTGGTCCTCGGCTGGCTGGGCCTCTGCCTGGCCAACATCGACGTCGTGAGCCCCCTGCGCATCATTCCAGGTTACATGGAGTTTCAGCGGGTCCCCATGGCGGTAACGCTCATCTTCCCATTGGTCTTCGCCTTCGTGACCTTCGTCATCGTGGGATTCCTCGACCAGGTGGACCACTTCCTCCAGGCCCGCGAACTCAAGAAGCGCATCAGGGACCTGGAGGACGAGGTCAGCAAGCTCCGAAACCTGCCCATCCGCGAAGGCTTGATGAGCCAGCGCGTCATCGAGGAGGAAAACCGCCCGTGATCGCCCACCTCGGCGAGCCATGGGTCATCGCGCTCGCCATCCTCGTGTTCCTCTTCGGGCTCTTCCTCGGGGCAAGGCTTCCCCTTGGCCGGTCCAGCCGAAACCAGGCCAAGGACGCCCGCCAGTCGCCCGATTACATCCGCGGCATGTACGCCATGCTCACGGGCGACGTGGAGACGGCCATCGAGCGGCTCTCCCGGGTGGTGGAGGTCTCCACCGAACCCATCGAGGTCTACCTCGCGCTGGGAAACCTCTTCCGCCAGCGGGGCCAGATCGACCGGGCCATCCGCGTCCACCAGAGCCTCCTCACCCGCCACGGCCTGAGCGAGGAGGAGCGCGTGCTCGCCTTGAATGCGCTCGGCTCGGACTTCCGCACGGGCGGGTTCATGGACCGGTCGCAGCGTACCTTCAAGGACGTCCTCGCCCTCAACCCCAAGGACCCTGACGCCCTCGCCCAGCTCGTGAAGATCTCCGAGGACCTGGGCGAGTGGGGCGAGGCCTACGAGTTCGCCGTCCGTCTCCAGAAGGTGCAGCGCCACAAAGACAATCGTCACCTGTCCTACCTGCTGGCTCAGAAGGCCCAGTTCATGGCCGAAGGCGGCATGCACTTTCGCGCCGCTTGGTCCATGCGCAGGGCCATCCGGCTCCATCCCGAGAACATCCTTGCCTATATCTTCCTGGCCCAGCTCTACCTGAAGGTCGGCAAGGCCGACAAGGCCCTGAAGATCATGGAACGGGCCCTGCGCGACATGCCGCACAAGTCCTTCATGGTGATCGGCCTCCTCAAAGAGATCTTCATGGCCAAGCAGGACGCGGAGGGCTACCTCCAGATTCTGCGGAGCCTGGCCCTGGACCATCACCAGAAGCGGGCGCTGATCCAGGAGCTTCAGGAGTTCACCGAGCTCAAGCGGCCCGAGCAGGTGAAGGACGTGGTGCGAAGTCTGGTCAAGCACTTCGGGCGCTCGCGCCTGGTCCAGCGCCTCCTGTGGGACATGAAGCGCAAGGGATCGCTCCCCCCGGACCTGGAGAAGGACGTAGCCAACATCCTGGCCTCCAGCGAACAGATGATGGATCCGTTCACCTGCATCTATTGCGGGTACAAAACGCTTGAGATCCTCCACCGGTGCCCCAACTGCAAGGAGTGGAATTCCTTCAGCGACGGAGAGGGATGAGGATTTGGGATTTGGGACTTGGGATTGATGTCGAGCGGGAGTTGAAGCATGCGCGGCGGGGGGATCAAGTCACTGCAGGACGTGGCCTCCAGGATGCGAGGCTCGATGCCGGCGGGAGATATTTCGAGCCAGATCCGGTGCGCCTTTCACCTGCCCGAGGGCGTCTTAACGGCGCGGCGGGAGGGAGAGGTGCTGATCCTGTGCAGCACTGACAAGACGGTTTGTGCCGCTCTGCAAGGGATGGTGCAGCCCATCCTTCGATCCCTGAACGCGAACGGCCACTCGGGACTGAGGAGGATCCGTTGGTCTGCGGCATGAGCCTCCAGGATCTGGACGCTCTCCTTCTCCGCGCCCTCGCGGAGGACTCCCCTTACGGGGACAGGACCACCGAGGCCGCAGGTCTCAGCGGAGAAGGTACGGCCCACCTCCTGGCCAAGGAGAAGGTTGTGGTGGCGGGGCTTCCCGCCGCCTTGCGCACCTTCGAGCTGGCGGACGCCGCGTGCTCGTGGACCATTCTGTCGGGGGAGGGATCGCACGTCCCCTCCGGTACGGCGCTGGCCCAGGTGACGGGTCCCGTTTCCGCGTTGCTGCTGGCCGAACGCACGGCCCTGAATCTCCTCCAGCGCCTGTGCGGCATCGCGGCCATGGCGGCCCGCGCCGCCGCCGCCGTGGAGGGCACGGGTGCGCGCATCTTGGACACGCGCAAAACGACACCCGGGCTGCGAAACCTGGAAAAATACGCGGTGCGCACGGGCGGCGCCTTCAACCACCGCATGGGGCTGTCGGACGGCATCCTCCTGAAGGACAATCACGTGGCCGCGGCGGGCTCCGTCGGGGCGGCGCTGCGGGCTGCAAAAGAAAAGGCCGGAGCCCTCTGGCGGGTGGAGGTGGAAGTGACCGACCTGCCGGGCTTCCGCGAGGCGCTCGCCGCGGGGGCCGAGGTGATCCTCCTGGACAACATGAGCGACGAGGAGATGGGCCAAGCCGTAGCGGAGCGCCCCGCGGGCGTCGTCCTCGAGGCGTCCGGCGGCATGACCCTCGGCCGCCTCCGCCGCGTGGCGGCCTTGGGCGTGGACTTAATCTCCATGGGGGCCCTCACGCACTCCGCCCCCGCCGCCGATATATCCATGGAACTGGGTCCCGTCCCGTAGCCGGCCCCCAGGATGGCGCCATTCCTTCTCCCCGCTCTTGGCCTTCCCTGCATCTCACGCCCATGAACCGCACCCTTCTCTTGAAGCAGTACTCGCCGACGTGGCTGGGACAGATCATCGAATGCCACCCGTCCGTTCCGTCCACCAACGACCGGGCGCGGGACATCCTGGATCAGTTGGGTCCCGCTGCTCACGGAGCGGTGGTCATGGCGGAGGAGCAAACGGGGGGGCGCGGGCGGCACGGCAGGTCGTGGCATTCCCCCCGAGGCGTCGGCCTGGCCTTGAGCGTGGCGCTGTGGAACGAAGGCCCCTCAGACCGCGCGGTTTGCCTCCCCCTGGCGGGAAGCCTGGCCGTCCTGCGGGCCCTTCACCATTCGGCGGGATTGAGAGGGCGCCTCAAGTGGCCCAACGACGTGCTCGTGGGAGGCAAGAAGGTGAGCGGCGTGCTCGTGGAATCGCGGGTGCAGGGAGACCGGCCTTCGGGACTGGTATTGGGGATCGGCGTAAACCTCCTCCATCGCGAGGAGGACTTTCCGGATGATCTGCGATCCTTTGCCACGTCGGTCCGTTTGGCCGGCGGCCGGCCCGTCACCGAGGAAGCCTTCGCGGCAAGCCTGCTGGTGGCCCTGAGCCCGCTCCTCGAAGAGGGCCTGATGAATCCTGCGGCCCTCGTCGAGAAGGCTTCCGGGACGTGGGCCCACGAGCCAGGTGATCTTCTTGACGTCTCCTCGGGAGAGGAGATCCTCAGGGGCACCTTTGCGGGCATCGCCCCAGACGGCTCACTCCTGCTGAAGGTGGACGGGCGTATCCAAGCAGTGCATCATGGTGACGTGACACGGGTTCGCCCCGGCGGTCCACGAGCCGGCATTCTAGCCAAGGAAGAGAAGCGCGGATCGTAAACGAGGGACCCATGATTTTCGTGATCGACGTCGGCAACACCCAGAGCACCTTCGCTCTCTACCAGGGCCCCAAGCTCCTCCACCGCTGGTGCCTCTCCACGGCTCGCCACCGCACCCTCGACGAGTGGGGCGCCCTCCTGCACCTGCTGTTCCACGTGAACGAACTGGCCATCGGCGACGTCCGGGGCATCGTGGTGTCCTCCGTCGTGCCGCCCGCGGACGCCCCTCTCCGGGAAATGTGCCGCCGCTACTTCAAACGCGAGCCCCTCTTCGTGGCTCCCGGTGTCAAAACGGGAGTCTCGGTCCTGTACGACAACCCCGCCGAAGTGGGAGCCGACCGGGTCGTGAATGCCGTGGCGGTCCTGGCGCACCATGAAGTGCCCGCGGTCATCGTGGACTTCGGAACGGCCACCACGTTCGACGTGCTGGACGCCAAGGGCAACTACCTGGGCGGGGCCATCTCGCCGGGCCTGGCCATCAGTGCGGACGCCCTCTTCGAGAAGACGGCCAAGCTGCCGAAAGTGGAGATCTCCAGACCTTCCCGCGTCATCGGCAAGACCACGGTCCAATCCATTCAATCGGGACTCTACTGGGGCTACGTGGGTCTTGTGGAGGGCATCTTGAAGCGGATCAAAAAGGAGTTCGGGCCGGTGAAAACGGTCATCGCCACGGGAGGCCTCGCCCCCGTGGTGGCGCCCGACTGCCCCTCCATCGGATGCGTGGACGAGAACCTCACCCTCGAGGGCCTCAGGCTCATCTATCAGAAGAACTGCGACAAAGAGGCCAAGGACTAGCCCCGTATGCAGGAGGATCTGAGGGAGTATTTCGAGCGCATCGAGGAGGCCTTCTGCCGCAACCGGCTCGCTCCCCTCCTGCTCTCACCCCTCGACTTCGAGCGGGCCGTGGAATGGCACGCCGCGGGGGTACCCCTCGACGTCGTGGAATCGGGAATCGCCGCCTACTTCGAGCACCTAGCTCAGAGGAAGGTGCCTCTGAGGCGGGCCATCTGCCTCTCCTTCGCGGAGGATCACGTCCTTAAAGCCCTCGAAGCGCACAGGGTGGCCGCCGTGGGCCGGGCCGCGGGGCTCAGCGAGCCCGAGCCGAAAGGCGCCCGTGTGGCGCGCTTCCTCGAACGCCGCGCCTCGGCCCTCGAAGTGTTCTCCTCCGACTCGGCTTCCGTCAGGGCCATGCCTCTTCTGAGCCGGTTCTGCGCTCGTGCGGCCCTGGATATTCGGGACCTCATGCTTCACGCGGATAAGCCGGCGGCTAAACTGGAGGCCCGGCTGGCTCCCCTGGACCGGGAGCTGTGTGGACTGGTCCTGCTCGAATCTCCCCAACCCCTCGCCGAGGGATGGAGGTGCGGCGCCGTGGAACGGCTGGGGACCTTGGCCGAAGGCATGGAGAGCGGCGTCCTGCGGCAGACCGTGGACAGGCTGGCCTGCCAGGCCGCCCTCGCCCACTGGCACTTGCCGCGCCTGTCTCTGTTGTATCTGGAGGAATAGCCATGGACCAGTTTTTCGTGACCCTTTCCGCGGGGCATGCCATCGAAGGGGACGCGGCCCAGTGCCTTCGCGACCTGGGGACTTTGGGCATATGGGAGATCTCGCCGCGGGAGTGGCGCGCTTACTTCGCCGCCGAGGACCCCCGCGTCGAACGGGACCTTCTCGCCGGCGACCCCGGCCTTCGCGTGCGCTGGGAGCGCGCCGATGAGGAGGATTGGGCCGCGCGGTACCAGGCTTCCCTGCGGCCCATCGCCGTGGGAAAACGCTTCGTTATCCTTCCCTCGCTCCATCTTGAGAGCCCGTGGCCGGAGCGCATTCCCCTCCGCCTTGTTCCGGGCATGGCCTTCGGAACGGGAGAGCACTTCACCACGTCGTCCTGTCTGCGCGCGCTGGAAGGGCTCGATCCTCTCCCCGCTTCGGTGCTGGACGTGGGATGCGGCACGGGGATCCTTTCGGCGGCGGCATGGAAGCTGGGGTGCCGATCGGTGGTGGCCTGCGACACGGATCCGGAGGCATGCGTGGTCTCCCGCGAAAGCGCCGCAGAGAACTCCACTCCTTATCAGGTGGTGGAGGGAAGCGCCGAGGACGTGCGCGGGACGTTCCATCTTGTCTTCGCCAACATCCTCGCCCAGACGCTCGTGGCCATCCTCCCTGACTTGAGCGCGCGGCTGGCTCCCGGCGGGTTCCTCCTGGGGAGCGGCATCCTTTTGGACCTGGGCGACGGGGTGCTGGAAGCCGCGTCCAGCAAAGGTCTGAGGCTGATGGAACGGCGCACCGACGGAGAATGGTGGACCTTCCTCTGGCGCGCGACGTAGCCGCACCCGCCCGGACCATACCGATATCTGATATACTTTTCTTCACCGACGCCGATA
>JAKBES010000080.1 GCA_021833665.1 Acidobacteriota bacterium
CCCAGGACGTTCAGATCGTCACCTCCTCCGGCAACTCCGCCTTCGATCAGACGGTGCTTCACGCCGTCTACGCCTCGGTTCCTTTCCCCAAGTTTCCGCCCCAGTACGACGCCCCCACCCTGGGGGTGCTCTACACCTTCGAGCTGACACCCACCAAATAGGCCCAGCGCCTGCCGGCGAATCACCGTTAGCCGCGCTTCGCCCGGACCCCGCGCGGCGAGTGGAGCGAACTTGTCCATGATATGATTGTGACGACGAGAGGGAGATGCGATTCAATCCGATGAGGGTGATTATTTTCCTTGCCCTTGCCGCGCTTTCCGCGGCTTTGTCGCCGCGCGCCCTTGACCCCCTCAAAGCGCTCACCCAATACTCGCACGACAACTGGCTCTCCGACCGGGGCCTGCCTCAAAATGCCGTGAAGGCAATCGTCCAGGATCACCAAGGGTATCTCTGGTGCGCCACGCAGGAGGGGCTGGTCCGCTTCGACGGCGTGAAGTTTACCGTCTTCGACAAATGGAACACGCCGGCCATCCGCAACAACAACGTGCGCGCCCTGTGTCTGGACCGCTCCGGGGCCCTCTGGCTCGGAACCAACGGCGGCATGCTCCGCATGAAGGATGGCAGCTTCACCGCCTACGCAACTCGAGATGGCCTGGCCTACGACAACGTTACGACCCTGTGCGAGACCCAGGATGGGAGCATCTGGGCCGGCACCTACGGCGGAGGCCTGAGCCGCTTCAAGGACGGGAGGTTCGTCACTTACACGATCCGGGATGGGCTCTCGCACGACAGCATCCTCTCGCTCTTTGAAGCGCGCGATGGCACCCTTTGGATCGGGACCAACGGGGGAGGCATGTGCCGCTTCACTGGAGGCCGCTTCTCCAAACTCGATACCGTCCCCACCCTGCCCAACCAGACGGTCTACGCCATCTGCCAGACTCGCGACGGCGCGCTATGGGCCGGCACGTACGGCGGTGGCCTCTGCCGGATTGAAAACGGCCGCGTCCGGGTGTTCACGACCCGGGACGGACTCTCCAACAACCGCGTTCTTGGCCTCTATGAGGACGGGGACGAAAACCTCTGGATCGCCACCTTCGGAGGTGGCATTTGCAGGTACGCGGCCAACCGGTGGAACTCCCTAACGACGGCCGACGGCCTGCCCTACGACGTAGTTTGGTGCTTTCTTGAGGACCGCGAAAAGAACCTCTGGGTCGGCCTGGACGGGGGCGGCCTCTTCCAGATGCACGACGGAAGTTTTACCACGTACAGCTCCCAGGAAGGGCTCTCCAACGACTTTGCCATCGGGATCTACGAGAGCCGCTCGGGAGACCTGTGGGTGACCACCAACGGTGGCGGCATCAACCGCTTCAGGGACGGGAAATTTACGGCCACGACGACGAGAGACGGCCTGCCCAACGACCTCATCCGGTCCGTCTGCGAGGACCCTCAAGGGGCCCTATGGGTCGGGACGGACGGAGGAGGCGCGGCCCACATGACCTCGGCGGGCATTGAGACGCTGGATATGGCACGCGGGCTGTCCAGCAACCGGGTCATCGCCGTGAAGGTCCGCCGCACGGGTGACCTCCTGGTTGGAACCAACGGCGGCGGCTTGAACCTCGTCCGCGACGGCAAGGTTAAAACCGTGCAAGAACACCCCGGCCCCGCCGCCATGGTGAACCTCATCTTCGAGGACCGCGGCGGGCGCATCTGGATCGGTACCTACGGAGGAGGGCTGAGCCTGCTCGAAGGTGAAACCCTGGCCTCCTTCCCCGGCCAGGCGGCCATCGGGAAAGTGATCGTCAGCCACGTCCTGGAGGATCACGACGGAACCCTCTGGCTGAGCACCATCGGATCGGGTCTCCTCCGCCTCAGCCACGGGCGCGTGACGCGGTTCACCAGGAAGGACGGACTCTTCGATGACGTGTCTTACGAAATACTGGATGACGGACTTGGCTATCTCTGGATGAGCGGCAACCGGGGCGTCTACCGGGTGGCCAGGCGTGAGCTGGAGGCTTTTGCGAGCGGGCGCTCCAAGGTCCTCACGTGCGATTCCTACGGAGAGGCCGACGGGATGAAGAGCGCCGAGTGTAACGGCGGCTTCGTTCCCGCGGGCTGCCGCACCCGGGACGGGAGGCTGTGGTTTCCCACCATGCGCGGCGTAAGCGTCGTCGATCCCTCCAGACTGGTCCGCAACGCGATGGCTCCTCCCGTCCTTGTGGAACGGGCCGTGGTGAACGGCTCGGCCCTGGACCTGTCCAAGCCCTTGGTTCTGCCCCCAGGGCGGAACCGGGTCGAGATCCACTACACTGGGCTGAGTTTCGTAGCCCCCGCCAAGGTGAAGTTCCGCTATTTCCTCGACGGCTTCGAGTCGGGCTGGGTCGATGCGGACACGCGCCGAGTCGCCTACTACACCAATATCCCACCCGGGCAGTACGTATTTCGGGTGACCGCCTGCAACAACGACGGCATTTGGAACGAACACGGTGCGGCCCTGTCGCTGGCCCAGCGCCCCAGCTTCTATCAGACATGGTGGTTCTACGGCCTGTGCATGCTGGTGCTCTTGGCGGCAGGACCCGGCCTCTACCTGGCCCGCGTGCGGCGCCTGGAGGCGCACCAGCGCGAACTGGAAGCGCTCATTCAGGAACGCACGGGGGCGCTCCGGGAGGCCAACCTGCAGCTTGGCCAAGCCAACGCGCGCCTCGAGACCCTCTCGGGGGAGGATTCCCTCACGGGGCTCGCCAACCGGCGGCGGCTCGACGACCACCTGCTTTGCCAATGGCGCCAGCTCGGCCGGTCTCATGAACCCCTCTCCTTGATCATGGTGGACCTGGACTGCTTCAAGCTCTACAACGACACCTACGGCCACCCGAAGGGCGACGAGTGCCTGGCCCGTGTGGCCGCCGTTCTGGGAGAATCGGTGAACCGGGCGGGCGACTTGGTGGCGCGTTACGGAGGCGAGGAGTTCGCCCTCGTTCTCTCGGCCACGGGCAGTGCCGCCGCCTCAGCCCTCGCCGAGCAGGCGCGCGCCCAAGTCGAAGCCCTCGCCATCCCGCATCCCACCTCGCTGGCGGGCCCCTGGGTTACGGTCAGCGCTGGCGTTGCTACCGCTAGCTCGGCCGAGGGCACCTCCTGGACTGACCTGCTGGATCTCGCCGACAGGGCCCTTTACCGGGCCAAGCAAGAGGGGCGAAACCGCGTCTGCGTGAGCCATGTGGGCGGGGCTTGATGGCGCTCTTCAGATCCCTCCTCCGCACCAAGCATCTGGACCTCATCCTTAGCGAGGCCGAATCTTCCACGCAGAAACTCAAGCGGGTGTTGGGCCCCGTGGATCTCATCGCCTTGGGCATCGGGGCGGTGATCGGCGCAGGCATTTTCGCCCTCGTGGGAACCGCCGCGGCGGGCGACGCCTCGCGGCCGGGGGCCGGACCCGCCCTCGTGCTGTCCTTTCTCCTCACGGGCGTGGCGTGCGCTCTCACGGGCCTCTGCTACGCAGAGTTCGCCAGCCTCGTGCCCATTTCAGGCAGCGCCTACACGTACGCCTACGCTACCCTCGGCGAACTGGTGGCGTGGATCATCGGATGGGATTTGATCCTGGAGTACGCCGTCGGCAACGTGGCCGTCGCCGTCTCCTGGTCCGGTTATTTTTGCGAGCTTCTGCGGGGCTTCGGCATCGAGTTCCCGAGGTGGCTCGCCACGGACTTGAGAACGGCCCTCCACTCCCCGGAGATCCTCAATTCCGCCCCGCACCTCTTCGGGAAGGCCATCATTTTCAACCTGCCCGCCGCCTTCATCGTCACGTTTCTGACGGTCCTCCTGGTGATCGGCATCAAGGAGAGCGCGCGGTTCAACCTCGTCATGGTTGGGATCAAGCTGCTCGTGCTCGGCTTCTTCGTGGTCGTGGGCGCCGCCTACGTCAAGCCCGAGAACTGGCACCCCTTCGCTCCCAACGGCTGGGCGGGCATCCAGGCGGGAGCGGCGGTGATCTTCTTCGCCTACATCGGCTTTGACGCCGTCTCCACGGTGGCGGAGGAGTGCAAGAACCCCAAGCGGGACCTCCCCATCGGCATCCTCGGTTCGCTCGCCGCGTGCACGGTCATCTATGTTGTGGTGGCCGCCGTCCTCACGGGAATGATCCCCTGGAGCCGGCTCAACACCGCAGAGCCCCTCTCCGTGGCCATGCGCGTGGTCCACAAAGACTGGGCCGCGGGCATCGTAGCCTTCGGCTCCGTGGTGGCCCACACGGCCGTCCTCCTCGTGTTTCAGATGGGCCAGCCGCGCATCTTCTTCTCCATGTCCCGCGACGGCCTCATGCCCAAGTCCTTCTCAAAGGTGCATCCCAGGTTCAAGACCCCGTACGTGACCACTATCCTCACGGGCGTCTTCGTGGCCGGGGCCTCCTCCTTCGCCAGCCTCGACGAGATGGCAGATCTGTGTAACATAGGCACCCTCTCGGCCTTCATCATCGTCTGCGCGGGGATTCTGGTCCTCCGAAAGCGCGACCCGCTCAGACACCGTCCCTTCAAGACACCCTGGGTCCCCTTCGTTCCCGCCTTGGGGCTCCTGGCCTGCCTTTATCTCATGATGGGACTTCCCACCATGGCCTGGATCCGCTTCGCCGTGTGGCTCACCCTCGGCCTGGGCCTCTACTACGCCTACGGCTTCAGCCACAGCAGGCTGGCGGGAAACCACGACGGGCGATGAGGCATACCGCCGAGAGGGTCACACGATCCGGCCGGAGGTAGCAGCTCCGGCATCGGCTGAAGCTTCCGCCACGCGCGCGGCGGCGAGCCGGGTGATGAAGGCGGCGGCCCACCGGTAGACATTGTGCTCCTCCACCGTTTGGAACATCCGCTCCATGCGTTCCCGCCGCTCATCCGCGCCCATTTCCACACCGCGGCGGATGGCCTCTGCGAACTGCTCCGTGTCGTACGGGTTGATGATGAGCGCGTCAGGAAGCTCCCGGGCGGCGCCGGCGAACTCCGAAAGGATGAGGACGCCTTCCCGCCCCGCCTTGGCCGCCACGTACTCCTTCGCCACGAGGTTCATGCCATCGTGGAGGGAACTGACGATGCACATAGGGGCCATACACAGGAAGGCGTGCACGGTCGACACGTCGTGGTGAGTGGCCAGGAAGTGGATCGGTTTCCAATCATCCGTCTGGTGCTTCCAGTTGATCTCGTCTACGAGGGCCTCGATGCGGGCCATGTGCTCCCGATAGCGGGGAATGTGCGTTCGACTGGGAGCCCCAAGCTCCACGAAGGTGAAACGCCCGAGGTACCTCGGGTACTTCTCCAAGAAGCGATCGATGGCGCGAATGCGCTCGGGCAGGCCCTTCGTGTAGTCCACCCGGTCCACGCCAACGGCGATATAGGCATTGCCCAGTTTGTACTTAGCTTTGAACGCCGCGATCTGCTCGGCCAAAGCGGTCCCCGCGGGCACATTCCGCTCGTCCCAGTTCTGCACGCTGATGGGGAAGGGAAGGATTTCGGAGGCGTGTTCCTTCAGTTCCACGGCGAAGTGGTCCCAGTCGAGACGCGATTCCATGAGGCGGTCCACCGTCTCCAGGAAATTGTTGCAGTACTGCTGGAGGTGGAACCCCACGAGATCCGCCCCGAGCATGCCGGCTAGAATCGCCTTCCCGTAGGGGCAGATCCGGAAAGCCTCAGGATTGGGCCAGGGAATGTGCCAGAACAAACCCACGCGCAGCCCTGGGCGGGCTTCCTTCAGCATTCTGGGCACGAGGGCAAGCTGGTAATCCTGCACGAGCACCATGGCCCTGTCCGCTCCCACCTCGTCCAGTACGGCCTTGGCGAACCGCTCGTTCGCCTTCCGGTAGAACGCCCAATCGGAGGCACGGAAAATAGGGCGTTCGTGGGCGAGGTGGCAGAGGGGCCACAACCCTTCGTTGGCGAATCCGTAGTAGTACCCCTGCTCCTCCTCCCGCGTGAGCCACACCCGCTTGAGCGTATAACTCGGGTCCTCCGGGGGTACCATGAGCCGCCCCTGGGCGTCGGCCGTTTCGCGGTCCGCGTCACCTGACCCATGGGCGATCCACACACCGCCGCAGGCCTGGAGCACGGGGTCGAGCGCGGCCACGAGGCCTCCCGCGGGCACGACTATTTGAACCTTGCCTTCCTCCGCCTGATGCATATAGGGTTCGCGGTTGCTCACCACCACGAGCTGGCGGTTTTGCCCCAGCGCGGTCACTGCCTGAACCCGAAGCCGCTCCGCGGTCCACACCTCCTCCGCACGCACCGCCGCTTGGGACAGCTGCCGGTCCGCCCTTCGAGCAGCCCGGAAGGAAGCGGCAAGGCGGTCGCTTTCGTGAAGCAGGAGAGAAGAGGGCAGGCCGGGCGGCGGAGATCCCGCACTGCTTTCCGTCCGCAGGCGCCTCATCCAGTCGGCCAGGCGGTGCAAGGGACGCTCGTAAGTGAACCAGGTGGCCGCCACCACGAGGATCACCGTGAGCAAGGTCACGACCCCGATCCCAAAGCCGTATTGGACGAGCCTCCCCGTGGCCCGCCCGTCGATGAAGGAGACATCGTGCGCCACGGCCAATACCCCTGAGGATGCTCCCTTCGAGTCCTTCAGCGGCACCGCCAGCGCATAGATGGGAACGCCCTGGGACTGGGTCATGATGAAGGTTTCCTGGCCCGTTCTGGAGGCTCTGCGGGCAGCGGGGGATAGACGGTCCGCGAAATCCAGGACGGAAGAACCCGCGGCCACAAGCTGGCCATCTGGCTTGAAGACCGCGTATCCGAGCAGGCGGCCGTACCCGTCGAGCCGCCCCCTCAACGTGTTTCGCGCCTCCGAGTTGGAAAGGGTCAGGGCTTGATCCGCAGCGGGCGTGAGCTGCTGCGCCAGGGCCTCCGCACGGAGGGTCACGTCCTTCAGGTCAATCTCCCGCTCACCTTGGACCTGCAGCCACGCGAAGACACCCAGGGCGGTCGCTATGACGGCGGCGATCAGCAGCCCGAGACGCAACGAGCGCGCCAGCCGGGGCCGTTCCGTTAGGGCCATGGCAACTCCTCCTCAAGAGTGGACCGCCGCCCGAGGGCGAACGTTTTGTTAGTACACGCCCTCCCAGCTCTTGCTGAGCCTCATCGCCGAGTTGATGAGCCCGACCATGCTGTACGTCTGGGGAAAGTTACCCCAAAGCTCTCGCGTCTCAGGATCGACGTCCTCGGCGAGCAGCCCGAGAGCGTTTCGACAGTCGAGCAGCGTCTCGAAAAGCGCCCGGGCCTCCTCGCGCCGCCCCAGCGCCGCCAGAGCGTCGACGTACCAGAAGGTGCACACGAGAAAGGCCGTTTTTGGCTCTCCGAAGTCGTCGGTGCCCGCGTAGCGAAAGATGAAGTCGCCCCGCTTGAGATGCCTTTCCACGGCAGCGACCGTACCCGAGAACCGGGGGTCGTCGGCCGCCAGAAAGCCCAGCTCGTGGAGCAGCAGGAGGCTCGCGTCGAGATCCCTTCCTTCAAAGCTCTCCACGAAGCTTCCCCGCTCCTCGTTCCACGCTCGCTCGCAGATCACCCCGTGCAGGACGTTCGCGTGCGCCTGCCAATAGGCCGCCCGGTCGCTCAATCCCAGCCGGATGGCAATGCGCGCCAGGCGGTCGCAGGCCACCCAGCACATGACGCTGGAGTAGGTGTGAATCCGCTCCTTGGACCGAAACTCCCAGATCCCGGCGTCGGGCTGGTCGAAGACGGATCGCGCTATCTCTCCGAGGGCCTCAAGGCGATTGAAAAGTCCCTCGTTGCCCATGCGCTCGATTCGCTCGTCGAAAAACATGTGCATCGCCGACAGGATCGCAGCGCCGTACACATCGTTTTGAACCTGTCTGTAGGCGTCGTTCCCGACGCGAACTGGCCCCATGCCTCCGAACCCGTGAAGGCTGGTTACCACGGTTTCATGGAGGTGAGGACGGCCGGAGAGGCCGTAAACGGGCTGGAGACGCCCGCCTGGCTGGCTCGCGGCGAGGTTCACGATATAGTGCAGATAACGCTCCATGGTGCGCGTCACGCTCAGGCGGTTGAGGGCTGATACCACGAAGTAGCTGTCGCGAAGCCAGCAGTACCGGTAGTCCCAATTTCGGCCGCTGTCCGGTGCCTCGGGAAGGGACGTGGTCATGGCCGCCACGATGGCCCCCGTATCCTCAAGCGCCGCGAGCTTGATGGTGATGGCCGCTCGGATGACAGCCTCCTGCCACTCGAAGGGTATGCCGAGGAAGCGCACCCAATCTCTCCAGTAGTTGCGCGTGGCGCCGAAGAACCGCTGGCCCAACTCTCCAGGGGCATCCGGGACGGTCTCGTCGGGCCCGAGCATGAAAGTCAAGTCGCCGTCAAGAACGAAAGGTGTCTGCTCCATCACCGCCGCGATGGAGGCATCCGTGGTGAGACGGAGCACGAGCTGGGGTGCCACATACCGGATGTGGTTGCTGCCGAAGGTGACGCTCGGAGTTCCCGATCCATAGTCAAAGGCGGGTTCAAGGCGGACGCGGACCACGGGGCTTCCGGCCAACGGCCGAACGCGCCGGACGAGCATCATGGGGTAGAAGGACCGGCCGAACTGCTTGAAGCGCGGAGCAAAATCGGTGATTTCCGCCACGCCGCCGTCCCGGTCGTGCAAGGTGGTGACCAGAATGGCCGTATTGCCGATGTAGCGCTGGTCGCTGTGCGCCAGATTTTCCACTTCAATGGCGAAGGCGCCCCGGCTCTCCTGCGCCTTCCCAAGCAGGGCGCAGAAGACCGGATCACCATCGAATCGGGGCATGCATGACCAGAGGATGCGTCCCTGGGGCCCGACCAGGGCGCTGACGGCTCCGTTGCCGATGAGGCCCAGCTCAAGGTTGTCCATGCGTCAGCCTCCCCGAGGTTCCACCGTGCCCGATCGTGCGCACCGGCCCAGCCATTCGAGTACCCGCTCCACGTCCTCCAGCCTCCACCGTGCCGCCGTTGACCCGTCCCCTACCTTCACCGAATGGCCGCTCAGGCGGTTGACCGCGGCAAAGCCCTCCTCATCCGTGGCGTCATCGCCCGCGAAGATCGGCACGCGTCCCGCGAAGGGAGGCTCAGCCATGAACTCCTCGATGGCCCGCCCCTTGTCGTACCCGCTGGGCCGCAACTCGGCCACCATCTTCCCGCTTCTGACCATAAAGGCGCCGCCGAGCCCTTCCGCAACGTCCTCCAGCACCCTCACAGCCTCCTCTCCGAGATGAGGTGCCCGCCGATAGTGAAGAGCCAGACTCAGTCCCTTGTCTTCAAGAACAACGCCGGAGCGAAGATCCATCCAAGCGTTCAATTTCTGCCGAACGGAGTCTAAGTTCTCCCCCGAGATGGGAGGGACATGCACACGGCCATCGGCGCCCCGGCGCTCGGCCCCGTGCTGCCCCGCCGCAGGTAGCCGAAGGGGGGCGATTCTGTCCAGATCCACAAGGGGACGTCCGCTGATGAGCGCTACAGGCACCGAGCGGCGGAGGCCGTCCAGGATTCGAACAAGATCAGGCCTGGGCTGGATCTCATCGGGCCCTTGGGCGAACTCCAACAGGGTTCCGTCCACGTCCAGGAACATGGCCCAGGACGGGTCGAAGGAAGGGAGTGGCTGGACCAGCTGCAAGGCCTGTTTCATCCGCGTGTCTCACGGTGTCTCCGTACGGCACCCGCTATTCGAGGTAGGTGTATCCTTCCAGGCCGTCATCGAGAAACTTCTTGATTTGCGACGATTCCTTAAGGGTGATGCGCTCCTCCTCGATGGCCTCCTCCACCTGCTTTCTGATGGCGTTGGCCACGTCCCGCTTCTGGTACTGCATGTAGCTGAGCACGTCGCGCACCGTGTCACCCTCGATGGTCTTGTCGATCTTGTATTTGTTGCGGCCGGTGATGCTCACGTGGACGGTGTTTGTATCCCCGAAGAGGTTGTGCAGATCGCCCAGGGCCTCTTGATAGGCTCCCACGAGGAAAACCCCGAGGTAATAGGGATGCCGCTCATCGAAGTCGTGCAGGTCGATGGTGCTCTTCACGTCATGCAGATCGATGAACTGGTCCACCTTGCCGTCGCTGTCGCAGGTGATGTCCGCCAGCGTGGCCTTGCGGGCGGGCCGCTCGCCCAAGCGATGGATGGGGCAGATGGGAAAGAGCTGCTTCACGGCCCAGTGGTCCGGCAGGCTTTGGAAGACGCTCAGGTTGCCGTAGTAGGTGTCCGAGATGAAGCGGTCTAGGTTCTCCAGCTCGTCGGGAACGTAGTCAAGCGTGTGGATGATCTTGGAGATGCGGATGCAGACGAGCCAGAAGAGCTTTTCAACGAGGGCGCGGTGGGTGAGGGACATCATGCCCACGTTAAACAGGGTGAGGGTCTCGTCCCGCACCTGGATAGCATCGTGGTAAGACTCCTGAAAGTTCTTTACGGAGAGGCTGTTGAGCACCTCGTTGAGGGCGTGGACCGGCTCCGGCGCATCTTCGGGGATGTCGGGAGGGGTCTCGTCCTCGATGAGCTTGCTCGTTCCCAGGACGTTGAAGACCAGGACGGAGTGGTAGGCCACCAGGGCCCTCCCGCTCTCGGAAATGATGTGCGGGTGCGGGATCTGTTCCTGTTCGCATGTTTCGGCCAGGGAGGACACCACGTCGCTGGCGTACTCCTCGATGGAGTAGTTGGCGGAGGAGGAGAAGTTGGTCTTGCTCCCGTCATAATCCACCGCCAGCCCGCCTCCCACGTCGAAGTAGCGCAGGTTCACGCCCAGGCGCACCAGTTCCACGAACACCCGGGTGCTCTCTCGCAGAGCCTCCTTGATGCTCTGGATGGACGTGATCTGGGATCCCAGGTGGAAGTGAAGGAGCTGGAGGCAGTCCAGCATCTTGGCCGCCTTCAGCTTCTCTACGGCCTCCAGGATCTCACTGGGGAAGAGGCCGAACTTGCTCTTATCTCCGCCGCTTCCCTCCCATTTGCCCCTTCCCCTGGCCGCCAGCTTGGCTCGCACGCCCACCAGCGGCTTGACGTGAAGTTTCGTGGCCCATTTGATGATGAGATCCAGCTCGGAGGGCTTCTCCACCACGATGATGGTCTTGCGGCCCAGTTTCGTCGACCACAGCGCCATCTCTATGTATTCGTCGTCCTTGTAGCCGTTACAGATCACCGGAGAATCCAGGTTCTCCATGGAGGCCAGGACGATGAGGAGCTCGGCCTTGGTGCCCGCTTCAAGGCCGAAGTTGTGGTCCTTCCCGAAGTCCACGATATCCTCGACCACCTGCTTGCTCTGGTTCACCTTCACGGGGTAGACGCCGAAGTACTTCCCGCCGTAGTTGTACTCCACGATGGCTTTCTGGAAGGCCGTTTGGATCTCCTCGATGCGCTTCTGGAGGATGTCCGTGAAGCGGATGAGGATGGGCGGATTCAGGTCTCTCACGCACAGGCCGTCCACGAACTCCTTGATGTCCAGGAACCTCTGCTTGTTCTTTTCGGGCAGGACGACCATGTTCCCTTTATCGTTGATGTCGAAAAACCCCTGACCCCATTCGGGGATGTTGTACAGTTCCCGGGCCTCTTCTATAGACCACTTGGAGAGGGAGGTCTGGTCCTTCAGCTTGATCTTCTGTCGCATGCCCCTGCCTTTCTTCGGGCTCCAAGGCCCACCGGTCCCTCCTGAAATCCGGAGCCGTGCCATGATGTTTATACGAATCGGCGGGCCATTGCAAGAAGAGGGCGGCCCTCCTTCCTCGGAGCGGATTTCAGCGGCCGGCGGAAGCAAGGTGACGGGGAACACGACAGGGAGATGCGCTTGGGGGGTTCTTGCGCAAAGCGTTCCACGCCATTACATTCTCACAAGATCATCCTAGGGAGGCCTTTATGGTCGACGGCGAGATCAACAGGAGGCGATTTCCGCGCATCCGGACCGAAAACCCCGTCCACGTCATGAAAGTCGGCCGAGAATCCGGCGAGGGAACGGGCAAAACGGCCAGCTTGGGCCTCGGGGGCTGCATGTTCGAGGTCGGAGAGCAGCTTGGCACCGATGCCGTAGTGGACATCCTCATCTCCGTCCGGCCCCGCGAAGTCATCGAAGCGAAGGGCCGTGTCGTGTATGAGCAGCCCAAGGGCGAGCGCACCTACGAAGTGGGGGTGGAGTTCCTGTCCATCTCCGAGCCCGACCGCGTGGCCCTCCAGCGGCTCTTCGAGGGACCACCCCCGGAACGGGCCTGAGGCTCGCCTGTTTCATTCCATATCCCGTTGCAATCTTTGGGTTTGCCTTCCTCGGTGACAGGCGCCCCGGCCACCGGTATACTGCTGTCTTCGAACTGGCCAGAAGGAGCCATTCGAAACGAGGGCGCGCGGCGCCAGAGGAGGAGCCCATGCGGCGAAGGGACTTCATGAAAATCAGCGGGAGCGGCGCGGCGGGCCTCCTGGCGGCCGGAGCCTTTTCTCCGTTTTCGCCCGCGCTGGCCGCCACCCTGCGGCCGGACTTGGTGGTGGCCCACGGCCCCAAACCCGACAGGGCCACCCGGGCGGCCATCGAAGCCATGGGGGGAATGAAGGCCTTCATTTCAAAGGGCGACGTCGTGGTCATCAAACCCAATATCGGCTGGGACCGGACGCCCGAACAGGCCGCCGACACGAACCCCGTGGTAGTGGCTACCCTCGTGGCGCTCTGCCTCGAGGCCGGCGCCAAGACCGTGAAGGTCTTTGACCGCCCCTGTAACGACCCGCGACGGTGCTACATCCAGAGCGGGATCGAACCACTGGCCAAGGCCGCGGGAGCCGATGTAAGCCACGTCGATGACAGGAAATTCCGAGAAGTGGCCATACCCAAGGGTGAGGCCATCAAGTCCTGGCCCCTCTACATCGACGTCCTGGAGGCGGACAAGGTCATCAACGTCCCCATCGCGAAGCACCACGGCCTTTCCAGGCTCACCCTGTCCTTCAAGAACTGGATGGGCGTCATGGGAGGAACGCGGGGGCGCATCCACCAGAACATCCACGAAACGCTCGTGGACCTGTCTACGGTGATCCGGCCCACGCTGGTGGTTCTCGACGCCGTGCGCATCCTCACCGCCAACGGCCCCCAGGGGGGCGACCTGAAGGACGTGAAGAAGCTAGACACGATCATCGCGGGAGTGGACCAGGTGGCCGTGGACTCCTACGGAGCAACCCTCTTCGGCCTCAAGGGTAGCGAGCTAGGGGTCGTGGCTGCCGCCCACAGGCGCGGCATCGGTCCCGTGGACCTGGACAAGCTCCTCATCAGGAAGATCGAGGCGTAGGGAAAGGGAGATGGCGGATTTGGGATTTGGAAATATTGCGGCAGGCGAAACATGGTTGTACCTGCGTCTCGCGTCGCTTAATCGCGTATCGCGTCTCGCTTAATCGCGTCTCCCCTCAACCACGGAAGGCTCCATGACTGAACCGGCAGCACGGACGAAACGAAGGAAGCCTCCCACCTCCAAAACCG
>JAKBES010000081.1 GCA_021833665.1 Acidobacteriota bacterium
GCCAAGGCCGTGCAAGTGGGCACGGCGCTCTTCGTGAACCCGCAATGCCCTTACACCATCCTGCGCGGCATCGAGGATTACTGCGCCCGCAACGGCTTCCCTTCGGTAGAATCGCTCGTGGGCCAGGTCAAGGACGGCGCCCCCATGCCGAAATGCCATGAGTAAGGCGCGAGACGCAAGACGCAAGACGCGAGACGCGAGACGCGAGACGCAAAGGATTGAGGAATGCGGAGCACGCGGGTCGATACCCGGCTCTTTCTCGTTTGCTTCTCGCCTAATCGCGTTTCGCTTAATCGCCTCATCGAAGGCCCGCTTCGTGAGGAGCACGCGGGTCGATGCCGGGTTCTTTCTCGTTGGCTTCTCGCCTCATCGCGTTTCGCTTAATCGCCTCATCGAAGGCCCGCTTCGTGAGGAGCACGCGGGTCGATGCCGGGTTCTTTCTCGTTGGCTTCTCGCCTAATCGCGTTTCGCTTAATCGCCTCATCGAAGGCCCGCTTCGGAGGAGTCCATGTCCGAGTTAATCATTGCCGTGGATGTGCGCGAGGAGAATAAGCTGCAGGACCTGCTGTCCGCCTTGAGCGGCCAGCCCGTCTGGATCAAGCTGGGGTTTGAGTCCCTGTACGCCTTCGGCCTTCCCCTGGTGGAACGGGTCAGATCCCGCGGCTTCAGGGTCTTCGCGGACGTGAAGCTCCACGACATCCCCAACACGGTGGGCGCCGCCTCCCGCGTGGTGGCGCGCTCCGGGGCCCAGCTCTTCAACGTCCACTGCTCGGGGGGCCACGCCATGTGCGCCTCGGCCCGGGAAGCATCCGCCGAGGAAGCTTCCAAGCTGGGCCTGCCCAGACCCCTGGTGGTGGGCGTCACCCTCCTTACGAGCCTTTCCGTGGACGACATCCACGCCGTGGGCTATCTGGGAACCACCCAGGAGGCGGCCCTGCGGCTGGCCGGCATCGGCCAGCGGGCGGGATTGGACGGCGTGGTGTGCTCCGTGCAGGAGGCGGCCAGCGTCAAAGGAGCCTTCGGCGCGCCATTCCTGGCGGTCTGCCCGGGCATCCGCCCGGCGGGCGCGGACGTGCAGGATCAGAAGCGCGTCTCCACCCCGCGAGGCGCGGTGCTGGCAGGGGCGGACTTTCTGGTGGTGGGCCGCCCCGTGACGGGGGCCATGGATCCGGGGGCGGCGTGCGCCGCGCTGCTTCGTGAGATGAACGGATAACGCGGAGCCGCAGCAAGCCATGGACCTGTGGAGGGCGTTGAAATCGCGGTATTACGTGCCGTCCGAGAAGGACGCGCTCCTTGCCGGCGCTTGGAAACGCGCCACGCGGCGCCGCGTGCCGCAGTTTCCTCGCACCGTCCAATTTGAGACCCACTCCGCCTGCAACGCCGCGTGCGTGTTCTGCCCGTACCCCGCCACCGCGGCGGGCCAGCCCAAGGGGCGCATGCCGCCTGAACTCTTTCACAAGATCGTGGACGAAATGGCTCGCCACGACGTTCGCCGCATTTCTCCCTACCTCAACAACGAGCCCTTCCTCGACCCGGACATGGTGGAAAAGATCCGGAGCCTCCACGAAAGGATTCCGAGGGCGAAGCTCGTGCTCACCACCAACGGATCACTTCTGGATGAGGCCACGGTGGACGGCCTGCTCGCCGCGGATGCCCTCCACGCCCTCTACCTGTCCATCCAGGGCGTGGACAGGGAGGGGTACGAGGCGTCCACCGGAGGCACGCTGAATTTCGGCACCGTCATGTCGAACGCGCTCGGCCTCATCGCCAAGTGGAAGGCCGCCGGGGGCCGGAGGCGGTTCAAGCTCGTGATTACCATGGTCCGGACCAGCAAAATCGACGTGGAGAAGGCGGCCGCCTTTTGGCGAGAGAAGGGAGTGGCAAGCCAGTGGACACCCCTGGAAAACCGGGGCGGCAACACCGCCCTGGGCCCCGGCCTGATCCCCGAAAAGGGGACCATGCGGCGCTTCGCCCGCTGCGCGCGCCTTTTCAAGCAGGCCTACATCCTCTGGAACGGCGACATGGTTCTTTGCTGCACGGATTACACCCGGCGGGTCGTCCTGGGGAACGTGGGCGAGTCGTCCATCGCCGACGTGTGGAACTCGCCCAAGGCGAGCGGCGTCCGCCGCCTGTACGCGGAGGGGCGCATGGATCTCATTCCCCTGTGCAGGGAATGCGCGATCTGCGACACGACGGAGGACGGCAGCTTCCGTTGATCCGCCGCGCCCATGTCCTCCCCGTTCACTTTTAACTTTTAACTTTTAACTTTTAACTAAAAGCGGCCGCCCTCACCGGGCGGCCGCTGTGTTCCGAGACGAGGGTGAGCCGCGCTACTTGGCGGGCGCAGGAGCCGGCGCCGGGGCCGCGGGGGGCGGGATGGTGTAGGCCGAGTTGAACCGGGCGAGGACCAGATCGGTCTGGTCCACGGCGGCCGAGTTCCACACGAGCCGGTCGCCGCCCGTGCTCAGAATCACGTCCCAGCCGTTCTCCTTGGCCACCGCGTCCACCACGGGCTCAAAGGCCGCCTTCAGGCGCTCCTCGGCCGACTTCTGGCGCTGCTGGTATTCCTGCTGGGCCTTCTGCTGCATCTGCTGGAGCTCCCCCTGAAGGAGAGCAATCTCCTTTTCCCGGGTCTGCTTTTGATCGGCGTTCAGCTTGCCCTCGTCCTTCTTGAGCGCCTCTTGTTTGGTGCGGATGGCCTCGGCCTTGGGCTGCATGGCGGCCCGCACGCCGTCGCCCCAGGTTTGGAATTCAGCCTGGATGGATTTGGACAGGTTGGACTCCCGGATGATTCGCCCCATGTCCAGCACCACGACGACCGCCGCCTTCTTGGTGGGTTTCGCCGCGGCCCCGGTCTGCGCGGTGGTGGAGGCGGGCACGCGAGAGTCAGCGGCCCATGAACCCGCGGCGGTGAGGACGATGGCGACGGCGGCGATGAATGCTTTCATCTCGTTCTCCTTGAAAAGGCTCTTGCAGGGGGCCGTAGCCGGGACCATCCTCGGCTTTTGGGCCGCCGAGCCTGAGCCTTAAGTGGATGATTATACACACATTAGCCGCGCAATGCTAACCCCGTTGCGCGGACGGGAGGCAGGCCCCATATTAGGCTCAAGAAACGGGATATTGGTCATCGCCGCACTGCCCCGCTGAGGAGGCAACCATGAGACGAATCGCATGCTCTGTCGTCCTTCTTTCGGCCCTGCTTTCCATAACAGCCCTCTGGGCGGACGGGAACAGGGCGCACATTCGGTACGACGTAGACCCGGCCACGGCCGTGCCCTCGGCCACGGTGATCAAAAACTCGGAAGGGATCACGGTCGTGATTTTCAAGGTGCCCGCCATCAAAGCCGGGGACACCTTCGCCTTCCGGGCGGACATGTCGTGCAAAAGCACCAGGGGACCCTACCCCGTCACGGCCACCGTCTACACCCAGTCCAGCGGCAAAACCGCCGCCGCGGCTGACCCGCCCTCCGTGACCCTTACCGCCCCCGACACGCCAGCGAGCGCGCTCGTCACGATCTCGGTTCAGCCCTCGGGAGACGGCGCCTCCAAGCTCAAAGCTCATGTGAAGGCCGATCCTCCGCCGGGGAGCCACATGGGCATAGGCGCCGGGATCAAGGTGGTCATCATGAAAGGAACGGCCACGGCCTGGGTGCAACCGGAGGAGCAAATGCTCCTGGACGTCCTGGACGCCCTGGAACCCGAGGCTCCGCCCCGGGACGATAGGCCTTGATCGGCAGGCCAGCGCTTCGAGGCCGGGATCTCAAAACCGGATCACGTTGCCCACGACGATCTGAAACTTGTCCATGCCCGGCTCCTTCACGAGAGGCACGGCGATGGTGAGGGAGAGGACCCGCCCGAAGGTGCTCTTCAGGTTGCCGAAGCGGAGGCCTCCTCCCACGTCCGCGTAGGTTCGGGTGAAACGCCCCCCCGGCAGACGCATGGCCCCCGCGTCCGCGTAAGCCACGAAGCCCACCTGCGCGAGGCCCCAGAGGGTCCAGGGGGTGATGATCCGGTCCTCCGCCGAGAAGAGCCAACGCCGGTCCCCCGTCCTGAAATGGTTGGGATAGCCCCTGAGCCCGTCGAACCCGCCGATGTAGAGGGTATCCTCGGGATCAAGCCGGTACCCCGCCGTAAGTTGCAGATCGGCCGCTAAGGTCTGACGGGGCAGGCTCTGGTTGTACAAGGACCACTCGGCCATCCCGAGCACGTCTCGTCCCCCTCCCCGCTCCCGGCGGCCATGGCCTTTGGCCTGGAAAAGGAGGAGCGAGTCGCTCCAGAGCCTCGTCCCCTTGGTCGCCGTGAACTGGCCGTACCATGCGTCGGCAGCGCCGCCGAGGGCCTTGCCCATCCACCCCGCGTGGACTTCCGCGTCCCACCCCAGGTTGATGTCCTCCGTACGCGCCACCGATTGAATGTCCTCGAAGGTTTGGTAGCGGTCCTGGCTCACCGCCCAGTAGCCCAAGATGCCCCGAAAGCGCCTGGGCGAGAGGTTGGGGGCCGGAAGCTCTCCCGGGCGGAGGACGGCCAGAGGACCGTAGGAGGCCTGCATGGAGCGGAGTTCGGCTCCCACGCGCCAGGCCGTCCGCTGGTTGAAGTGATACAGCCACCGGCCGAAGAGCGTCACGTCCTGCTGGAGGGCGTGGAAGGCGTAGATCTTGTGGTCGTCCGTGTAGAGGGTCTCCACGTTGCGGGTGTCGTAGGCCTCCACCCCCGCGGACCACCGGGCCGAAAGCTCATAGAAGGGCCGCTCCACCTGGAGGCGGCGCCCCATCCCGTCGGAGAGCTTCTGGTAACCAAGGCTCAAGGTCCACCGCGAACCGAAGAGGAGGGGGTCACCGTAGGCGAATTCGTCGGTGGTCCGCTCCGTGTCCTTTTCGTGGCTCAGGAGGAGATCTTTGCCGTACCCCAGCAGGTTCACTTCGTGGAGGCGCACCCGCCAGATGTTCTGGCCCCCGGCGCTGCTGAATTTGAGACTCCCCTTCAAGCTCCAGCCATCGTGAACCCAAACCACGGCCTGCACCGAACCTAGACCCGCGGCCATGGGCGTGATGGTGGCGTCCTGGACCCACGGCAGGGCCCTGAGAAGGCGCTCGGACTCATGGATGGTGGCCGCGTCGACCCTGTCCCCCATCTTGAAGAGGAGGAGCTCTCTGATGACGCGCTCGCGCGTCCGGATGTGGATGAAGTCCGCCGCGCGCCCAAGCCAGTAGTCCTCGTCGGGCTTGCTCAGGTCAAAGACGTTCGCCACCTCGATGCGGAGCGCGCCGATGCGGTCACCTTGCGCCTGGTACCGCAGCCAGGGATCGTCTTCGGCCCGCGCCGCCAGGACCGCCAGGATGAGCACCGCTGACACCGCGGCTGGCCGCCAGATTCTCATTCCGCCTCCCCTGGCCGTGTCCCTAAGGCTTCAAGTTGGCCGTAAAGAACTCGAGCATCCGGGTGAACAGATCGCGCCGCGCCTCCTTGCCCGCGATGCCGTGGTCCATGCGCGGGTAATAGGCCATCAGGAAGGGCTTTTCAGCCTTGTAGAAGGCGTCCGCCATGCGGGCGCTGTTCTCGAAGTGGACGTTGTTGTCCATGAGGCCCTGGGCAAGGTAGTAGGGCGCGTGAAGGCCCCCCGCGGCGTTCACCGGCGAGCTGTCCTTGTACCCTTCGGGATTGTCCTTCGGCAGTTTGAGGTAGCGCTCCGTGTAGCAGGCGTCGTAGTTGAGCCAGTCCGTCACAGGCGCCACGGCGAAACCGCACGCGTAGGCCCCCGCGTGGGTCAGAGCGTAGGTCGTCATGAATCCGCCGTAGCTCCAGCCCCAGAGGCCGATTCTGGACCCGTCCACGTAGGGCAGCTTCTTGAGAGCCTCCAGGCCCGCGAGCTGGTCCGCCAGCTCGGCTTTGCCCAGGCGCTTGAAAAGCACATCCTCGAAGGCCTTGCCGCGGCGGGCCGAGCCCCGGTTGTCCACGGCGAAGCACACGAACCCGTTCTGCGCGAAGAGCTGGCCGATGGGGATCCAGCGGCCGTTCCACCGGTCCTGCACGATCTGGGCGTGGGGGCCGCCGTAGACCTCGGCGATGACCGGGTATTTCTTGGCGGGATCGAAGTCCCTGGGCTTGATGACCCACGCGTTCAAGGCGGTGCCGTCGGGAGTGGTGACGGTCATGAACTCGGGGCGGACGAACCCGTACTCCTCCAGTTCGGGAGCGGGGTTGGGCGCCACCACCCGGGCCTTGCCGTCTTTCAGTGAGACCAGGGACAGGACGTCGGGGACCGCCGCGGAGGAGGCGCTGTCCAGGTACCAGCGCGCATCGGGAGAGCAGGTAGCCGCGTGCCATCCTCGGCCATCCGAGAGGCGGATCTCCTTTCCGCCCTTGAGGTCCGTCCGGTAGATCTGGCACCCCGTGGCGCCGTCTCGGTCGCAGCTGAACACCAGCCGCCCCTTGGCCTCGTCCACGCCGAGGATGGCGTCCACCGCCCATGGGCCTCTGGTGAGCTGGAGGGGTGGCTTTCCGTCGAGGCTGCACAGGTAGATGTGGCTGGTGCCGTCGCGCTCGCTGAGCCAGAGGAACCGGCCGTCTTTGAGAAACAGCGGAGCGGGAGGGACGTTCACCCAGGTGGGCCACGACTCCTCCCAGACCTTGTGGCCCCCGCCCGCCTCCAGTCCCGCCTGGTAGAGGACGAGACGGTCCTGGGCACGGTTGTAGAGGGCGTAGACGAGGCCCGTTCCGCTCGGGAGCCAGAGGGCCCTGGGAAGGTAGCCTCCGTCCGACACGGCTCCCGGCACCTCGTGGACGGGGCCGCCCTCGGCCCGCACCCAGTGGAGGCTCACGCGGGGCAGGACGTCGCCTGGCCTGGGGTAAAACTGAGGCTTCACCTCGGGATGGTTCACGCTTTCGTCCACCATGGGATCTTGGTAGACCCCCGTCTCGTCGAACCGCAGGAACGCCACCTTGGTGCCGTCAGGGCTCCACCACAAGGCCCGGTCCATGTCGAGCTCTTCGCCGTAGAGCCAGTCCACGGCGCCGCACGTGATGAAGGGGGCCTTCCCTTCGGCGAGGGTCGTCCTCACCCCGTCGGCCAGATGCTCGTCGTAAAGATTTCCTTTCGCCGTGAAGGCCACCCGGGTCTCGTCCGGCGAGAAGGTCACCGTATCGGCCCCCTCCTCCTCCGTGGCCAGGCGTTTGAGGGTTCGGGTCGCAAGGTTCCAGAGGCACGGTCCGCCGGAGGTTTCCAGGAGAAGATAGGAGCCCTTGGGGGAGATGCGAAAGGAGCGAAACGCCGCCTGGGCCGCCTCCTCGCCTTTGAGGTTCGCGAGATGGGCGAAGGCGTCCCGAAAGGCCGTCTGGGTTAGGACGGGCGTTTTAGCCAAGGTTGCGGCATCGCAGGCCATGAGATTCCCGGCCTTGCCCTTCGCACCCGGCTCCAGATAGTAAAAGGCCTTGGAGCCGGGCGCCCACGTCACCTCTCTGGGCTGGCCTCCGCCGAAGGCTCCCGGGCGCAGGGCTTCGGCCACGGTGAGGTCCTTGCGCGGCGATGCGGCGGACGCCGCCGAAACAAGGAGAGCGGCGGCGAGAATTGCGAAGGTCGGGGATCTTCTCATGGCTTGTTCCTCCAAAGGTGGCCAGGGGGCATTGTAACCCTTCATGCCCCCGCCCTCTGCTATACTTTTTCTTGAGCAGCCAGCGGCCAGCCAGCGTACGACGGGAGGGAGACATGCCGAACACGAGTGAGCGGTTTTACGAGAAGTGCCGTGCCATTCACGACCTCCAGGAGGTGCAACAGCTCCTGGAGTGGGACATGCAGGTCATGATGCCGCGCAAAGGCGTGGACCAGCGGGGCAACCACCAGGCGGCCCTGGCCACGGCCATCCACGAGAAGGTGACGGAGCCCGGGCTGGGCGGCCTCATTGATGAGCTCGCCGCGCGGCAGGACCTGGGCATCGGCCTGGCTGCCGACGTCCGCGAGGCCAAGCGGGCCCGCGACCGGGCCGTGAAGGTCCCGGCCCGCCTCGTGGCGGAGCGGGCCCAAGTTTGCGCCCTGGCCCAGGTGGCCTGGGAAGAGGGCAAAAAGAACAACGACTTCGCGGGCTTCAGACCCCACCTGGAGGCCGTGCTCAACATCGTGCGGGAGATGGCCCGGGCCATCGGAGGTGACCAGAACCCCTACGACGCCCTCCTGGACGAATACGAACCGGGCATGACCGAAGCGGCCCTCACGGCCACCTTCTCGGACCTTCGCGACCGTCTCGTGCCCCTCCTGGACAAAATCAAGGGCGCCCGGCGAAGGCCCTCCCAGGACCTCGTGAAGCGCCCCTATCCCCTGGCCGCCCAGGAAGCCTTCAGCCGCCGCGTCATGGCGGACATGGGGTTCGACACGGAAGCGGGGCGCATGGACGTGTCGGCCCACCCCTTTACCAACGGCACCTTCAGGGACGTCCGCATCACCACGCGCTACCAGGAAACCTTCCTGAACATGGCCCTCTTCGGGACCATGCACGAGGCGGGCCACGCCCTCTACGAGCAGGGGCTAGACCCTGAACGTTACCGGGATCCGGCGGGCCAGTACTGTTCCCTCGGCATCCACGAGTCCCAGTCGAGGTTCTGGGAGAACATGATCGGCCGGTCCCTGCCCTTCTGGCGGCGGTATTTCCCGCAACTCAAGGCCGCGTTCCCGGGGGTCCTGGACGGGGTGGCCGAGGAGGAGTTTTACGGCGCCGTGAACGTGGTGGAGCCCTCCCTCATCCGCGTGGAGGCCGACGAGGTCACGTACAACCTCCATATCATCCTCCGCTTCGAGCTGGAGAGCGCCCTGCTGGCGGGCAAGCTGGAGGCGGCGGACCTCCCTGCCGCATGGAACGAAAAGATGCGCTCCTTCCTCGGCATCGTGCCGCCGGACGACCGGGAGGGCGTCTTGCAGGACGTCCACTGGAGCGTGGGGCTCATCGGCTACTTCCCCACCTACGCCCTGGGCAACCTCTACTCGGCCCAGTTCGCCCGCGCCATGAGGCGCGACATGCCCGATCTCGACGAGCGGGTGGCCGCGGGAAAGCTGGGGGACGTGAAGGCCTGGCTCAACGCCAACATCCACGTCCACGGCCGCCGGTACCTTCCCCAGGACCTCTGCGCCAAAGTGACCGGCGAGGCCCTGTCGGCCGATTCCGCTTTGGAGTATCTCAACGCCAAGTTCGGGGAGATTTACGGGTTCTAGGAGACGGGGAGCAGGGAGCGGGAAGCGGGGAGCAGAAGGAACGCGCTGTGCCCCATCGCTGCCTCAGCTCCCTGCTTCCGGTTTCCTGTTTCCTGAACTCTACCCTTCACCCCCGTCCACCGAGCCCAACAGTGCTGCCACTGCGTCGGCGCCGAGGGGAAGCTCACGAACGCCGAGGGTGGCGGGACCAGTTTCCAGGAGCAGGGCCGAGGGGCCTTGCCGGTGGAGAACCACCGTGCGCGCGGCGCCTCCCTTCCGCACGGTGAGACCGGCCGCCGTCTCCGCGAAGCCCATGAGGCGCAAGCGCGCGGCGTGGCCGGCGGGGCTCCATCCCGTCCCATGTTTCACGGCGAGTCCCTTGGCGGACAATCCCTCAAGGGCGGCTCCGAGGGCTGAAGGATCTTGGACGAGCACCCTCAGCTCGGCGGTCCATGCGGGGTGGGCCAGCCAGGCGGGATCGGGGTCGGCGAGCGAGCGGGCCAGGGCCTCCGCGTCCCTGGCACCCCGGCCGCGCAGGAGCCCAGAGAGGGCCACCGCCTCGCGAGCGGGAAGGACGAAGGCGATCTCCCCTCCCGCTGGAAGGCCCGCGGCCGGCGCCGCGGCAACGCTCCTGACCCTGGCGTAGATGGACCAGTGGGCCGCCGTCACCAGGCACGCGGCAAGGACCACGGCCCAGACCGTCCAGTAGGTCACGAAGCCCCAGGGCAACAGGCGGAACAAGCCGCACACGGAGAAGGCCGCGAACCAGAAGGCGAGGTAGCGGCCCCGGTTCTTGTAGAGGACGCCTCCGAACCGGTCCCGGCCCACGGTGACGTGGTTGGCCACCATCAGGCCCAGAACCGCGCCCAGAGCCACCGCCCCCAAGAAAAAGCCCGCCCGCAGAAAGACCCAGATGACGTCCATGGGGTTGAAGGCCTGCGTAAAGCCCTTGAGATTGAGGGACCCGAACACCACCCGCCAGAGGTTGAGGGCGAACAAAACGGTGGTGCAGAAGACGACCACCGCGGGCAGGAGGAGGAGGGCCCTCAGGGCCGGCCGCCGGGTTTGCCTGAACAGAGCGATTCGCCGGGAGATCTCCGCCAGGGTGGCGTAGAGGGCCGTGGAATAGCAAAGCTTGAGGAAGAGGGTGATCACAAAGAAGGCGCCCGTGGTGAAGAAAGAGAGAATCCTGAGGCCCAAGTTGGCCTGGGGCGCGAAGGCCGTGTCAAGAATCATGAGGTCCTCCGTCCAGGTGGAGGCGGAGCCACCCTTCGGCCTCAGCCTCCGGGAGGGGATAACGAAGGAGGAAGCCCTCCGCGTCGCGGCGGCACTCTACCGCCGAACCTCCTTTGAACGCCAGGTGCACCATGGCGGCGCCCCCGCGTCCGAAAAGGGAGAGGGTCCACGCCTTCTCCGGCTGGGCCAGCCACACCATGGCCGCGGCCGCAAAGGGATTGGGCGCTCCGTCGCTCAGGAGCAGCCCCCGGGACGTGAGACTCTTGGTCACACCGGCCTCGGCCGTGCTGCCCGCGGGAACCTCGGCGGCCCCTCCAAGGGGATCCGCCAAGGGAGATTCGGGAGCGAGCTTCAGATCCAAAACCTGGAGGAGATAGCGGGCCTCGCCCAGGCTCAGGCGTGTCTCGATCATGGAGACTCCCACCGGCCCCAGAGGCCGAATCCGATCTTAAAGGCGTGCAGGGCTTTGCGAAGAACGGCGCGGGTGCAGGCGCGCATGTCCTCTCCGAAGGTGGCCACGGGAGGCGCATGAAGAGGCTCCGCCTTGGGCCACTGGGCGCCTAGAGCCCCCGCGCGCCGCATGGCGTCGAGGCCCGCGGCCCACCGGTCCTGAGATCCGGCGCGCCGCGCGGCCTCCTCGTGCAGCGCGCCGAAGCGGCCTTGTGCCGATCCCGCGTAGGAGGCCGACGCGTCGCCTCCGGCCACAAGAGAGCGCTCATAGGTGAACGGGGGGACGCCCAGGGGCGCGAGCTTCATGGCCTCTCGCGCGGCGGAGGAGGGAGCAGGCGAAGCCTTGGCCCCTGCGTCCTCGTCGCGCAGGAAGAGGGTCGAGGCCACGCCCAGAAGATAGGCGTCCTCCGCCACGTCCGACGGAGAGAGGTTCTCGTACCACGCGGGAGAGGACTGGATGAAACCCCGGAGCCTGTCGAAAGCGTCTTCCTGCCAGCCGTCTTTCCAGAATTCGGCCATCGCCGTCTCCCTTCGCCTCAGGCTTCGCGCGGATTGAAGGTCATGACGGTGTTGCTGACCCTGATGTGGTCTCCGTCTTGGAGGGCCATGGGCGCGGTGATCCTGACCTCGTTCACGAAGGTGCCGTTGCTGCTCCCCAGATCCTCCACGGACCACACCCCCGCCGGATCGCGGCGAAACCTGGCGTGGTGCCGGGAGATGCCCGGATCGTTAATGACCATGCCGTTGTCCGCCTGGCGTCCGAGCCCGAGCCCGTCCACGAGGGCGCAGGCCGTTCCCGCCAGAGGCCCCGCGTCCACCACCAGGCGCGCGAGATTCATGGTGGGGCCATCCAGGATGACCGTGGCCTCCGCGCCCTGCTCGGGTACTTCCGCGGGAAGGGCGGGCGCGGGGGCGAACACGAGCTTGAGGGTCTCGTCCAAGTCGCCTGCGAGGAGGGTGGAGAGGGCCGCGTCGCCCCCGCTCAAGAACACCATAAAGAGGTCGAAGGCGGACCGCACGAGGAGGAGGACGTCGTGGGCCAGCCCGCCGCGCGCGGGGGCCGTCACGGCAAGGGCCGCCCTTGCGCTGGCGTCGCGGAAGCCCGCCTCGAGGAAGGCCCCGGGGTTGGTGAGCTCGCACACCACCCGGTCGCTCTGGATGCCCAGACGCTCCAAGAGCCCCAATTTCTCCAGGGCCATGAGGGCAGGGCGGCTGTCTTTCGTCACGGCCAGGTCGCCCATGGGAAGGGGCAGGAGCTTGGCGAGGAAGGGGAGGGTCCAGCGGAAATCCTCCACCTCCGCCTCCTTCAATCGCGCTTCCACGTCCTCCGCGGCGAAGAGGGTCACGGGCTCCTTGTGGTCCAGGAGGGAGATGAGCCTCGCCCGCCTCATCTGCTCGAAAACGGCCAGGAGGGTGAGGGCTTCCGGGGTGGACAGGTTCACGCTCACGCGGTCGGGGCGGAGGCTCGCGTCGGCGGCGAGGGCGTCGGCCACGAGGAAGCGGAGTTCGGCCTCGGAGCGGAGGCTCACCCGGCGCAGGTCCCCCGAGCGGGCCAGGGAAACCCACGCGCCACCCATGACCGGAGAGAAAACCATGAGGGCGCGGCTCACCCGCTGGTCGGCCACGACGTTGTGAAAATGCACGAACTTGGCGGGCGCCGCGAGGGCCCTCAGGCACCGCTCCGCGAGGCCCTTGAACGATGGGTCGAGGTCCTGGAAAGCCTTGACGGCCTCCTCCGCCTTGGCCTTCGGCGGAAGGGCCTTCGGGATCACGCCGAGGGGCGATGACACGATCCCGAAACTGGCCGCCACCGCGGCCATCTCCCCCTCGTTCAAAATCCATTCACCTTGTTCGACGAGCATGCCTCACCTCTAGCCGGGCGTGACCGAATCGAAGGAGCTGGCGTACCCGTTGACGCTGCCCTTGCCCTGGGAGCAGAAGGACGACGGGTCGGGGTTGCCGTGGGCGTCCACGTAGCCGTACTTTTTCAGAACATCGTTCATCTTGCCGGGATCGGTGTAAATCTCATTGGCCGCCTGAGTGAGACGCTGGTCGCCCAGGGATTCGCCCACGGTGTTGGCGATCTTCTCGCTCCGGCCCACGGCCTTGGCCACGTAGAGCGGGTCGTCGCCGTGCTTCTCCATGGCGCTCGCCTGCTGGTTCATGACCGATGGGACCTCGCTCGGAGGGATGGACGTGGGTTCGCGGCCGCCGATGTCCTCGCCCCCATAGTTCTGCCTGTTGAGCTGGTTCTGGTCCACGACCGATTGGCCGGAAACCTGGTGCGAGCCGGAGACGTTGCCGTCTCCGTCCGTGGTGTAGCTCGTCCCCTTGCCCTGGGAGGCCTGGCGGGAGTTGGTGAACCCTTCGGCGTAGGAATCGCCCTTGCCCGAGCCGCCGCCGATGCGGTCGTAGGAGCCGTACCCCACGTTGTTGGCGGCGTTCTGGGGATTGGCGCT
>JAKBES010000363.1 GCA_021833665.1 Acidobacteriota bacterium
CCGATCTCTCCCGTCCTGGTGTTGAGCCACAGCCTGACTTGGCCGTAATCGCTTTTCAGGAAAAGGTCGTAGGAGGGGGCGGGCGGCCGGGTGTCGCCCATGGCGGCCAGGCCGATGGAGAGCAGGAGCAGGACAGGCAGGCTGTTGGCTATGAGCCGTTGGCGACGGGCCAAAGAAAATAAAGGGCGGTGCGCTTCAGAATCGTTTGTCCTTTGCCCAAAGCCAAGAGCCAACGCCCAACGGCCCTTGCTCCCAAGCCAACAGATCCTCACCGCGAATCCACGAGCGA
This sequence comes from Acidobacteriota bacterium, assembly GCA_021833665.1. Classification (GTDB taxonomy): domain Bacteria; phylum Acidobacteriota; class UBA4820; order UBA4820; family DSQY01; genus JAKAJA01. The sequence continues at coordinate 290 of JAKBES010000363.1, forward strand.
TCCCGCCCGGTACCGGGACACCTGCGTGATCCGGTTGTTCTCGTCCACCAGTACGACCTTGGGCTCGAAGGTGTTGGCCTCGCCGGGCTCCATCTGGGCGTAGGTGCAGAGGATAACTAGGTCGCCCTTGTGGACGAGGTGGGCGGCCGCGCCGTTGACGCACACCATGCCCGAGCCGGGGGTGCCCACGAGGGTGTAGGTGGTGATGCGCGCGCCGTTGGTCACGTCCAGGATGTCCACGGCCTCGTGGGGCAGGATGCCCGAAGCGTCCAGGAGCACGGGGTCCACGGTGACGGAGCCCTCGTAAGCCAAATTCGCGTCCGTCACGGTGGCACGGTGGATTTTTCCTTTGAGCATGGTCAGCAGCATCTCACATGACTCCGTCGTCAGGCAAAAGGGTGTTGTCGATGAGGCGGGTCTTTCCGAAATAGACGGCCACGGCCAGGAGGGCGGGGCCTTCCAGCACGTCCACGGGGGCCAGGCTCCCGGCGTCCACCATCTCCATGTAGTCGACCTTCGCGAGGGGGGCCGAGCCGATGTGGGACCGCGCCGCCTCCACGATCACGCGGCTTCTGCGTTCCCCTCCGCGGTAGAGGGCGGCGGCGGCGTCCAGGGAACGCTTGAGGACGGGCGCCTGGGCCCGCTCCTCCGGGGACAGGTACACGTTTCGGCTGCTCATGGCCAGGCCGTCGCGCTCGCGGACGATGGGCGCCACGACGATCTCCACGGGCAGATCCAGGTCCGCGGTGACGCGCTTGATGACGGCGGCTTGCTGGGCGTCCTTCTGCCCGAAGACGGCCACATCGGGCTCGCAGAGGTTGAAGAGCTTGGTGACGACCGTAGCCACCCCGGCGAAATGGCCTGGCCGCTTGGCGCCGCACAGGCCCGACGTGAGAGTGCCCGAGACGTTCACCCTCGTGGCGTGGCTTGGAGGATACATGTCCCGCGCCTCGGGGGTGAAGAGGGCATCGGCCCCTTCCGCCTCGCAGAGGGCCCGGTCGCGCTCCAAGTCCCGGGGATAACGGTCCAGGTCCTCGCCGGCGCCGAACTGGGTAGGGTTGACGAAGAGCGTCACCACCACGCGGCGTGCGCGGCGCTTGGCCTCACGGATCAGGGAGAGGTGGCCCTCGTGCAGATATCCCATGGTGGGCACCAGGCCCACCCGTTCGCCCCGGGCCCTGCAGGCGCGCGCGAAGCGGCGCGGCTCCTCAAGACTCCGAAGTACCAGCATCCTCGTCCCTTGCTCCAAAGCGGCGCGCCTGCTCCGGCGAGAGGTGGAAGGCCTCCTCCTCGGAGGGGAACCGGCCGGTGAGCACGTCCTCGCGGAATCGGCCCAGGGCCTCGCGCATCTGTTTGCCGAAGTCGCCGTAAGACCGCACGAATCGCGGCATGGGGCCGTCGTACAGACCCAGCAGATCGTGGAATACGAGGACCTGGCCGTCGCAGTGGGGACCGGCCCCGATGCCGATGGTCAGGATGCCGGAGCGTGCCGTGATCTCCTTGGCCACTTCACTGGGAATGCATTCAAGGACCATGGCGAAGGCGCCCGCCTCCTCCACGGCTTTCGCGTCGTCCAGGAGCGCCTGGGCGGTCTCCGCTGTTTTCCCCTGCACCTTGAATCCGCCGAAGGTGTGAAGAGATTGGGGCGTGAGGCCGATGTGGCCCATGACGGGAATCTCGCTGTCCACGAGGGCCTTGATCAGAGCCGCGCGCTTGGCGCCGCCCTCGATCTTCACGGCCTGCACGCCGCCTTCCTGGAGGCAGCGGCCGCAGTTGCGGACAGCGTCCTCCCACCCCGTGTGGTAGGTCATGAAGGGCATGTCAGCCACCACGAGGGACCGCTTGGCGGCGCGGGAGACCATGGCGCAGTGGTAGACCATGTGGTCGAGGGTGACGGCGAGGGTGTCGGGCTGGCCCTGGACCACCATGCCCAGGGAATCGCCCACGAGGAGAATGTCCGCCCCGGCGTCCTCCGCCATTCGGCCAGAGGGGTGGTCGTACGCCGTGAGCATGACCACGCGCTGGCCTTGAGCCTTGCGCTCCCTCAGGCCGGGAACGGTGATGGCCTGGGGCATGGCTGCCGATATTTTGGACAAGAGAGCTCTCCTTTCTCCCCATCCCCGAAGGGCTTGAGGGAAAGATGCGGGTGAGGTGGAACCTTCGCCCAGTCCAGGTCCGTCAGGCGGATCCCAGCGGGGCGTACAGGAGGACGCCGCGTTCGAGCCTGTTCACCTGGCCGATCAGGTGGTCGAGCTCCCCGGTGCCCCTCTCAAAATCTACATCATTCGTGTTAACAATCAAGAGGGGGGTCTCTTGATATCTGAAAAAAAAGAAGTTGTAGGCCTTGTTCAGTTCGTCGATGTACTCATCCGAGATGCGCTTTTCGTAATCCCGGCTGCGGGATCGGATGCGCTTGATGAGGGTGTCCGTCGTGGCCTGAAGGTAGATGACCGCGTCGGGCTTGGGGACGCTCTCCAAGAGGATGGCGTGCATCTTCTCGTAGATGACCAGCTCCGAGTCGTTGAGGTTGAGGTGGGCGAAGATCTTGTCCTTCAGCGGGATGTAGTCGGCCACGATCTTGGTGTCGAAGAGGCTGCGCTGGACGAGCTGTTGCTGCTGCTGGTACCGGGTGAGGAGAAAAAAGAGCTGGCACTGGAACGCGGCGCCTTTTCGCCCCTGGTAGAAATCGGGCAGGAAGGGGTTTTGGAGGTCTTCGAGCAGCAACGTGGCGCCGAGCCGTTTGGCGAGGACCTTGGCCAGCGTCGTCTTGCCCACGCCGATGGGGCCCTCCAGCGCCACGTAAGGAAATTTCAGATCGGCCGCCATATCCTCCCCTTGCTTCGATTATCCGGCAACTGGGGCGGTTTGGCAA
>JAKBES010000364.1 GCA_021833665.1 Acidobacteriota bacterium
CCTGCTCGCCGCTCAATGAACGCCACCCATCCTTGCTCTTTCCCGTGTCATCAGGATAGGAGTTGGACAGATAGCTGCCCGTCTCTATGCTACGGAGAAACATGGGTTGGTCGCCCCCGGCAAAACCATGCATAACGCCGTACACCACGTAGGCCGCATAGGTGGAGGTGGGAAAGCGCCTCAAGAGGTCCACTGGATGAGCCAGAGGGTTGCCCTTGAAGGCTTGGTAGGCCGCCGCGTCAACGCCCGTGGGGGCCTCCACGGTGACCTGAACAGGACTGCTATCCACGGTGCCTGCCCAGCACTGGTTGCAGACGTAGTACGCATCGTTCGGTTGGCTGACGATACCGCCTTCCTGCCCCAGATGCCTTCCCGGTGCTTCGTAATGTGCGGTCACCGCATAACTTCCTGGTTGAACCCCATCCGGCTTGGGAAGATCGAATACCACATCAAACTGAATGCTCTTCCCGGGTGGCGTCCAATAACCGCCATCCTCGGCGTGTAACGCAAAGTCCGCCATCATCGTGTGGGCCGTCTGGATACAGTAAGCGGGCTTTGTTCCTCCGTCTGAGGACAACAACAGCGCAGGTACGTCCGACCAGGGTCCCAACACGTCACCGCTCGGTTCGAAGGAGAGCTTCAAAGCCTGCCCCGATTGGTTGCGAATCGTAATGACGGCATGAAGGGGCTCTGCCGGTAGCGCAGACCGCTGGAGCAAGGCCAGGGAGACCGCGACAGAAGCGGGGGGTGCCCAACCCTGTGCGTAGGCGGAGCCCATCATCATCCCAAGAACCATGACCAAAGTCCGAACCATGGCTAATTCTGGATCCACCCCTTCTGCTTCATCTCACCCAGAATCGCTTGCGCTTTCTGGGCCACGTCCGGGTTAGCCTGCTGGGAAAGGGTTTGAAGATCGGCCGCGCCGACTTGGTAGTTCTTGAGGGCTACCTGATCCACCGCGCGCTTGAGCCGGAGCCGGTCGGCAAACCAAATGTCGGGATGGTTCGAAAGGATGATGTTGATCCACTTGACCCACCACTGAGCGGCCTGCTCGCCGCTCAATGAACGCCACCCATCCTTGCTCTTCCCCGTGTCATCAGGATAGGAGTTGGACAGATAGCTGCCCGTCTCTATGCTACGGAGAAACATGGGTTGGTCGCCCCCGGCAAAACCATGCATAACGCCGTACACCACGTAGGCCGCATAGGTCGAGGTGGGAAAGCGCTTCAAGAGGTCCACTGGATGAGCCAGGGGGTTGCCCTTGAAGGCTTGGTAGGCCGCTGCGTCAACGCCCGTGGGGGCGAGGATGTCGATCGAACAGGCGTTGCTGATGGCATGACCTTTCCAGAAGTAGTCATAGCGGGGGGGATTCGGAGAGACTGTGGGCTCTGCGCTCACCCCCGTACTTTCCAGCTCGGCCCACACGTTATAATGGCCAGGCTGGCTCAGGACCAACCCATCACAGTTCGCGTCCGAGGTGCTCTTCGTCTCCCCAGGCTTGAGTACCGCGTAAAGGACGCTGAATGCCCCGTAGTGAATGTGCCCGTCCGGCGCTTGAATGACGAGAGCCTCTTTGCAGCAGCCCATGTACAGCCAAGGCCCCATCACATCGCCAGAATTGACCTTCACGATGGCGGTTATGGGGCCTTCGTTGGTGACTTGGGCGGAAAAGTATACCGGCTCTCCCACTAGCGCGGTTTGCTGCCGTGTGGCGATCACCAGTTTGAGCGTGGTTACCTGCGGGGCCCCCTGGCACCAGCCGGCACCCGCCACAACCAAGAACACCCACGCGAGCATTGCCTTGTTCATTGGACCATTCCTCTCAATAAGGCAGGGGATCCTGCTGGCTCCGAATACTTGTCTCAACATCCACCAACGTACCTCCGGTGAACAGGTGGTTCAGGCAAAACCTTGGAGGGGAAGTCGTATAGGTAACAAATCCCTTGGGAGGATTCGCTGACAGATCCTCATTCATGATGCATTCGTGCGGACCTGGTACGTCGGAAGCGAGCGGCCACGCCATGTTGCTGCAATGGTACGTGTCCTTGGACAGGCCTTGAATGGAAAAGTTGTGCGTCAGCTCGTGGACCGTGCAGTACTGGGTCACCGCGGCTTGAGTGGCAGGGTCACCTGGGTTGAGGGCGATGATCTTTTGTTCATAGATGCAACTGGCTCCTGTCTGTGTCCCTGTTCCATCAAAGGGTGAACCCCCAATGGACCCTGCATCATAGGGGTCCCCATCCTCCATCCCCAGCAGGTGAAGGTAATTGATCTTGCCCTGGTTGAAGAACCAAATTTTTTCGAAGCCAATTAGCTGGGACGTGATCTGCCCGGGGGTCGAGGCCGTTGTCCAGTGCACGTACGGCACGGCTCCCATGCCGCTCCGGAGCCCGACAAACTCCACGTACGCGTCATCGAAGGGCTGTTCGATGTCCCGCATGTCCGCGTCGTAAAACGCCGAGCCCGCCCCGTTGATCTGGTTGGGGTCGGTATCGGTGATCAAGCCATCGGCGCTATGAATCACACCGATTCCCCCTGAATGGCCGTTTGTAAAGGTCGGTAGCGGAGGTATCGAGCCGTCGTGGCTTGTAGCGTAGTAGTGATTAGCGAGCGGAGTATTTAGGGTAAGAGTTTCCGTGCCGTCTCCGTTATTGACCGGGTCCCCGGTGATTGTCCGTATCTCTCCTCCGTTTTCTGCGGTAGTGGTTTCATCGAACACGATGATGGTGTCCCCGTTCGCCACATTGGCCCAATCGTACACGGTGATTTGGTTACAGTTGCTACCGCACGTTGCGGGGTCGTAGTCGGTAAACAGCAACCCTCCCCTTCGAAACATGTGGTCCCGTTCCACATAGATCCGTTTCCAGGTGGTGTAGAGACCGGAGAGGCCACACACGCGGTTCGGAAGGACATTCCCGCTGGGATCGCATTTGGTGATCTCCACCTGGAAGTTGTTCCCGGAGCCCTGTGCTGGGACCGTGAGGTAGACCATCAGCTCGGTCTCGCCCCCGCCCGAGGAGGGGAAGGTCACGATCTGCTCCGGCGCCGCGTCGGAGCCATCGGCCGCCAGGCCCACCCCGTAGCCGCTGCTGCTCGTGTTGTCGTTGCCCTCGTACGGGAGCACCTGCGTGCAGCCTCCCTGCAG
>JAKBES010000365.1 GCA_021833665.1 Acidobacteriota bacterium
GACGCCCGGTCCACGCCCTATTCCACCGACGTGGCCAAAATGATCGAAGCCCCCATCTTCCACGTGAACGGGGACGACCCCGAGGCGGTGGTCTACGTGACGGAGCTGGCCTTCCATTTCCGGCAGGCTTTCGGCAAGGACGTGGTGGTGGACATGATCTGCTACAGGCGCCACGGCCACAACGAAGCCGACGAGCCGGCCTTCACGCAGCCCGTCCTCTACCGGAAAATCAAGGACCGCCCTTCGGTGCGGCGCCTCTACATCCAACAGCTCCTGGACTCGGGCGTCCTCACGTCCCAGGAAGTGGATGCCATCACCGCGGACTTCCAGGGCCGCCTGCAGCGGGCCTTCGAGACGGTCAAGGCACACGAGGTCGTTGCCTCGACCCTGTCGGTAGGGCCGTACTGGCAGGGACTTAAGGGGGGCTACTCCCATGAGCCCGCGTCCACTGCCGCCACTCCCGAGGCTCTGCAGGACGTGGCGAGGGCTCTCACCACCGTGCCTGACGGCTTTTCGCTGAATCCCAAAGTGGCCCGCCACCTCCCCGAAATCATGAAAGCCGTGGAGGAGCACGGAACGGTGGACTGGGCCACGGCCGAACTCCTCGCCTTCGGCGCCCTCCTGCACGAGGGCACTCCCGTGCGCCTGAGTGGCCAGGACAGCGCCCGGGGCACCTTCTCCCAGCGCCATTCCGTGTGGCAGGACATGGCCACGCAGGAGCCTTACGTGCCCCTCAACCACGTCCGGTCCGGGCAGGCGAAATTCTGCGTCTACAACTCCATGCTTTCGGAGGCGGCCGTCCTGGGCTTCGACTACGGATACTCCCTCGCCGAGCCGCGCATGCTGGTCCTCTGGGAGGCCCAGTTCGGCGACTTCGCCAACGGCGCCCAGGTCATCATCGACCAGTTCCTCGTCAGCTCCACGGCCAAGTGGAAGCGTTCCAGCGGACTCGTCCTGCTCCTGCCCCACGGCATGGAAGGGCAAGGGCCCGAGCACTCCAACGCCTACATGGAGCGGTACCTGGCGGCCTGCGCCGACGACAATCTCCAGGTGGTGAACCTGACGACGCCGGCCCAGTACTTCCACGCCCTGCGCCGCCAGACGAAGCGGAACTTCCGCCGCCCGCTCGTGGTCATGGCACCCAAGAGCCTCTTGCGCCATCCCCTGGCCCTGTCCCCCGTGGACGATTTGGCCGCGGGAGGGTTTCGCGAAGTGCTGGACGATCCCGAGCCGCCCGCCCAGCCCCGGCGCCTGGTTCTATGCAGCGGCAAGGTCTTTTACGACCTCCTCCAGCGACGCCGCCAGTACAAGACGGAGGGGGTGGCCCTGGTGCGCGTGGAGCAGTTGTATCCTTACCCCGAGGCCCTCATGGCCGAGGTGGCCGCGAAGTACGCCGGGGCGCGGGAGGTGGTCTGGGCCCAGGAGGAGACCAAGAACCGGGGCGGCTGGACCTTCATGTTCCCCCGCCTCCTTGAGCTTTTTCCCGCGAGCCGGGTGCGATACGTGGGGCGCGCGCCCAGCGCCAGTCCCGCGGCGGGGTCCCTCGCCGCCCATAAACGGGAGCAGGAGGCCCTGGTGCGATCGGCCCTGGAGGAGTGAGGAGCCCTGGTTTCGGAGGCGTAGCAAAGGCGTGTCTGAACGCGGGGGAGAAGGTATGGCGGAGCGAGGCGCGCCGGTCCTCCCCCACGTGATAACCCGGAATCCCGGAACCCATGCGAAGGGGAGGAACCTATGCTCGTGGATGTGAAGGTCCCCACCGTTGGCGAATCAATCACCGAAGGCCTCCTCGCGGAGTGGGTCCGGCAGGACGGCGAGGTGGTGAAGACCGACGATCCCCTCTTCGTGTTGGAGACGGACAAGGTCACCATGACCATCAACGCCGAACATGGAGGGCGGCTCAAGACCCTTGTTCCCGTGGGGGCCTCGGTGAAAATAGGGCAGGCCGTGGGGACCATCGACACCTCCGTATCGGTTCCCGCGCCACCCGCGCCCACGCCGGCGGGGCCGCCGGTCCCGCCGGCCGCCACCGTGCCTCAGACCTCCGGCCCGCCGCTGAACCCCATCGCCGGCCTCCCCGCGGCCAAGGCCAAGCTCGCGGCCATGGCGGAGGACGATGAATACTCTCCCGCCGTACGCCGCATGCTCCAGGAGTACCGCCTGGATCCCAAGGCCATCCCCGCGACGGGGCGCGAGGGCAGGCTGACGAAGGAAGACGTGGTGCGGTATCTGGAGGGCTCGCGGCGAGGAGCGGCCGTGCCACAACAGAACCGGGCGGAGGGCCAAGGGCCCTCCCCGGTCGAGCAACGCATCATAGGACAGGTGCCCTCACCGGCCCCCGCGCCTCCCGTCCCTCAGCCCCAGGCGCCGCGCTCCGGTCTCGATGCGGCTGAACGCCAAACCCGGATGGCCATGACCCCCCTGCGGGCCCGCATCGCCGAGCGGCTGGTCGTTGCCAAGAACAGCACGGCCATGCTCACGACCTTCAATGAGGCGGACATGACCGGCGTCCTCGCCATGAGAGCGAAGTACCGGGAAGCGTTCAAAGCCAAATATGGGGTGGATCTGGGTTTCATGTCCTTCTTCCTGAAGGCCGCCGTGGACGCCCTCATGGCCATGCCCCAGGTCAACGCCCAGATCCAGGGCAGCGAGATCGTGCAGAACCACTACTACGACATCGGAGTGGCCGTGAGCTCGGAGCGGGGGCTGGTGGTCCCCGTGGTGCGCGACGCGGACCGGTTGAGCTTCGCGGGCGTGGAGCTGGCCATCGCGGATCTGGCGCGCAAGGTCCGCGAAAAGACCATCACCCTCGCGGAACTCTCCGGGGGCGTCTTCACCGTCTCCAACGGCGGCATCTACGGGAACCTCCTCTCCACGCCCATCTTGAACCCGCCCCAGAGCGCCATATTGGGGATGCACGCCATCAAGAAACGACCCGTCGTGGTGGACGACCAGATCGTCATCCGGCCCATGATGTACCTGGCCGTGAGCTACGACCACCGTCTTGTGGACGGCCGAGAGGCGGTGACCTTCCTCAGGCGCATCGTGGCGTGCATCGAGAACCCCGAGCGGATGATGTTGGAGATATAGGTAGACGCGAGAGACGAAGCGCTAAGGGGAAAGGAACGCGGCGGAGGCCCGGCG
>JAKBES010000366.1 GCA_021833665.1 Acidobacteriota bacterium
GGACTGCATCGTGGTTTTCCACGGGCAGAAGGCCGCCAAGGTCGCCCTGTAGTACCTGACCCCGCGGGAGGCCTCCGGGCCTCCCGCGCCCTTCCTCGGAGGGCCGCATGGCCTCGATTCCCGGACTATTCCAAGTCGCCTCGTTTGCGATGCAGATCGGAGCCTCGTACCCGCTCCAGCAGTCCATTGACATCACCGGCCGGACTACGATGCAGGTGGACCGCCTCCAGGCCTATCTCCGCGTGGAGCCCTCAGCCACCGGCCTGATTCCGCCCCTCGCCAATCTCCAGTTCGCCGAGCGCCTCATTCGGATCCGTGTCGCCCTCGACCGGAACGACATGCGTGTGTTGACGAATGGTGACGTTCCCGTGAGCGTCTTTCAGCAGCTCGACGGCGGGCCCCTGCCGGTGCCGCCCTTCCAGCTCGGGGGCAACGAGACGCCGACCCTGATTGTGAACTACGGCCCGAATTTCCTACTCCAGGATGCCGTCAATAATTACGGAAACGTCTTCTTGGAAGTGGTTTTCTACGGCCAGGAAGTCTAGGAGCTTCCCATGGCCGGCGGCCTGATTGTTGACGTAGATCCCAAGAGGCTGAACCCCCTGTCTCTGGCCGTGGTCGGGAAGCTGGGGGACATCCTCACCGGCTCCGGCGCCCTGGAGCTGGAGGACAACACGCGCGGATGGCGCCGGCACCAGGTGCTCCGGTACTTCTGCGGCTCGGATGCGTACGCCCGCCTGGTGCGCCTCCAGGTGCTCGTGGCGAACCAGATCCGCTACACCATCACGCCGAAGGCCGCGACCGATGAAATCTACCTTGATGGACTCATCCCCGAAGGCGCGCCGCTGAAGCTCCGCATCATCCGCGATCCCCTGACAGACCCGACCGCCCTCCCCAGTCCGTTCCCAGACATTGACGTTCGTTTCGAGGTGTTCGGATGACGTTCGCGGTCCTGAAACCTCTCATTCAGTCCATTGCCAGCGCGCATGGGTATGACGCGGCCCTGCTGGCCGCGCAGGCCTCCGCCGAAAGCGGATTCAACCCGGAGGCCGTGAGCGGCGCGGGTGCCAAGGGCCTGATGCAGTTCATGGACGCCACCTGGTCCGAATGGGGCCACGGGAGCCCCTTCGATCCGTCTGCCAGCCTTGATGCTGGAGTGCGGTACATGAAAAACCTGATTGCGCGCTATGCCAACGCGGCGGAGCCGGTGAGCCTAGCCCTCGCGGCCTACAACGCAGGCATGGGGACCGTTGACAAGGCGATTGCACGGACGGGCCGAACGGATTGGGCGGGCGTGGAATCCGCCCTTCCCGCGGAGACGCGGGCCTATGTGCCCAAGATCCTCGACCGCGCCGCCCTCTACAAGGCCGCCTTCGTCGCCGGCGCCGTGGGCCTCGGTAGCGCGGGCGTGGCCCTCCTGGCCTTCCTGGGCTTCGTGCTCCTGCGGAGGATCATGGCATGAGCACTTTTCAATATCAGCTCAAAGCAGGGAGCACTATCACCCTCCAATCAGGATTTACTAGAGAAGTGGAGACGGTGACAACTGTGGTCAATACGTCAGACGGTTCGTCTTTCGTGTTTAACCTCGCACCCTCTGGCCCCATCCTCTTCCAGACACTCGGAGCCGCGCCCTTGGCGGCGGGAACTCTGACCATCGCGGAATCGGCAAACGCGGCCGATATCGTTGATTGGATCTATGCCGAGGTCAACAGTGCAACATTTCGCACGTTCACACTCCCGGCCAGGCAGAGCTTCAAACAGTTCATTCCAGTCAATGGCCCCTTTATTGGGCTTCAGTTGACGGGGACAAGCACTCTCAATGTGGAAGCTGACGGCCTCATCGGGTGGGCGCCCAGTACGGTCGTCATGGGGCCGCCTGAGCTGGTCAACATCTTTCTGATGTAGGTTAAACCATGAAACCCGCTCCCGTCCTCATTCTTGACCCCGCCGGGGACATCACCACGCCGGCCCAGGCCTCGGACCTGGCGCCGCTGTCGAAGGATGCCACGGTGACGGCCCTCCAGGCGGCCCTTGTGGCGGCCCTGGCCACGCAGCCGAACACGAATACCAAGATCACCCAGACCACAGTTTCCCTTGCGGCGGCCGTGGTGGACCAGCTCGTTCCCTTGGGCACCCTGACCACGGTGGAAACCGTGGTGGTGAAGGCCCTGAGCGGTGCAACGGCTTCCCTGAAATTCGGCGCCACGACCGAGGCCGCCGTGCCCCTGGTGCTCAGCGAAGTGCGCAACAACCTCTCCATGACGGCCCTCTACCTGGAGAGCCCCGGCGGCGCCGGTGGGACCATCACGCTAGAGCTACAAGGGAGGTGAGCCGGTGGGCTACCTCCTTTTTACGAACGAAGTCACGAGCGTAAACGGACAAGTCGGCGCCGTGGTGCTTGGCGTGTCGAGCATCCCCGGCGCCGCGCCCCTGGCCTCCCCGGCCTTCACCGGAACCCCGACAGCCCCCACCCCCGCCACGGCAGACAACAGCACCACCCTGGCCACGACAGCCCATGTCCAAGCCAAGATCGCCGCCAATGCCCCCGCCCTGGCCCCCGTGCAGAGCGTGGCCGGTAGAACCGGAGCCGTGACCTTGGCCGTGACAGATGTGAGCGGGGCCCAGGCCGCGCTAGGGTTTACACCGATAAATAAAACCGGGGATACTGGTATTGGCAATCTATCTATGGCGGCATTAACAGCTACCGCAGGAACATTCTCTGGAGCATTATCAGCTACAACAGGAACATTCTCTGGAGCATTATCAGCTACAACAGGAACATTTAGCTCAACTGTTACCGCACCTATGTTCCAGGCAACTCAATGGACCTCTGGCTTTGTTGCCCAAAACACTAATGGTAATTATGCTATTAGGCTTCAAGCAGACTCTACTAATACCTCCACAGTTTTACAGTGGACAAATAATGCTAATACAGTTGGATGGGGAATACTTACCTTAACAAATGGTAATGCTGCTTTTAGCACTTCTGTATCCACACGGGCATTATCCGCTACCACAGGAACATTCTCAGCCCCCGTTTCTCCCGGCTCCTACACTGTCGCCACGCTCCCAGCAGGCACGGCGGGAATGATGGCCTATGCCAGCAATGGCCGGAAGGCGGGTGAAGGCGCGGGGGCTGGT
>JAKBES010000367.1 GCA_021833665.1 Acidobacteriota bacterium
TGGGTGGGGCTCGTGGTCTACTCGTTCCTTTTTCTCATCCAGCTCATCTTTCAGCTCGCCAGCCTGGTGATTCAGGAGGGCCTCTCCGCCGGCGCCATGGCCCTCATGTTTCTGCTGAGCCTGCCGGGCCTTCTGGCCTACACGCTCCCCATCGCCCTCCTCCTCGGGACCATCATCGCCTTCGGGCGCCTGAGCAGTGACAGCGAGATCATCGCCCTGAGGGCCAGCGGGATTCCCAGCGGCAAGCTCGTGAGGCCGCCCCTCCTCTTCGGCGCCGCGGTGGCCGGCGTTCTCCTCCTCTTCAATTTCTGGTTGGTGCCCGCGTGCAGGTCCGCCGCCGACCGCCTCCAGGGGGAGGCCACGCAGGCCATGAACCTCGTGCGCCTGCTGCGCCCCGGCGTTTTCTTCGACCGCATCCCCGGAGTCCTCCTCTACGCGGAGAAGGTGGACGAGGCCTCGGGCCGGTATGAGCACGTCCTGGTGTTTCAGCGGTCCAACGGCCCCATCGACACCCTCACCCTCGCCCGGGGCGGGCGCACCGTGCGCTCGCCGGACGGCAGAACCCTTCAGTTTCTGTTGGAGGACGGGGAGACGGTGAAGTTTGACCGGAAATCGCCGGGCAAGGTGGAGACCACCACCTTTGACGAGCAGGCCCTCACCGTGGACACGGGTCCCGCGGGGCAAAGCGGCATGCAGAAGGGGCTGGCGGAACTGGGGACCCTGTCCCTCCTGGGCCGCCTCACTCTGCCGCCCCAGTCCTCCGATCCCGGGCTGGCGCTCAAGGAGCGCGCGGCCCTCCGCTTCGAGCTGCATCGGCGCATCGCCGCCTCCCTGGCGGCCCTCTTTTTCGCCCTTATCGGCATGTCCCTGGGGATGGTCAACGTGCGGGGAGGGAAGGGCGCGGGCTTCAGCCTCTCGCTCGTGGTCCTGCTGGGCTATTGGGTTCTCCTCTCGGCCCTGAGCGACCTGGCCCTGGCGGGACGGGTCAACCCCGTCCTCGCGGCGTACGTGCCCGACGCGGCCCTCTTGGCCGTGGGGCTCATTCTCCTGCGGCGCAAGGACCGCATGGCCTCGGGAGGATGGGTCCAAGCGATGCTGGGGCTCTTTCCCGGCCGCGCCACGGCGGGAGAACTGGAGCAGGAGGGCGTGCGCCCCATACCGCTGACCCGGGGTATCCCCATTTTGGACCGTTATCTCCTGAAACGCATGGCGGCGTTTCTGGCCCTCATCGTCGCCTCCATCCTCCTGCTGGACTGGGTCATCGAGGTGCGCGGCCTGAGCGAGTTCATGACCAACCAGGACAAGATCCATCTTCTCGTCACGTACCTCCTCAACCACTCCCCGGGCATCCTCATCATGCTGACTCCCCTCGCGGTCCTCATGGCCGCCCTCGTGACCTTTGCCCTCCTGGAGCGGACCAACGAGCTGACGGCCATGAAGGCCAGCGGCCTCTCCCTTTACCGCATCAGCCTTCCCGTCCTCGCGGTGGGACTGGGGGCGTGTCTCTTCCTTTGGGCCCTGGGCGAAGGCGCGGTGCCCTCCACGAGCCGGAAGGCCCAGACCACGAGGGACGCCATCAAGGGCATCGCGAGCCGGGGCGTGGCAAGCACGCTGGACGTCTGGCTCTTCGCTCCCGGGCGGCGCCAGCTCTTCCACTACCGCCACTACGACGCCAAGAGCAAGGCCTTCCAAGGGTTTTCCATTTACACGCTCCAAAAGGACCACTTCAAACTCGCCTCCCGGTTCTTCGCCAAGGAGGCCCATTTCTCCGGCACCGGCACGCTCAGCTACGCGAGGGGCTGGGAGTGGCGCAGAGACCCCGCCAAGCCCTTCGAGGCCAAACCGTCGGGGACCCTGGCCCTGGGCTTGCCCCGAGAGTATTTCGTGGTGCCTCCCTTCACGGAAAGCCAGTACTTCTCCTCGGGGGATCTGAAAAAGCTCATCGCCGAGCTTCGGGAGAAGGGCTACCCCACCTACCAGCAGCGTGTGGACTACTACCAGAAGTTCGCCGACGCCACGGCTCCCCTCGTCCTCCTCCTCCTGGGCCTTCCCTTCGCCTTCGTCACGGGCCGTCGCGGATCTCTTTACGGCATCGCCATCGCCCTGGGCCTCTCGATCCTCTACTACGCCCTGGGCGCCGTCTTCAACTCCGTGGGGGCCATGCAGTGGCTCGACCCCGCCCTGGCGGCCTGGGCCCCGGCCGTTCTCCTGGGGTCCGCCGGGGGCTACCTGCTGCTCAACGTGAGGACATGAGGGAGGGGAGAAGGGGAGCTGGGAGCAGGGAGTAAGGAAACGGCGCAGGTTTGTGGGTTAGTACTTCCGCTTCCCGCTCCCCGCTCCCCGCTCCCGTTTCACTTAAGAGGCACTCTCCTCAGCCTGAGCGCATTGCTCACGACGAACACGGACGAGAAGGCCATGATAAAGGCGGCGAGCACGGGCGTGAGGCCCGGTCCGCCGAGGGGCACGAGGACGCCCGCCGCCACGGGGATGCCGAGGACGTTGTAGCCGAAGGCCCAGAAGAGGTTCTGGCGCACGTTGCGGACCGTGGCGGAGGAGAGGGCGAGGGCCTTGGGCACGAGAGTCAGGTCGGAGCGCACGAGGGTGAGGGCGGCGGCCTGCTTGGCCACGTCGGTCCCCGAGGCCATGGCGATGCCCACGTCGGCCTGGGCCAAGGCCGGGGCGTCGTTCACGCCGTCTCCCACCATGGCCACGATCTGGGGCGCGGGGAGCGGCGAGCGAAGAGCGGAGCCGCCGTCGCTCGCCGGGCTCCCTTCCTCGCCCGTCCAGCCCGAAGCCTGAAGCGCGGCGACGGCCTCAGCTTTTCCGTCGGGCAGCACGCCCGCCATGACCCGCGTGATGCCAAGCTGCGCCGCCACGGCTCGGGCCGCCCCCGCCCTATCTCCCGTGAGAAGGACCACCGAAAGGCCCGAGGCGCCGAGGACCCTCACGGCCTCCGCGGCCTCGGGACGGGGGGCGTCGGACACGGCCAGCCATCCTGAGAGGCGCCCGTCCACGGCTACCGCCAGGACGGTCTTTCCCTGGGATTCGAGGCCCGCAGCTCGATCGTCCGCGCCGTGGAGGGCAACACCTTCATCCGCCAGATAAGCCGACGTGCCCACCCTGACGGTCCTTCCC
>JAKBES010000368.1 GCA_021833665.1 Acidobacteriota bacterium
ATGCCGGAATGAGGAGATGCCGGGATGCCGAGATGAGGAGATGCCGGGATGCCGAGATGAGGGGATGCCGGGGTGCCGGGATGAGGGGATGCCGGGATGCCGAGATGAGGGGATGCCGGGATGCCGAGATGAGGGGATGCCGGGATGCCGGAATGAGGAGATGCCGGGATGCCGGGATGAGGAGATGGCCGGGATGCCGGGATGAGGGGATGCCGGGATGCCGGGATGAGATGCATCCGCGGCGCGTTTCCCTCATCCCCTCATCACCTCATCACCTACTCACCTAATTCCCACCCCTATGCCAGATCCTTGAGCAGCTCCACGAGGACTTTGTAGGTCTTCTGGACCGAGTCGATGTGCACTTCTTCGTCGGGCGAGTGGGCGTTGCGGATCTCGGGCCCGATGGAGATCATGTCCATGCCCGGGAACTTGTCGCCGATGATGCCGCACTCAAGCCCCGCGTGGATGGCTTTGGGGGCCGGTTCGAACCCGTAGAGCCGCGCGAAGGTGGCCTGAGCGGCCTTGAGGATGGGCGAATCAAGGTTGGGCTTCCAGCCGGGATATCCGTCGCTCTGGACGACCCTGGCTCCCGCCAGACGCCCGATGCTGGCGACCCAGTCGGCGGCCCAGGCCAGCTGGGACATGACGGAGGAACGCTGGGAGGTGCAGATCTCCACTTTGCCCTTGAAGGTGCTGACGATGGCGAAGTTGGTGGAGGTCTCCACGAGGCCAGGGATGTCCCTGCTCAGCGCCGTGTACCCGTGGGGGATGGCGGCCAGAAGGGTGAGCAGCTTGGTCTGGCTCACGGGAGAGAGGGGAGGCAGCTCGGCCTTGCCGGTCTCCACGCTGATGCTCACGGCGTCGTCCAGCCCCTTCAGCTCCAGGCGGGCCGTGGCCTGCATCTTGGCGGCGGCGTCGCGCGCGGCCCCGATCTGATCCTTGTCCATGTGAAACACGGCGAAGGCCTCCCGGGGGATGGCGTTGCGCTTGGAGCCGCCGTCCACCGACACGAGGCCGAAGCCCATGCGGCCCATGGCCTGCAAGGTCCGCACGAGAAGCCGGTTGGCGTTGCCCCGGCCCTCGTGGATGTCGCCGCCAGAGTGGCCGCCCCGCAAGCCCGTCACGGAGAGCTTGAAGACGGGACGCGGGTCTGGAGCCGCGGTCCTGGCCACGCGCAGGGTGAGGACCGTGTCTTGGCCGCCGGCGCAGCCCACGTAGATGGAGCCGTCCTCCTCCGTGTCCAGGTTCAGCAGGCGGCGCCCCTTGATGAATCCGGGCGTAAGGCCGTTGACCCCGTTCAGCCCGCGCTCCTCGTCCACCGTGAAGAGGAGTTCCAGCGGGCCGTGGACGGAAGCGGGGTCGTCCAGGAGGGCCAGGCTCATGGCCACGCCGATGCCGTTGTCGGCGCCGAGGGTCGTCCCCGTGGCTTTAACCGTGTTGCCTTCCTGGCGAAGGGCGAGGGGGTCCTTCATGAAGTCGTGGGTGGAGCTGGAGTTTTTCTCGCACACCATGTCCAGGTGGCCCTGCAGGATGGTCACGGGGGCCTTTTCATGGCCGGGGGTGGCGGGGACGCGGATGACCACGTTGCCCACCGCGGAGCGTTCGTACGGCAGGCGGTGGGCCTTGGCCACGGAGACGACCCAGTCGGCGGCGGCCTTCTCATGCCCCGAGGGGCGGGGGATTCGGCTGAGAGATTGGAAGTAGTCCCATAGGTTTTTGGGTTCTAGGTTCAACACGGAAGACCTCCAGGAAAGTGGGCGCGCAGGTGGCGGGTCGTGCCCCCGCGGCCAAGCCGCGCGCCAAGGCGCGTAGTATCCCACACATTTCAGAGTGGCCCCAATGAAGATTCACCTCGGCCTGCCGTGGTAGACTTTCCGCGCGGAGAGGCCATGCACGAAACGGGCGTTGCCATTGAGATTTACCGGGCCAGCCTTCAGGCTTCGGAGGCTTACGGGCCCGGCCGCCTGGAGCACGTCCGCGTGGCCGTGGGCGAGCTGTCCGCGGTGGACCCCGAGCTCCTGGCCTACGCCTGGGAGGCGGTGGTGGCGGGCACGCGGGACGAAGGGTGCCCCCTGGACGTGGCATGGCAACGCGCCCGGCAGAGCTGCGCGGCCTGCGGCCAGGACAAGGAGCGGGCCGAGGGGTCCTGGCTTCCCGTGTGCCCCGATTGCGGTGAGTTTCTTACGGTGGAAGGGGGCCGCGAGCTGGACCTCCTCCAGGTGAGCTATCTTCCCGACGAGCCAGGAGGCGCCCATGTGTGACGACCCGTCCCACTCCCACGTTCACGCCCACGGTCCCTTCCGCAACCTCGGCCACGAGCACGGGCCCCTTCAGGTGCAGGTGGAGAGGCGGGTTCTGGAGTCGAACGACGTGGAAGCCCAGCACCTTCGGGAAGACTTCGCCGAAGACGGCACCCTCGTGGTGAACCTCATCTCCTCCCCCGGGTCGGGCAAAACGACCCTCCTGGAAGCGACCGTGGCCGAGCTCAAGGGGAAGCTCTCGGTGGGCGTCATCGAGGGCGACGTGGCCACGGAGCGCGACGCGGACAGGATCCGCGCCCTGGGTGTTCCGGCCTTCCAGGTGGTCACGGGCGGGGCCTGCCACCTGGACGCCCGGCAGGTCAACAAGGCCTTGAGGAAAGGGAAGTTTCCCGATCTGGACGTCCTCTTCATCGAGAACGTGGGGAACCTCGTGTGTCCCACGTCCTACGACCTGGGCGAGGACTTCAAGGTGGCCCTCCTCAGCGTCACGGAGGGGGACGACAAACCCTTCAAGTACCCCGGCATCTTCTCCGCGGCCCAGGTCACCCTCATCACCAAGACCGACCTCATGCCCCACGTCTCCTTCGACCTGGAGGCCGTGAAGGGGCAGATCAAGACCCTGCGGCCCGGCGGCGAAGTGCTCATGGCCTCGGCCCAAACGGGCACGGGCGTGGACGCCTGGTGCGGCCTGCTCGCCGCCCGCCTCGCCTCCAAGCGGGCCCAGCACTCGTGAGGCCCGCGCCGCCCCGCGCACGCCTGCGCCTGGTGTGCCGGGGCGTGGTCCAAGGGGTGGGGTTTCGCCCCTCGGTCCACCGGCTGGCCCTCTCGCTCGGCCTGGGAGGCTGGGTGCGCAACGGCCCCGAG
>JAKBES010000369.1 GCA_021833665.1 Acidobacteriota bacterium
ATGCGCTCCCTCGGGTTCTCTACGCTGGACCGCGCCGCTGACTACTACGGCTACGGCCTCACCCTCGGCGACCCCGAAGTGAGGCTCGATGAGATGGTATGCGCCTATGCAACCCTCGCCCGCGGGGGAGAGTATTTGCCTCCCCGGGCGGTGATGTCTCTTTCATCGGGAGCAGGGAGCGGGGAAGGGGAGTGGGACTTCGGAAGGCGGAATTCGGACAGCGGAACGGGCAGAACGGACATCGGGGAGCCGAGCGTCCGGGAGCCGAAGGACGGTCTTCTTTCTCGTTTCACTCCGCACTCCTCACGCCTCGCTCCTCACCCCGTCCTGTCCCCGCGGGCCGCCTTTTGGGTGACGGATATCCTGTGCGACAATGAGGCCCGAGCCTTTATCTTCGGCCGGGGCGGCGCCCTCGAGTTTCCCTTTCCCGTGGCGGTGAAGACCGGCACGTCCCAGGCCTACCGCGACAATTGGACCCTGGGCTACACACGGAACGTGACCGTGGGCGTGTGGGTCGGCAATTTCGACGGTTCACCCATGAAGGGCTCCTCGGGGGTCACGGGGGCCGGACCCATCTTCCACGACGTGATGGTGGCCGCGGAGCGCCGAGCCCTGGGACGCCTTCCGGGTCCGGGAGACCCACCCATCGTGGAGCCCCCGCCGGGCCTTGTTCAAATCACCGTCTGCGCCCTTTCAGGCCAGAAGGCCGGGCCCGATTGCCCCTCGTCCCTGGCCGAATGGCTCCCAGTGCGGTCGCCTCCGCCCCTCTGCCGGTGGCACTCGGCCTCCGGACGAGAGGCACGCCTCCGGTGGCCCGCGGAGTTTAGAACGTGGGCCTCCGCGCGGGGCCGGGTCCAGGAGGTGCCGCCTCCTCCGGCCACGCATGACGGCGGGCGAACAGGGCAGAGGCGCTTTCAAATTGAAAATCCTCCCGAGGATGCCACGTACTGGATCGATCCGACCCTCAAGTCCGAGTTCCAGGCGCTGGAACTTCGCGTCCTCTCGGACGATCCCGCCGCCTCCGTGGCGTGGACCATGGACGGTGTCCCCCTGGGCACACGTCCTGGCGGACGGCCCCTTCCGTGGTCCCTGCGCCCCGGGAGCCATACCCTCGTGGCCGCTGAGCGCGGCGGACGAAGGGCTGAAGTGCGGTTTGGAGTAAAGTGAGGGGGGGGCAGCAGGCAGCAGGCAATAGGCAGTAGGCAATGGGCAGGAGGCAATGGGCAGGGGACAAGAACAGGGAGCAAGAACGGAGAACGAGACGGCTTGAAGGGGTGTCGCTTCCCCCGGTCCGCCGTCCGCGCTATCCTCTCGGTGGAGGTTTTCATGGAACAGATGCACGGCACGACGGTCCTGTGCGTGGCCAAGGAAGGCAGGGTGGCCATGGCGGCGGACGGGCAGGTCACCTTCGGCCAGACGGTCCTCAAGCACGGGGCGCGCAAGGTGCGCAAGCTCTATCACGACCAGGTCCTGGCCGGGTTCGCGGGGGGCGTGGCCGACGCCTTCGCCCTCTTCACCCGCTTTGAGGCGAAACTCGAGGAGTTCAATGGGAACCTGGAGCGGGCGGCCGTGGAGCTGGTCAAGGACTGGCGCATGGACCGTGCCTTGCGGCGCCTGGAGGCCATGCTCATCGTGGCGGACACCAAGGACCAGCTCCTCCTCTCGGGCAGCGGAGAGCTCATCTCCCCCGATGACGGCGTCCTGGCCATCGGCTCCGGCGGCCCCTATGCCCTTGCCGCGGCGAGGGCCCTGCTGGGCCACTGCGCCATGGACGCGCGGGGGATCGCCGAGGAGAGCCTTCGAATCGCCGGCGAAATCTGCGTGTATACGAATGACAAGGTCACGGTGCTGGAGCTGTAGGAGAAAGGCGAGACGAGAGACGCGATTAAGCGAGACGCTAGACGCGAGACGCAATTAGGCGAGACGCTAGACGCGAGACGCAATTAAGCGAGACGCGAGAGGCTAGACCAAAAGGAAAGGAAAGGCAAAGCAAAGGCAAAGCAAAGCAGGGCAAGTGCTTCGCCTAGTCGCTTAATCGCCTAATCGCCTAATCGCTTAATTGCTTAATCGCCACTCCATCGGCCACTCTTCGGAGACGTTATGATCACAACCGAACCGGGTTCTCTTTATAACCGCCTCAACGATCCCTTGACCCCCAAGAAGATCGTCGAGGAGCTGGACAAGTACATCATCGGCCAGGCCGCCGCCAAGCGGGCCGTGGCCGTGGCATTGCGCAACCGCCTACGGCAGCAGGCCTTGGAGGCCGTGCTGCGGGAGGAGGTGGCTCCCAAAAACATCATCATGATCGGGCCCACGGGCGTGGGCAAGACGGAAATCGCCCGGCGCCTGGCCAAGCTCACGGCATCGCCCTTCCTCAAGGTGGAGGCGAGCAAGTTCACCGAAGTGGGCTACGTGGGCCGGGACGTGGAATCCATGATCCGCGATCTGGCCGAGATCGCCTTCAACCTTGTCCGTGCCGAAAAGATCGCCAGCGTTCAGGAGAAGGCGAAAGCTGCCGCGGAAGAGCGCCTCCTGGACCTGCTCATACCTCCCGCTCCTCCAATTTACAGGCCGGGTGAGCCCGCCCCCGCCGTCCCGGGCGAGCCCTCGTGGGCGCCCCCGCCGCCGCCCGGCGCCGCCTCGGCGGCCACGAGCCGGGAGAAGATGCGCGAATGGCTGCGCGCAGGGAAGCTGAACGACCGCTCGGTGGAAGTGGAAGTGCCCGAAGGCGGAGCCTCCATGCGCCTCTTCACCCAGCAGGGCATGGAGGAGATGGGCATCAACCTTCAAGACATCATGCCCGGCCTCATGGGAGGGCGCCGCAAGACCCGGAAGGTGAAAGTGCCCGAGGCCATGGATCTGCTGGGGCGCGAGGAGGAAGAGAAGCTCATTGACAAGGACGAGATATCCCGCGAGGCGGTGGAGCGCGCCGAGACGGCGGGCATCGTGTTCATCGACGAGATCGACAAGGTGGCGGGGAAGGGACACGGCGGGCAAGGTCCCGACGTGAGCCGCGAGGGCGTCCAGCGGGACCTGCTCCCCATCGTGGAGGGATCACGGGTGAGCACGCGTTACGGCCTCATCCGGACGGACCACATCCTCTTCATCGCGGCGGGCGCC
>JAKBES010000370.1 GCA_021833665.1 Acidobacteriota bacterium
CGTCGTGACGCTCACGGAAGAGCGGGCCCTGGCCCAGGCCCAACGGGCCGATGAAGAGATCGCCGCGGGGCGGTACCGCGGGCCCCTGCATGGCATACCGTGGGGGGCCAAGGACCTCTTCGCCGTGAAGGGGTACGCCACCACGTGGGGCGCCGCGCCCTACAGAGATCAAGTCATAGACGAGGATGCGGCGGCGGTGAAGCGCCTGGATGCGGCGGGGGCGGTTCTGGTGGCCAAGCTCACTCTCGGCGCCCTGGCCATGGGCGACGTGTGGTTCGGAGGCAAGACCCGTAACCCGTGGAACCCCGAGGAGGGCTCCTCAGGCTCCTCGGCGGGCCCGGCTTCGGCCGTGGCGGCGGGGTGCGTGGGCTTCGCTCTGGGCACCGAGACCCTCGGCTCCATCGTCTCCCCTTGCACGCGCTGCGGGGCCACGGGCCTGCGTCCTACCTTCGGCCGGGTGAGCCGAAACGGGGCCATGGCCTTGAGCTGGAGCATGGATAAGATCGGTCCCATCGCCCGGTCCGTGGAAGATTGCGCGCTGGTATTCGCGGCCATTCAGGGCCCCGACGGCCAGGACCCGACGGTGGTGGAAGCCCCCTTTGCCTGGGATCCCGGGCTGGACCTAAAGACCCTCCGCGTGGGTTATGTGCCGAGCGCCTTCGAGCAGAAGGTGGACCAGGACCCGGACGCGGAGAAGAAGGAGAAGGACACGGAATGGCCCCTCCTGGACAAGGCCGCCGTGGACGTCCTCATGGGGCTGGGCCTTCGCTTCAAACCCGTTGAGCTGCCCGGCCTGCCCGCCGACGCCATGGCGCTTCTTCTGTCATGCGAAGCCGCGGCGGCCTTCGACGACCTCACGCGAAGCGGGCGGGATGCGCTCATGACCGCCCAGGGCGATGACGACTGGCCCAACATCTTCCGCCAGGCCCAGCTCATCCCCGCGGTCCAGTACATCCAGGCCAACCGCGCCCGGACCCTCCTCATGGAATCCATGGACAAGATCTTCAGGGACGTGGACGTCTACGTGTGTCCTAGTTTCGGAGGTTCCAACCTCACCATCACCAACCTCACGGGCCACCCGCAGGTGGTTGTCCCCGATGGGTTCCGCTCGAAGGAAGGCACGCCCACGAGCCTATGCTTCACGGGCCGGCTCTACGGCGAAGCCCAGACCCTCGCCCTCGCCAAAGCCTACCAGGACGCCACGGGGTTTCAGCTCAAGCGCCCGGTGTTGAAGGGGTAGGGAGGATTGGGGATTTCGGATTTCGGATTTGGGATTGGGGATTTGGGATTTGGGGTTGCTTTTCACTTTTCACTGTTCACTTTTCACTGTTCACTTTTGACGCCGCACTCCCCGCTCCCCGCTCACGCTCCGCGGGGCGGCTGTCCGGCGCGCCTCTTGCCGATGGCACATCCCGCCAGGCTTCCGGCCAGCGAGCAGATGAGCGCGACCGCCATGAGGGGAACGTCCAGGCTCACGAAGTCCGAAACGGGGCTGATGACGAAAGCCGCCGGTCCCACCAGGCCCAAGACCGGCGCCGCCACCAGGAGCCCTGTAACCCAGGGGTGGTGAGGATTGAGTCCTCCCGCCACGGCGGAAAACCCCAGAAAAAGGCCCATGACCAAGGGCAGCGCCCGGTAGAGTCCGTGATGCCACGGGTCCATGAGGAGGTACAAAGGGATAAGAACAACACCAATCTCGAGGGCGAGGGCGTAATCGTTGAGGCGCTCCGGGGTCTTCTCTTGGTCGCTCATGGGATTGCCCTCCGGTGGAAGATGGATGTTCTCACCTGTCTTCACTTCGAGCGGGGAGCGTCCTGAGGCTCTCAATGCGGTAGATTTTATGGCCCGAAGGGATGGCTACCTCCACCTCGTCCCCCGCGCGGTGGCCCGCGAGGGCGCGGCCCATGGGCGAGGCGAGAGTGCAGGTGTCGCCGTCCTCCACCGCCTCCGGGCTCGCGATGCGCATGCGGCGGCGCTGGCCCGTGTCCAGGTCCAGCAGTTCCAGGACGCTCCCGTAGCCCGCCGAGTCTTCGGATACGGCTGCGCGCTCCAGGGATTGCAGCGATGCCAGCTGCTGGCGGAGGGAGGCGAGCCGGCCCCGGATATAGTTGGCCCGTTCGGCGATGAGGTACATGTCCGCGTTCTCCCGAACCGGCCCCACCGCCTGGGCGCTCGCCATCTGCGCCGGAATCTCCTCCCGCATTTCCCGCTCCAGCGCCTTGATTTCGACCTTGAGGCCCTCGATTTTCTCTTTCACTTCTCGTAAGCCTCCCGCCATGATTGCTCCAAAGGAGAAAACGAAACCCATTCACCACGGAGACGCGGAGGACACGGAGGAAGAAAAAAAACCTCTTTGAAGGGATTAAAAGAAGGTCCTTCTATCTTGACTCCGTATCCTCCGTGCCTCCGTGGTGAATCCCTCTTTTATCTTTGCGGCCTTGTTGGATTCCCTACCAAGAGGAGCGCAACTCTCCGATGTCTGCCTGGACGGCGTCGAGGACGGCGCAGGCCTTGACGGCCTCGGCCATGGCGTTGTGGTCCTTGAAGAGGGGCCGGTCCTCGTCCAGGTGCACCACGATCTTGCGCACGGCCTCGTGGGCGGCGCGGGTGCCCCTGCCCGGGGTGAACTCCCGGAAATCCAAGGCCTGGGCCGCGGCGATGAACTCGATGGCCAGGACGCCGCAGGCGTTGTCGAGGATCTGCCGCGTCTTGAGGGCCGTATTCATTCCCATGCTCACGAAATCCTCCTGGTCCGCCGCCGCGGGAATGGATTGCACGTAGGCGGGGGCGGAGAGGATGCGCTGCTCCACGATGAGCATGTCGGCCGTGTACTGGCTCAGCATGTGGCCGCTGAACATGCCCGCTCCCTTCGTGAGAAAAGCCGGGAGGCCCACGGAGAGGGCCGGGTTGAGGAGGCGGTTGAGACGCCGCTCGCTCAGGACGCTCACCATGGCCACACCGGCCCCCGCCGCGTCCAGGGGCAGGCTCACGGGGGTGCCCTGGAAATTGGCCCCCGTGTAAACCTTGTTCTCCTCCGCCACGAAGATGGGGTTGTCCGCCACGCCGTTGAGCTCGATCTCGATTTGGCGGCGGGCGTACG
>JAKBES010000371.1 GCA_021833665.1 Acidobacteriota bacterium
GGGAGAGCAAGGGGAAGGACAAGGCCAAGGAGGAGGACCGACGGCGGGCGAATCGCCTCTTCGATTCCTCCGTCGTGATCCAGCGCGAGGGGGAACTGGTGGTTCCCGTGGAGGTCCTGGTGGCCTTCGAGGATGGAACGTCCAAGCGAGAGACGTGGGACGGCCAGGGGCGATACACGGCCTTCAGCTACCACGGCCCCAAGGTGGCGAAGGTCGTGGTGGATCCCGACGGGAAGGTTCCTCTGGACCTGCGCCGTCTCAATAACGGCTGGGTCAAGGAGGGCGGCGGCCTCCCGGCCCGCGCCCTCAAGGCGCGCCTGCGCACGGTCGTCCAGGGGCTGCTCGTGATGCTTTTCAATTGGATGTGAGGGGCCCCATGCGCTGGATGAACTCGGTCAAGAACGGATTCCTCTGCGGGCGCGGCGGCGCCCTGAGCGCGGCCCTCTTCTACCTGGAAGCCTTCCTCCTGAGCTCCATGGCCCTGGCACCCCTCGGGGCGGGCCTCCACCGGGTGCTGGACGGGTCGCCCGAGGCCCTGAGCCTGGCCTCCGGAGGCGGCGCGGACCTGCTCGGCGAGCTCGCTTTCAATCAGCCGGGGCTCTGGGCGGCGGGGTTTGGACTGCTGCCCTGGATGATCCTCCTGCACGTGATTTTCGCGCTGGTTCTCACGGCGGGAACCTACGGCCTGGCGGCGTCGGATGAACCACGCCACCCGTGGGGGGACTTCTGGAAAGGGGCCCGCCGGCTCACGTTGCCCTTCGCCGGGGTCTTGGCCCTCAACGTCGCAGGGTGGGGAGCCGTGACCGTGGTCCCCGCGATGGCGCTCATGGGCGTTGCCAAAGCCGTGGAGGGGAGCACGTCGCCCGCGGCGGTCTGGGGCTTGGTGGCAGGATGGGGGTCGGCGCTTTTCATCATGGCGGCCCTTTTCAAGGGGAGCCTCGGCTTCGGGCAGGCCCGGTACACCTTGTCCGGGAAGGAGGAAGGGTTCGGCCGCAGCCTTCTCAAGGGAACGGCCTTCTCCCTGCGGCGCGTGGTGCCCGCGGCGGGGATCACCCTTCTGTTCGGAGCGGGGAGGTTTCTGGCCTTCTGGGGCCTCTACTGGGTCCTGGCTCCAGGCTTCGCCACGGGCGGCAGGGCCCTTGCGTCCACGGTCCTGCAGCAGGGGGCCTTCCTCGCGGCCGCGTACCTTCGCGCGGCCGAAATTCGTGCTCAGGTGTCCTACATGAGGTCCTGGGACGAGCCTGCCCAGCGGCCGGCGGCTGGAGATCCCGCTCCCGCGCCAGATCCTGGCGCGCTTCAGCCCGCCCCGGCGTTGGAAAGTTCCGACACCCTCTTGTAGAGGGCGCTCTTCTCCTCGGGGCCCAGGTGCTTGCTCGCCTCGAAGAGGAGGAAGCTCAGAAGGTGGTTGAGGCCTTCGCCGAGGGCCCTGAGGCGCTCCTCCACGTGAAATTCCGCCACGTTGGCCGTGAGGACGTGAACGTCCAGACGGCCCTCGCCGTCGAAATGGACCCCTTCCAGGATCGGAGACTCGGCCGAGGCGAAGGCGCTCTCCAGCAGGTCGGCCACGGCCATGGGCGAGATGTGAACGGCCAGGTAAGCGCCGATCTGGGTGAAGACCCTGTTATAGGCATCCACCAGGGTTTCCAGGGCCAGGGAGTCTTCCACCTCCTCGCTGCCCGCCCCCGATTGCGTCTCGGGCATGCGTATGTAGCGGGCCAGCACGAAGGCCATGAGGAGCCGCAGGGTCTCGAACTCCTCCAGGTTGGACAGGTAGATGATGTCTCGCACGGTCCGCTCCCCGTCCACCAAGGCGAGGATGTCCTCTTCGGCGCCGAGGAACTTGACGGTCTTGTCCCGCCGCTCAGGAGGCGAGAGGGCGGGCACCAGCCGGTCGTTGGGGATGATCTCCTTGATGCGGGGCCACTCGTCGAGGCGGCGGATCCCTTCCATCACGATATTGGTCGTGGAGGTGGACAGCTTGATCTTCTCCTCGTAAGGCTCGGGCGTCTCCTCGAAGAAGAATCGCCCCTCGTGCACCGAGAAGACCGAATAAATGATTTCCAGCACCTGGTTCTTGACGGCCCACCAGAGGGCCTTGGGCGTCAGGATGCCCATCTGGACGAGGATCCGGCCCTGGCGCTTGCCCGGTTCCACCATGAGCCCCGATTTCATGTTCTGCTCGGGGGTGATCCTGCCGTGCCGCACCAGGAAAGCGCCCAGGGACTCCTCGGGGTCGGAGGAGGAGGCGAAGATGATGTCCCCGTGCTCCCAGAAGACCTTCTGGCTGCGCTCGCCCTGATGCAGGGTCAGAACGCCCGTCTTCTTGATCAGGTTGATGAACGTGAGCAGGTCCGGCATGCTGATGGCCCGGAGCGAACCTTCCAGGATCCGATCGGACATGGTCTCTCCCCACAACAGCTTACCGAAATAATGGAGGGTTGCCAAGGGATTGGGGTGCGTTCCCTTGAAGGCGGTTGACTCTCGTCCGGGGGCACCTTATGATCATGGCGTGAGGCAGCAGACACGTGTGGCGGTTTTTGGCCGAGCCGATCTTCTTCCCGACACTCCAGGCTACGCGGAGGCCTACATCGCCATGAAACCCCGTGCGGGGACCATGGCCGAGGTGGCCAACGTGTGGGCCCTGCGCAAGGCGGGGCACGTTCCGCCCCGGCCTTTCGTTCTGGTAGGGCCGGCGTGGGCCCAGGTGGCCAATCAGTTCGAGGCATTAGGCACGGTGGACGCGAATCTGCTAGAATGGTCTGTACGGGTCCCTGGACCGAGGGAGGCCGTCAAGGTGGTCCGAGAGGCCTATCAGGAAGAACGTGCCCATGGCTAAAGCTAGAGCGAAGGCGGAGCATGCCCCCTACGGTCCCGGTGTCCCGGCCAAAGGGATGGTGAGGGAGTATTGGGAGACCATCTGCGTGGTCCTCATTTTCGTCCTCTTTGCCCGCACCTGGATTTTTCAGAACAGCAACATCCCCTCCGGTTCCATGAAGGACACGCTCCTGGTGGGTGACCGGCTCCTCGTGAACTCCTTCATCTACGGCCCCACCCTCTGGGGCTGGGAACGGACGATTTTGCCCATGCGCGAACCCAAGCG
>JAKBES010000372.1 GCA_021833665.1 Acidobacteriota bacterium
GCTTCTCATGGGCGTCCTGCCGTTCCTTCCGGGTGAGGCCCTCAAGGTGGCCTGCGCCGCAACCATGGCGCCGAGGGTTCGCCGGGCCTGAGCGCCGCTGTCTTGATCCGCTCCACCCCGGGAGGGCTCACGCCCTCCCCTTTGTTTGTCTGCCCCCTTCTTCCCCCTGGTCCAGGCAAGGACTTCAGACAAGGCGACGTGACAAACGCGCTTGACAGGTTATGGGCGCGGCCTTATGTTCAACTCTAGGAAGATTCGGTAAAGGAGAAACCATGGCAAACCAAAGCTACAGAATCCATATTCGTCAAGGGGAGTTCGAACTCGACGTAGAAGGAGATATGGCCTTCGTGGAAAGCTACGTGGAGGCCTTCCTCTCCGATGAGGCCGACTTCGATGTGCCGGTGCAAAAATCCCGCCGGGAGAAATCCGCCAAAATGAAGGCTCATCCGCCGAAGCCCCGGGGATCCGCCAAAACCAAGAGCGGTGGCAGCGGTGCGGGCGAAGCGGAGGTCGACAAGGCCGCCCTGAATGCCTTCATGCGGGGCCGAAAGCCCTCCAGCAACAAGGATCGGTACCTCCAGTACATGCGGTTCTGGCTGGCCCAGGGTGTCAAAGAAGTAGGAGACGCGCAGATTCAGGCCTGCTTCGCGGCCGAGGGCCTGGTCCTCCCACCGACGGGCAGGCAGAATTTCGGCTCCCTGCGGGCCGAAGGCAAGGTGAAATCGGGTTCCAAGCGGGGCCTGTGGGCCCTCACCCCCGCCGGCGCGGAGGCGCAGGAGTCCAAGTCGGCCACGAAGGCCACCGCGGCGCGACGTAAAGTCAAAGAGCCCGCCAAAGCTAACGTTCGAGCCACGAAGGGGCGGGGAAAGAAGGCGCCAGCCAAGCGGCCCGCGCGCAACGCAGGCCGAGGAACTCCCAAGAGAGAAAGCCTCCCGCCGAAGGAGGGTTCGTCCACCCCCGAACAGGCCTGAACCGTCCCGCCACACACCGTCCGGGGGGCCGCTGAAAGGCGGTCCCCCGTGGCGTCTTCGGCTGGCTGCTGCGGTGTGGACCGAAGGCTGCCGGGCCAGGCCGGCAGAAGGACGTGGTACACTTCATCTTTAGCCAGCGGTGCGGGGCCGCGGCCTTTCCCGGTTGTCCACATCAGCGCAGGTGCGAGCATGGCTGCCACATTTCAGTCTCCCGACTTCTACCGTCTGGACGACCTCCTGACCGAGGAGCAGAAAATGACCCGCGACACCGTGCGCGGGTGGGTGCAGGACAAGGTGGTCCCCGTCATCGCCGGCCATTACCAGGCGTGCACTTTCCCCCGGGATCTCGTGCCCGAGATGGCCCAACTGGGGCTTCTGGGGCCCACGTTGCCAGACGTATACGGCTGCGCCGGAATGGATCAGGTGGCCGCGGGTCTCGTGATGCAGGAGCTGGAGCGGGGAGACTCGGCCATGCGGTCCTTCGCCTCCGTGCAGGGTTCCCTCGTCATGTATCCCATTTTCACCTATGGGTCCGAGGCGCAAAAGGACCACTGGCTCCCCCGGCTGGCTCGCGGTGAAGCCATCGGCTGCTTTGGCCTCACCGAACCGGACGCGGGAAGCGACCCGGGATCCATGAAGACGCGCGCCGAGCGGCGGGGCGACGGCTGGGTGCTCAACGGGACGAAGATGTGGATCACCAACGGGACCATGGCTGACGTGGCCGTGGTGTGGGCGCGGACGCCCGAGGGCTTCGGGGGATTTCTGGTGGAAAAGGGAACGCCGGGGTTCTCGGCCCCGGAGATGAAGGGAAAGCTCTCCCTTCGCGCCTCCGTAACCTCCGAGCTGATCTTCGAAGATTGTGCCGTACCCGAAGCCAACCGACTGCCGGGGGCCCGAGGTCTCAAGGCGCCCTTGTCCTGTCTCAACCAGGCCCGCTACGGCATCGCCTGGGGGGTGGTGGGAGCCGCTGCCGCATGTTACGACGAGGCCCTCCGCTACGCCAGGGAACGGATCATGTTCGAGGGTCCCATCGCCCGCTTCCAGCTCGTGCAGGACAAGCTTGTGTGGATGCTGAATGAAATCACCAAGGCCCAGCTCCTCGTATGGAAGCTTGGTAAAATGAAAGACGAAGGCACGCTGCGCCACGCCCAGGTGAGTTTGGCCAAGATGAACTGCGTTTGGATGGCCCGGGAGTGCGCGCGTCTGGCGCGCGACATCGAGGGCGCCAACGGCATTCTGGACGAGTACTGCGCCATGCGGCACATGCAAAACCTGGAGAGCGTCTACACCTACGAGGGGACTCACGACGTGCACAAGCTCGTGGTGGGGGCGGACATCACGGGGTACGAGGCCTTTCGCACCGTCACGGCGCCGGTGGACCGCTGAGGCAAGGATGGAGGCACCCATGCGCACAACCGCAGGTATGATCTTGATCGGGGTGGTGCTCGCCATGGCCGCGGCGTGCTCCTCCTCCGAACCGCCGCCCCAGCTCAACCCAGGCAAGGCCATGCGGGACGCCTACGCGGCCAGCCTTCAGGTCTCGGCCGCTCAAATCAGCCAGGCGCAAAACGTCAGGGGACAATTGCCCGCCGGTGACGGCGTGCAGATTCTCTCCGCGGCGGGCATCGCCGGTGTACCCGCCACGGACCCCTGGGGCGGGGAGATCCGTTTCCACAGCGACGGCACCCATTGGACGCTCTCGTCGGCGGGCCCCGACCTCAAATGGGACACCCCCGACGACATCGTCATCGAAGACGGCCAGCTCAAGTAATCCGGGAGCCGGCCCCCACCAGGAGAACCCTCCATGAATCCCATCGTGCTGGACGGCAGCGGCCTCACCCTGGAGGCCTTCGAAGCCATCGCTCAAGGATCTCCCGTGGCCCTATCGGACCTCGCCCTGGCGCGCGTCGCCGCCAGCGAGCAGTTCGTCAAGACGGCCGTGGACGAGGGCCGGGTAGCTTACGGCATCACCACCGGGTTCGGCCACTTCGCCACCGTGACCATTCCGGCGAGCAAGGTGGAGGAGCTTCAGCGGAATCTCATCCGGTCTCACGCCGTGGGCGTGGGCGAACCCCTCACCGAGGAGGCCGTACGAGGCATCATGGCCCTGCGCCTCAACCG
>JAKBES010000373.1 GCA_021833665.1 Acidobacteriota bacterium
CTCATCGGTTCCTGGATGCAGAGCCTCGCCCAGGGGTGGCTCATCTGGCGCCTGACCCACTCCACCGCCATGCTGGGCCTCGTGGGCTTCTTCCAATTCGCCCCCGTGCTCCTGCTCGGGCTCTTCGGCGGCGTGGCGGCGGACCGCTTCGACCGCCACAAGCTGGTCATCGTGACGCAGGCGGCGCTCCTGGCCCAGTCGGTCATCCTGGCCGCCCTCACGCTCATGAACGTGATTACGGTGTGGGAGATTATGGCATTGGGAGCCCTTCTGGGAATCGTGAACGCCTTCGACATGCCCGGGCGCCAGGCCTTTCTCGTCCGCATGGTGGGCCGGGAGGACGTGGGGAATGCCATCGCCCTCAACTCCTCCGTCTTCAACGGCGCACGCGTGGTGGGCCCGGCCCTGGCGGGCTTTGTAGTCGAGCGCTGGGGCGAGGGCACGTGCTTCGCCATCAACGCCGTCTCTTTCCTGGCGGTCCTCGCGAGCCTCTTCGCCATGCGCCTGGACAAGCAGGAGATCCATCCGCCCCAGGGCAGCACCTGGGCGCACTTGAGGGAGGGCTTCGTGTACGCCTGGCGCACGCCGCAGGTGCGGCACCTGCTCGGCCTCCTCTTCGCTTCCAGCCTCTTCGCCCTGCCCTACTCGTTCCTGCTGCCGGCCGTGGTGGGAGGCCTGCTGAAAAGGGACGCCTCCAGCCTGGGCATCCTCTGGGCCTTCGCCGGCGTTGGCGCCCTCGCGGGAGCCCTCATCATCGCCGGGCGCATCGGCACCAAGGGCTTGGGCCTCCAGTCGGGCCTGGCCGCCACGGGGTTCGGCGTCACCCTCGTGGCCTTCGGGCTCTCCTCCAACTTCTACCTGAGCTGCGGCCTGACCGCCATTCTGGGCTTCTGCATGATGACCAAGCTCGCCTCCACCAACACTCTGCTTCAGTACCTCGCCCCCGAGGCGCTCAGGGGACGGGTGGTGAGCCTCTACGTCATCACCTTCATCGGCGTGTCCCCCATCGGCGGCCTCGCCCAAGGAAGCCTTGCGAAAGCGTTCGGACTTCGCGAGGTCCTGGCGGGAGGCGGAGTACTCGCTACCATCACGGGCCTCGTTTTTCTCGCCACCATCCCCTGGGTGCGCAGGACCATGCCCGAGCCGGCGTGAGGCCTCCAGCCTAAAGGGAAGGCACCATCCAACTCGGAAGGAGCATGCGACATGGACGGAGAAGATCTTCATCCCTATCTGGGCCCCTCGGCGGGCGTCCGCTGTGATTCGGACAAGGTCCGCGCCCTCAGCGCGGACGTTGCCCGCGGCGCGCACACGGTCCAGGAGAAGGCCGCGGCACTGTTCGCCTTCGTGCGCGACACGGTGCGCTACGTCCCTTACGCGCCCTTCCAGCGGATCGAAGACTACGAGGCCGAGGCGACCCTCGATCGCGGCTACGGTTTCTGCACGCAGAAGTCCTCTCTCCTCGTCGCCATGGCGCGGGCCGCGGCCATCCCGGCGCGGTTTCATTACGCCGATCTCGTGAACCGCGCCATGCCGGGCAGGCTCGAGTCGGTCCTGCAAAGTGACCGGATGGTCTACCACACTTACGTGGACTTGCACGTGGGCGGGCGCTGGATGAAGGTCACTCCCTCCTTCGAGCGGGACCTCTGCCAGAAGATGGGCTGGCACCTGGTGGAGTTCGACGGTACAGCCGACGCCACGTTCCGGCCCCTCGACCTCCAGGGGATGCCCCACATCGACTACATCCTGGACCGGGGCACCGACGCGGGCATCCCCCTGCCGAGCATGATCCACGCATGGGAGCAGGAGTACGGTGCCGAGGCCCTGGACCGCTGGAACGAGGCCACCGCGCAGATCGCCGCCCGAAGCAGCTTCAAGGGAGTTTGATCAAACCCGTCGGAGCGGCACGGCAGATTTGCGCCACGCTCCGGGCGGTGCTATGGTGGCCACGGTTGCCCGTACCTGCGGGTGGCGCCTTACGCGAGGAGGCACATGGGCTCGTTCTTCCGCTGGCTCACATCGTCCTTCCGCGGTGAAGAGAGCGATAACCTGCCCCCCGCGTGCCTCTACAAAATCACCTTCCACGGCTCGAAGGCCTATCTCAGCCCGCCCAACGGCGAGGCCAGCATGCTGGAGTGGACCCGCCTTAAGGAAGTGATCGTCGAGACCAACGGCACCAACCCCTGGGGCCCCGACGTTTACCACGTGCTCGTCACCCCCGACGCCACCCTGAGGGTTCCTCAGGGAGCCATCGGCGAGGAGGAACTCCTCCAGCGCCTCGTAAACCTCCAGGGCTTCGACCACGCCGCCTATATGGAATCCATCGGCTGCGTCGGCAAGCGCGCCTTCACTTGCTGGAGAAAGAGGCCACTTCCGTAACCTTTCCATCCGCCTTAGCCATCACGAGCGCCGGACCCCTGGCCATGGGGGGAAAAAAACGGGGCACCCGAAGGCGCCCCGATTGTTCAGGCCCATTGCCGCGCCCCGTTCCAACACAGGGACGGAGGTGTGCTTCCCTCCGCTGGGGCCGCCGCGCATGCAACGATGCATTTTGCACGGGGCATGCGCGCCCCTATCGTTCGAGATCCTTCTTGGCGGATCGAATAAATCTTCCGAAGTCGCGATCTTTCTTCCTCTTCTCGGCATAGGACATCTCGTAGAACTCGGACTCTCCCCTGAGCTTGATGTAATGATCGTAGTGCTCTTGACTGAGCGCGCCCGAATCCACCGCCCCAAGCACCGCGCAGCCGGGCTCGCCCGTATGACTGCAGTTCCTGTAGCGGCAACCCGAGGCGAACCCGTCGACGTCGGAAAAGACATCGCCCATCCCGATTTCGGCACTCGTGATCCCGAACTCTCGCATGCCCGGGTTATCGATGACCAGAGAGCCCCCCGCGAGAAGGATCAACTCCCGGCGGACGGTCGTGTGCCTTCCCTCGCCCGTTCGACTGACATCCTTAGTCTGGAGCCTTTCTCGGCCGACCAGCCGATTGATGAGCGTGCTTTTACCCACCCCCGATGATCCGACAAAGCAGTACGTCTTCGAGGGCAGCAGGGCCCGCTGAAGCTCGTCGATACCCC
>JAKBES010000082.1 GCA_021833665.1 Acidobacteriota bacterium
TTCGTTGTGGCCGTGGCGCCTGTAGCAGATCATGTCCACCACCACGTCCTTGCCGAAAGTCTGCCGGAAATGGAAGGCCAGCTCCGTCACGTAGACCACCGCCTCGGGGTCGTCCCCGTTCACGTGGAAGATGGGGGCTTCGATCATTTTGGCCACGTCGGTGGAATAGGGCGTGGACCGGGCGTCGCGGGGCATGGTCGTGAACCCGATCTGGTTGTTCACCACGAAGTGGATCGTCCCGCCCACGCGGTACCCTTCGAGCTGGCTGAGGTTCAAGGTCTCGGCCACGAGGCCCTGGCCGGCAAAGGCGGCGTCGCCGTGAATGAGGAAAGGCAGCACCTTGCTCCGGTGCTCCATGTCATCCCTCTGGCGCTGCTTGGCCCTGGCCCGCCCCAGGACCACCGGATCCACGGCTTCCAGGTGGCTGGGATTGCTCGTGAGGCTGATGTGCAGGAGCCGCCCCTCCTTGTCGGCGTGGTCCGAGGAGTACCCCTTGTGATATTTCACGTCCCCGTCGCCGCCCACCGATTCGGGAGGGATGTTCTCCTCAAACTCGGAGAAGATCTCCGCGTAGGACTTGTCCAGGATGTTGGCCAGCACGTTCAGGCGCCCGCGGTGGGCCATCCCCGCCACCAGCTCCTCCACGCCCAGCTCCGGGGCGAGCTCCACCAGCGCGTGGAAGGCGGGGATGAGGGACTCTGCGCCTTCGAGGGAGAAGCGCTTCTGCCCGGGATAACGGCTCTGGGTGAAGGTTTCGAAGACTTCCGCGTCGATGAGGCAGCGCAGGACCTCCAGCTTCCGCTCCCTCGTGAATCCGGGACGGTTGAGGACCGGCTCCATGCGGGCCTGAAGCCAGCGGCGGACGCGCACGTCTTGGATGTGCAGGTATTCGACGCCCACGCTGCCGCAGTAAGTCTCCTGAAGGATGCCGATGATCTCCCTGAGGGGCGCGCGCTCGGGCCCGCCCAGGTGGCCCGTGTCAAAGATCCGGTCCAGGTCCGCCTCGCCCAGTCCGAAGGCCTCCAGGGCCAGGCCGGGATGGCTGTCCAGATTGTTGCCCAGGGGGTCGAGCTTGGCGAGGATGTGGCCCCGGCTGCGATAGGCGTAGATGAGGCTCGCCACCTTCGATTGGGCGCGGGCCTGGTCCGCCGCCACACACGTGCGCGGGCACGTAGCCAGCTCGAACCCTTCAAAAAAAACTTGCCAGTCATGTCCTACGGCGGCCGGGTCGGCCTTCCACTGCTGGTAGAGGCCGTCCACGAGGGGAGAATTCGCCACGGCGGCAAGGGTGGCCTCGGAGTGGGAGGGCGGTTTGTCTAATGACATGGCTGAACGCTCCTTCCTACAAGCCTTTCGCTCACATGCTTAGGGGGCACGCGGCGGACGCCTGAACCGCTGGGCGCGGTCCTTCTTTCAGGTCGGGCCCGCCGGGCTGTGATCCCCTAACGATTCAAGTCCTAATTTATTCTATTTGCTGGCAAAAGTGTA
This sequence comes from Acidobacteriota bacterium, assembly GCA_021833665.1. Classification (GTDB taxonomy): domain Bacteria; phylum Acidobacteriota; class UBA4820; order UBA4820; family DSQY01; genus JAKAJA01. Next base: position 1,489 of record JAKBES010000082.1, read on the forward strand.
GAGCACGAGGATCCCCCGCCGCTCAGCGGCCATAGACCCGGCCTCGCCACACAACGCCCCTGCGGTAGTACCGGGCCATGGATCTGGCCAAGATGCCCCCCCACACGAGGGCCCGGACGGGGGCCAGCGGGGCCACCCACAGGGGCTGGCGGGAGAAGCGGCAAGCCCAGCCGTTAAGGAGAAGCTGGGCAGCTGCGGCCAGGACCGACGGCAGCAGGAGGCCGGAGGCGGACGGCATCACGAGCGCCGCGGCCAGAGCCAGGGGAGGGACCACGTGGAGAAGCCCGTAGAGGCCTACGCCGGTGAGGGCCAGCATCGGATTGAAGCGGAAGGCCGCGTAGTAGTTCTTCGTGAACCCCTCGATGCACCCCATGAATCCCTCGTACATGCGGACCTTGACGTCACCGTACGCCAGAACCAGCCTGAAGCGGCCCCGCAGCCCTTTCATCATGCGGCCCATGGCGATGTCGTCCACGACCTCGCCCTTGATCCGTTCCATGCCTCCGGCCGCCTCCAGCGCCTCGCGCCTCACCAGGTTGCCCGAGCCCGCCCCGAAAGCCGCCCACTTGAGGCTGGGCACGTTGCCGAGGAACGTGGGCCAGCAGTAGAAGCTGAAGGAGTCCAGAAAGGAGAGCACCAGGGGCTCCAGGCCCCGCCCCTCCAGATGGGAGAGGATGAGCAGCATGTCCAGGCTGCCCCGAGTCATCTCCCCCGCGGCCCGCCGGTGAACCCCGGGAGCATACACCACGTCGGCGTCCGCGAAGAGAATGAGTTCTCCTCGCGCGGCCTTCAGGCCCTCCATCTGTGCATGGGGTTTGCCCAGCCACCCCGTGGGAGGCGGCGCGCCCGGCACCACCGTGAGGCACGCAAACCGCCGCTGGAGCCGGGACAGAATCCGGGGAGTGGCGTCGGTGGAGCCGTCGTCCACCACCACCACCTGGAGGCCCGGATAGTCTTGCGTGCAGTGGGCCTCCACGGCCCGCCCGATGGCCCGCTCCTCGTCGCGGGCGGGGATCACCACGGTCATGGAGGGCAGGGGCTCTCCCGTCCCGGCCTCAGACAGCCGGGGAAGGAGGAGCGCGTTGAGGAGCGCGAAGACGGCGGCCACGGCCCACCAGGCGGTGATCGCCCAGAGGAGCCAGATCATTCGTCCTTACCCCTGTTTCCCGAGGACGAACCGCACGAGGGTGCGCACGCCGACCCCAGACCCTTCGCCCTTGTAAGCATCGGCCCCGTCATCGTCGCGCAGCGCCGGGCCCGCGATGTCCAGGTGGACCCACGGGGTGCCCTCTTCCACGAAATTCTGGAGAAAGAGCCCGGCCGTGAGGGCGCCGCCCCACCTGACCCTGGACGAGTTGGCCACGTCCGCTACGTCGCTCTTGATGAACTTGGCGTAGGCGGGAGGCAGGGGGAGCTGCCAGACCTCGTCGCCCGACTCCTTGGCCGCCGCCAGGACGTCGTCCAGCAGCGGCTGGTCGTTGCCCATGGCGCCGGAGAAATCGGGCCCCAGGGCCACCACGCACGCGCCCGTGAGGGTGGCCAGGTCGAGAACGGCGTCCACCTTCTGCTTCTGGATGTACGTGAGGGCATCGGCGAGCGTGAGCCGGCCTTCGGCGTCCGTGTTGAGGATTTCGATGGTCTTCCCGTTCATGGCCCTAAGCACGTCGCCGGGGCGGTAGGCCCCGCCGCCGGGCATGTTCTCCGCCATGGCCATGACCGCGTCCACGGCCACCTTTGGCTTGAGGGCGGCGATGGCCTTCATGGCGCCGAGGACCGCCGCCGAGCCCGACATGTCGCTCTTCATGGCGCCCATGCCATCGGCGGGCTTGAGGGAGAGGCCTCCCGAATCGAAGGTGAGGCCTTTGCCCACGAGGCCCAGGTGGAACTTCGCCCCCTTGGGCCTGTAGCTCATATGGATGAACCGCGCCTCGTGAGCCGAGCCCTGGGCCACGGCCAGGTACGCGCCCATGCCCAGTTTTTCGCACGCTTCGGGCCCCAGCACTTTGATGGCCAGGCCCCCCTCCTTGGCCACCTTCCGGGCCTCCTCGGCCATGCGCTCGGGAGTTAACACGTTGGCGGGTTCGGTCACCAGGACGCGGGCGAAGAGGGTCGCCTCCGCAAGGACCTGCCCCAGCTTGCCGCCCTCCTCCAGGCCGCCCGATTTCTTGGGAACAAAAAATTGAACCGCGGCGAGGCCCTCGAAGCGGCTGCTCTCGGCGGTTTTGTAACGGGTGAATCGCTCGTTGGCCAGGAGGGACCCTTCCACCAGAGCCTCCGCGGCGGACCACTGCACGGCCGGGACGTCCTCGCCCAGCGGAAAGGCGAGGGCCGCGGAGGAGAGGAACCGCTCGCGGAACCGGCGCACGGCCAAGGCGGCCGCCGCTCGGAGGCAGGAGGGCCGGAAGCCGTCCCGCTTGCCCAGCCCTACCACGAGGAGGTGCTTGGAGGGCGTCCCCGCGAGGTTGAAGGCGAAGAAGGCCTCGCCCGCCCCGCCCTTGAAACGCAGGCGCTCGGCTTCCGCCTTGAGGGCCTTGGGGGAGGGCAGGCCTTGGAAGTCCAGGTCGTCGAAGACGGCCACGGCCAAGCCTTCGGTCTTGGCCTCGGCGGGGGAACCGGTCAGGAACGTCCAGCGCATGCGGATCTCCTATGGGCCCGAATCGGACAGGGGAATTTAGCGGACAGGAGATAAGGAATTTGCAATCCGGAATGGAACTCCCAAGTACCCATCCCCCGTCATCTCGCTTTTCGCGTCACTTTTTACTTTTCACTCACTTTCATCCCGAGGCGGCAGACCCCGGGACCACCGGACGCGCCGGGCGAAGCCAGCCCTCCGCGAGAGCCTGCTCGATCCCTTCGGCCGTGAGGCCCAGGTCCTGAAGGAGGCGCGCCCTCGGACCGTGGGTGACAAAACGGTCGGGCAGGCCCAGGCGATGGACCGGCGTCGCCACACCCGCCGTCTCCTTCCACTCCAGAACCGCCGATCCGAACCCGCCGTCGAGGCAGCCTTCCTCCACGGTCACCACGCGCCCCAGGGCCGGCAGGCGCCTGGCCAGATAAGCTTCGTCCAGAGGCTTGATGAAGCGGCAGTTCACCACCTCCACGTCCAACCCCTTGGCCATCATGGCCTCGGCGGCCTGGAGGGCGAGGGCCGTCATGGGACCCACGGCGAGGATGGCCGCGTCCTTGCCGGGCCGCAGGATCTCCCATGTTCCCAGGGGAAGGATCTCGGGCTGGGCTCCGGGATGAAAGGGGGCCGCGGAGGCTTTGGGGTAGCGGATGGCGAAAGGGCCGGCGTCGTAATGCAGCGCCGTGGCCATGAGGTTGCGCAGTTCGTCGCCGTCCTTGGGAGCGGTCACCACCATCCCCGGCACGTGCCGGAGGTAGGCCATGTCCAGCGCACCGTGGTGGGTGGGTCCGTCCTCGCCGGCGATACCCGCCCGGTCCATGCAGAAGAGAACTGGAAGGTGCTGGATGGCGCAGTCGTGCACGATGGGGTCGTAGGCCCTCTGGAGGAACGTGGAGTAGATGGCACAGACGGGGCGCAGGCCCCGGGAGGCGAGGCCCGCCGCGAAGACCACGGCATGCTCCTCGGCGATGCCCACGTCGAAAAACCGGGAGGGAAAGGCTTCGGCGAAAGGCAGGATGCCCGTCCCCGTGGGCATGGCCGCGGTGATGCCCACGATCCGGCCGTCGGTGCGCGCCAACTGAAGGAGCGAGGCGCCGAAGGCGTCCTGAAAGACGGGCTGGCCCGAAGCCAGGGGGAACTGGATTCCTTCTTCAGGGGAGAAAGGCTTGACCCCGTGGTACCCCTCGGGAGACTCCTCCGCCGGCGCGTAGCCCTTCCCCTTCACGGTCAGCACGTGGAGGAGCACGGGGTGGTCAAGATCCCGGAGGTTCCGCAAGGCCTTCACGAGTTCCCGCACGTCGTGCCCGTCGATGGGTCCGTAGTAGTCGAACCCGAGGGCCTCGAACAGGGCGCCTGGGGTGATGATGCCCTTGGCCCCCTCCTCGATGCGGCGAGCCAGGAAAGTCATGGGTTTGCCCACGCGGGGGATGCGCTCGAGGCCCTCCCGGACCCGGCGCCGGAAACGCTGGTAGAGGGGGGTCTGAACGAAGTTGTTGAGGTAGCGGTGGATGGCCCCCACGTTGGGGGAGATGGACATCTGGTTGTCGTTGAGGATGGCCAGGAAGCGCCGGTGCCGGGCTGCGCCGGCATTGTTCAGGCCCTCGTAGCAGAGCCCTCCCGTGAGGGCGCCGTCACCGAAGACCGCGGCCACGCGGTTGTTCCCGCCCAGGATGTCCCGCGCCACGGCCATGCCGTAGGCCGCCGAGAGGGCCGTGGAGGCATGGCCAGCCCCATACACGTCGTATTCGCTCTCGGACCGCTTGAGGAACCCCGAGATGCCCCCGTACTGCCGGATGGTCCTCAGGGCTTCCCGCCGCCCCGTGAGAATCTTGTGGATGTAGGCCTGGTGCCCCACGTCCCAGACCACCGGGTCCCTCGGCGTGTCCAGCGTGTAGTGGAGGGCCACCGTGAGCTCCACGACTCCGAGGCTGCTGGAAAAATGGCCTCCCACCTCCGACACCACCTCCAGGAGGTAGGCGCGAAGTTCTTCGCAAAGGCGCGGGAGAGCCTCCTCGGGGAACGCCCTCAGATCGGCGGGCGAATGGATGGCTTCCAGCAGGGGGTAGTCGGGCACCGCAACTCCTTCCCAGAACAGACAGTTATATGCTCCCGGGGGCCTCCAGTCAACCCGAGCCCCGCGCTGCGAGCCTTATTCCGATCCTGTGCCTGGGCGCCCCGTTGGGGTCCGGGCGGCCCTATGCTAATCTGATATCTTCGTGGAGGAAAGCGTGGCCCTTGAACGGCAGGAAGAGAAACCCTTTCGCATCGGAATCTTTTGGGTTCTCTCCGTGCTCCTGGTCCTGCTCGTGGTGGTCCCCCTCGTGTCCTACTCGTGGAAAACCATCGCCACGAGCCGGGACTACATCGAGGAATCCCTGCGCGAGCGGCAGCTCAAGACCGCCATTCCCGCGGCGAGCCACATCGAGAACCTCATGTATGCCCACCAGCGGCACCTGGAAGACCTGGTGGGGACCTTCGAGGTGTTCGCCAACGACGCCCAGTTCAAGGTCCGCTTCGAGGACCTCCTCCAGCGGGGCATCCTGGGCCGCAACCTGTCCGACGACACCCTCCTTCTGACCTACCAGGATCAGGAGGGAGGCCAGTTCACCACGCCCTGGAAGGGCATCACCACGGCCGAGCAGGCTCAGCTCACGAGCCTCGTCCTGCCCCTCGGGCGGCAGGCCATCGAGGCCAACGCGGGACGATCCTCGGAGGTCTTCTTCGTGCGTCTGGCTGCCCAGCGCGGCCTCTCCCTGCCCGCCATGGCCCTGGCCCTGCCCCTCCATTCGGACAACCGTCCCGTGGCGGCCCTCACGGCCATTTTCCTCTTGCAGGGGGTGCAGGACAGCCTGGAGGAGTACAGCCGCGAGTTCGGCATGTTCGTGACCGACGCCCACGGGAACCTCCTGTTCACCTCGGACCCCGTCAAGCAGGGCAAGCCCATGAACCTCTCCGACGACCCCATCGTCCAACGCGTCCTGGCCACGGGCTCCTTCCCCACGAGCGCGGTGAACTACAACGTGACGCGAACGGCAGGCCGCAAGACCGAGACAGACTTGGTCACCTGCGCGCCCATCAATGCCTACCGCTGGCTCCTTTTCTCCCAGGTGGACCGTGAAAAGTACTACGCCCCCATCGTGGCCCTGCGGCGCCAGTCCACCTGGTGGATCGCCCTCTCCATCGTGAGCGCCCTCCTGGTGGGCCTCGTCCTGGCCCGCCAGATCACCCGCCCCCTCTCGGACCTGACGGAGGTGAGCCGCGACCTTGCCCACGGCAACTTCCACCGCCGCGCCGAGGAGAAGGCCAAGATGGAGATCGGCGAGCTGGCCCGCGCCTTCAACGCCATGGCCGATGACATCCAGGAGTACATCCAGAAGGTGGAGGCGGCGGCGCAGGAGACCCAGCAGCTCTTCATGGACTCCATCCGCGCCATCGCCAATGCCCTGGACGCCAAGGACCCCTACACCCGGGGCCACAGCGAGCGCGTCTCCGCCTACGCCATGATCGTGGGACAGGAGTACGGCCTGGACGAGCGCATGATGCGCGTCATGGAGATCTCCTCCCTCCTGCACGACGTGGGCAAGATCGGCATCGAGGACCGCATCCTGCGCAAGCCGGGGGCCCTTACGGCGGAAGAGTTCGATGTCATGAAAACCCATCCTCCCAAGGGGGCCGCCATCCTCGGCGGCATCCCCCAGATGCGGGACATCATCCCGGGCATCCGCCACCACCACGAGCGATGGCAGGGGGGAGGCTATCCCGACGGCCTCAAGGGAGAAGACATCCCCATCCAGGCGCGCATCATCGGCGTGGCCGACGCTTTCGACGCCATGACCACGAACCGTCCCTACCAGAAGGGCATGACCTTCGAGAAAGCATCGGCCCGCCTCAACGAACTGACCCCGGCCGTCTACGACGCCGCCGTCATGGAGGCCTTCAACCGCGCCTACCGCTCCGGGGCCTTCCTGCCCCACCAGAAGACGGCCGCCACGGCCAGGCCGGCTTAGCAGGGAACACCTCGTGCTAAACTTCGTGTTTTGTATTGGCTTGGACCTGGCCGCTCTGGGCCCCGTCCGTGACAAAAGGGAGACGAACCATGCAGGACGGCGTTGGCGGATGGCCCATGGAGGACCTCTTCGAGAGGCACCCTGAGAACCCCGTGCTCACGGCCATGGACTTGGGGTACCCGGCGAACGCGGTGCTCAACGCGGCGGCGGCGCAGGTGGACGGTGAGACGGTGCTCCTGGCGAGGGTTGAGGACCGGCGGGGGCTCTCCCACCTCACGGTGTGCAGGAGCAAGAACGGCGTTTCGAACTGGAAGGTGGACAACCCCCCGACCCTCGCGCCTCGTGGCAAGGACTACCCTGAGGAGCAGTGGGGCCTGGAAGACCCCAGGACCACCTACCTCGAAGAGCTGGGGGTATGGGGCGTGGTGTACACGGTCTACTCCCGCCAGGGGCCCCAGGTGAGGCTGGCCACCACGCGGGACTTCAGGTCCTTCGACGTGGGGGGGGTCATCTGCCCTCCGGAGGACAAGAACGCCGCCCTCTTCCCCCGCAAGTTCAACGGCCGCTGGGCCCTCCTCCACCGTCCCGTGTCCTCGGGGCGCGACGCGAACATCTGGATTTCCTTCTCCCCCGACCTCACCCAGTGGGGCGAGCACCACCTCCTCATGGAAACGCGCCGCGGCAACTGGTGGGACGCCCACCGCATCGGTACCTGTCCTCCTCCGCTCGAGACACCCGAGGGATGGCTGCTGGGCTATCACGGGGTCCGCAACACGGTGGCCGGCGCCATCTACCGCTTCGGGCTGGCACTCCTGGACCTTGAGAACCCCCAGCGCGTCCTGCGCCGGAGCGACGATTGGGTCTTCGGGCCCCGGGCGATCTACGAGAGGACGGGCGACGTGGGGAACGTGGTCTTTCCCTGCGGTTGGATTCTGGACAAGCCCAGCGGTACACTGAGGATGTACTACGGCGCGGCGGACACGTGCATCGGCTTGGCCACGGCTAAACTGAGCGACGTGATGGCGTACGTCATGTCCTGCCCCTTGGTCTCCTGAGCGCCGAGATCCACCGGAACCGGGTTCTCAGGCGGGAGGCGCGAAAGCCTCTGCGGTGCTTCATCGGCCGCCGCGCTCTATGCCGGAGCCATCAGAGGAGGGCGCCACCGTGAAACCACCGTCCGTCGCCTTCATCGCCACCTACGTGCCCCGCCTGTGCGGCATCGCCACCTTCACGCACGACAACGCGCTCGCCGTGAGCGGTTCCATGGGCAAGATCTTGGGCCAGACGAGCAAGGTCCAGGTGGTGGCCCTCCACCGCCCCGCCGATGCCTTCCGATACGGTCCCGAGGTGGGCTTTCTCCTCCGCCAGCCCCAGCGCATGGATTACCAGGAGGCGGCCGAGTTCCTGAACATCTCCTCCATCGACGTGGTGTGCCTTCAGCACGAGTTCGGCATCTTCGGCGGCGACGACGGCAAATACATCCTGGACCTGCTTGCGGCCCTGAGAAAGCCCGTGGTCACCACCCTTCACACGATCCTCACCCGCCCCAGCGAGGGACAGCGCGCGGCGCTCTCACGGGTCTGCGACGTCTCCAACGAGGTGGTGGTGATCGCCGACAAGGCCCGGAGCATCCTCACGGAGGTGTACGGCGTCCCGGGCGAGAAAATCCTGCACATTCCCCACGGCGTGCCCGACGTGCCCTTCATGGACCCCGGTTACTACAAGGACCAGTACCACCTGGAGGGCAAGAAGGTCCTCCTCACCTTCGGCCTCCTGGGGCCTGGCAAGGGCATCGAGCACGCCATCGACGCCGTGGCCCTCCTCGTGAAGGAGTTCCCCAACCTCACGTACGTGGTTCTGGGGGCCACCCATCCCGAGGTGAAGCGGCAGTTCGGCGAGGCCTACCGAACGAGCCTGGAACAGCGGGCGGAGGCGAAGGGCATCAAGCAGAACGTTCTCTTCTTCGACCGCTTCGTCTCGGACGAGCAGCTCCACGAGTTCCTCCTCATGGCGGACCTCTACGTGACCCCTTACCTGGCCAAGGAGCAGATCTCGTCGGGAACCCTCTCCTTCGCCATGGGGTGCGGCAAAGCCGTGGTCTCCACCCCCTACTGGTACGCCGAGGAGATGCTCGCCGGCGGCCGGGGCCTGCTGTGCGACTTCGCCAATCCGGAAGCCATGGCCGCCCAGCTCAGGCGCCTCCTCTCGGACGAGGTGGAATGCAACCAGATCCGCAAGCGGGCCTACCAGTACACCCGCTCCATGGTGTGGGACAAGGTGGGGCGCAAATACCTGGAAGCCTTCAACCGGGCCGCCGAGGCTGGGGTTCCCGCGGCGGTGACGCGGCGCTCCCTCCCCACGGGCCTGCCCGAGATCCGCCTGGACCACCTGCGCATCATGACCGACGGCACGGGCCTCATCCAGCACGCCATCTTCGCCACCCCCGACCGCACGCAGGGGTACTGCACGGACGACAACGCGCGGGCCCTGAGGTTCATCGTGCGCTACTGGGACCTCTTCAAGGACGAGTCCGTCCTCCCTCTGGCCCAGACCTACCTGGCCTTCCTCCTCTACGCCTTCAACGAGCAGACCCACCGGTTCCGCAACTTCATGTCCTACGACCACAGGTGGCTGGAGGAGAGCGGCTCGGACGACTGCCAGGGCCGGACCCTCGGCGCCCTGGCCGACACCCTCCTCTACGCGCCCAACGATTCCGTCGCCGGCATCGCCAAGCGCCTTTTCGAGCAGGCTCTGCCCTCCACGCGGACCCTCGTCTCCCCCCGCGCCTGGGCCTGGACCATCCTCGCCTGCGACACCTTCGTCAAGCGCTTCGGCGGAGCGCGGGAAGTCCGCGATGTGCGGGAGGACCTCTCCGCCCGCCTCATCGGGGCCTTCCAGGCCAACGCCACGGATGAGTGGCCCTGGTGTGAGAACGAGGTCACCTACGACAACGGCCGCATCTGCAAGGCCCTCATGGTGGCGGAGGCCATCAGCGACCCTCCGGGGCGCACGGACTTCGGCCTGCGCTCCCTGGAGTGGCTCATGAAGACACAGACGGACCCCAAGGGCGGCCACCTGAGCATCATCGGCAACGCCGGCTGGCTCAAACGGGAGGGCTTCCGGGCCCAGTTCGACCAGCAGCCCATCGATGCCGCCGCCCTCCTCTCCGCCTGCCACGACGCCTACCGGCGCACCCGCGACGACCGCTGGAAGGTGGAGATGAAGAAATGCTTCAACTGGTTCCTGGGGGCCAACGACCTGAACATGCCCCTCTATGATTTTCAGACCCACGGATGCCACGACGGGGTCCACGACCACGGTGTCAGCCGCCACCAGGGCGCCGAGTCCACCCTCTCGTGGCTCATGTCCGCCCTGCGCATGCACCAGGAGGGCTGGTTCTAGCGGGTTCGCAAGCGCCGGGCAAGACGCTCGTCCCGGCTATCGGCAAGGGCCCCGGCCGCGCATGGGACCGGGTGAAGTCTCAATCCACCACTTCATGGAGAGAAGAAGATGAGCCTTCGCGTCGCGATCAACGGGTTCGGCCGCATCGGCCGCTTGGTTTTCCGCCAGGCCATCAAGGACCCCAACCTGGACATCATCGCCCTCAACGACCTGACCGACGCGGCCACCCTCGGCCACCTGCTCCAGTTCGATTCGATCTACGGGCGCTTCGACATGCCCGTGAAGGCCGTGGGCGACCACCTGGAAGTGGGCGGCAAGCGCATCAAGGTCTACGCCCAGCCCAACCCCGAGGGAACCCTCTGGAAAGACCTGGACGTCCACCTCGTCTTCGAATCCACGGGCCGCTTCGCCAACGGCGCCAAAGCCAAGTGCCACCTGGACGCGGGGGCGGACTGGGTCATGATCACGGCGCCCGCCAAGAACGTGGACCTGACCGTGGTCTACGGCGTGAACCACGGGGACCTGGACCCCAAGAAGCACCACATCATCTCCAACGGGTCCTGCACCACCAACTGCCTCGCGCCTATGGCCAAGGTCATCCTTGAGAACTTCGGCATCGAGCGGGGCCTCATGACCACGGTCCACGCCATCACCAACGACCAGCGCCTCCTGGACCTGACCCACTCGGACCTGCGCCGGGCCCGCGCCGCCTTCGTCTCCATGATCCCCACCACGACGGGCGCCGCCAAAGCCGTGACGGAGGTCCTCCCCGAACTCAAGGGCAAGGTGGACGGCCTCGCCGTGCGCGTCCCCACCACCAGCGTCTCCCTCGTGGACTTCACCTTTACGACCGATAAGGCCGTGAGCGTGAAGGGCCTCCTGCGCGCCTTCAAGGCCGCCGAGGCGGGGCCGCTCAAGGGCGTGATGGAGGTCTGCGACCTGCCCCTCGTGAGCGTGGATTTCAAAGGCAGCACGGCCACGTGCATCGTGGACGCCCAGAGCACCATGGTCCTCCAGGAGAAGATGGGCAAGGTCCTGGCCTGGTACGACAACGAGTACGCCTACGCCGCGCGCTGCGTGGACGTGGCCAAGCTGTTCCTCGACTGAGCGGAGACCTTGGACCGGCGGGAGAGGATCCAGCGGTTCCGTGATCTCCTCTGGGCCCGCGACTGGCCCGCGGTGGCCGCGTTTCCTGCGCCGCCGGGTTGGGCCCTGCGCCGCCTCCTGAGCTTCCTGCAAGATCCGTCCCCGGGGCTGCGCTGGCGTGCCGTGCTGGCACTGGGCCGGGTCGCGGAAGGACTTTCCGGGGACGAGGAGGCCCTGCGGGAATTCGTCCGGTCCCTCTTCTGGTCCATGAACGACGAGTCGGGCAACCTCTGCCGCATGGCCCCCGAGGCCCTCGGCGAGATCCTGCTCGCCCGCCCCTCCT
>JAKBES010000374.1 GCA_021833665.1 Acidobacteriota bacterium
CTCATCGCAGCGCTCGGGAAGGCGCTGAAGGAAGGAGGCCCGGCCGGAGCCATCGGCGTGTGCCGCGACCAAGCTCCGGCGTTGGCGGCGGAGGTTTCCAAGGAAACCGGATGCACGATCCGGCGCACGTCGCTCAAGATCCGGAATCCTAAGAACGCGCCCGATGCATGGGAACGGCACGTCCTCGACACCTTCGCCCGGGAGGCCGCCCTTGGCAAAGACCCGGCCAGCCTCGAATACGCCGAAGTGGTGCACGAGGAGGGCGTTCCCGTCCTTCGCTACATGAAGGCAATCACCGTGGGTGAGCCCTGCCTGGCCTGCCACGGCCAGTCCCTGGCGCCCGCGGTCTCGGCGGCGCTCTCGGCCTCGTATCCCGGGGACAAGGCCACGGGGTACAAGAAGGGCGGCCTCCGCGGAGCTTTCAGCGTGAGCAAGACCCTTGCCGCCTCGCCGTGAACGGAACCCCGGCTCACGACCATACGTGCCCTCTCCCCGACGGCCGCCTCTTGGGATGGGCCGAGTACGGCGCGCCAGGCGGGTCGCCCGTCTTTTACTTTCACGGCCTGCCCAGCTCGCGTCTCGAAGCGGCCGTCACCGAGCCCCACGCGGGGCAACTTGGCTTGCGGATCATCGCCGTGGACCGTCCCGGCTTCGGCCTCTCCACGTTCCAGCCTGGGCGGCGCATGACCGATTGGCCCGGTGACATAGCAGCCCTCGCTGATGCTCTGGGTCTAAGCCGGTTCGCCGTCATGGGCACCTCCGGGGGCGGCCCCTACACCCTCGCGTGCGCGGCCAAGCTGGCAGACCGCGTCACGCGCGCCTCCGTGTTGTGCGGCCTGGGCCAGGTGGCGGGCCCTCCGACGGGCTCCGGTTTTCGCGGCTTCTCCCGGTTCGCCCTCGGAGCCGCCCGCCGGGCACCGTCCCTCCTGCCCATGCTCTGCGTCCCCGTTTCCTGGGGCCTTCATACCTGGGTGGTGGATGCTTACCTCAAGCGTTTCGCCCACCGGCAGGGCGCCCTCGACAGAACCACGCTCCTCGATCCCGCCGTCCGGGGGTCCCTCGTGGCCGCGTTCAAAGAATCGGCCCGCGCTGGCCACCGAGGCCCTTGCTGGGACCTCCGGCTCGCCTCCGCCCCGTGGGGCTTTGACCCCGCAACCATTCGCATTCCCGTCACGCTCTTTCACGGCGAGGAGGATGCCGTCGTCCCCGCGGGCATGACCCGCAGCCTGGCAGCCGCCATTCCAGGGGTCCAGGCCCGCTTCTTCCCCGGCGAGGGCCACTATGCACTGCCCGTCCGCCACGCCCGCGAGGCGCTGGAATTTCTGCTGTAGAGGTGGGTATCGTTTCTTTGATACCCACCTCTTTTTTCTTTTCGCAACATCCCGGTACTTCGCCCGGCTCGGCTCCACCGTATCGGTGGGTAACGCGGCTCGACGGTCTGCGCCCGCCTCGCCGCTTTTGCCCACCCTACACGATGTTTCCTCGCTTCCCTTTCTCCGGCATATTCACCAGGGCCAGACGGTTGTTCCTGGCAAGAGAGGATGGACATGGGCTTAACGGTCATCTACGACGGCCATTGCACTTTCTGCGCGTCCTGGGCGGACCGGCTCATGCGCCTGGACAAGGACAGGCGGTGCGTCTTTTTGGATGGCGCCGCGCATCATGCCGACGCGTGCGCGCTGTCCGGCGCCTCGCCCGAGGCACTCGACGCGGCCCTGCACGTGGTGGCGGACGACGGGCGCGTCTATACCGGTTACGCGGCCATCAGGAGGCTCCTCTGGATTCGCCCCCTCACCTGGCCCCTGGCCTTGCTCGCCTGCCTGCCCGGGGCAACCGCCCTCGGTGATCGCTTCTACTCCTTGGTGGCCCGGCATCGCCGCCGTTCTTCTCTCTGAGCAGCACTCGCATCTTCCCGGGTGAACGTGGCCCTTCGAAAACGCCGCCCGTTCCAGTCCAGGAATAATTCAACCTTAAATCGTCTTTACTAGGTCTAAAGATGGAGTGCCGAATGCCCACGCACCATAAGGGTCCCGAAGAAGAGCGGATCGCCCTGGACGCGTTCATCAAGCTCTTCCGCGCCGCCGACTCGCTCAACCGGCGCCTCTCCGCTGGACTGGCGCGGGCCGCCCTCAGCGCGCCCCAGTTCGGGGTCCTCGAAACCCTCCTTCACCTGGGTCCGCTTTGCCAGAAGGATCTGGCCCGAAAGCACCTGCGGAGCGGCGCAAACATGACGATGGTGGTGGACAACCTCGAGCGGCGAGGCCTGGTGGAGCGCGTGCGCGGAGAGAAGGACAGGCGCTTCACGACGGTGCACCTCACTCCGGCGGGCCGCAGGCTTATCACCCGGACCTTCCCGCCCCATGCGCGGGCCATCACGGAAGTCTTTTCGGTCCTCACCAAGGAGGAGCAGATCCACTTGGCCCATTTGTGCAGGCGCCTCGGCGTCGCGGCTCTCGGAGGATCAGGCGAACCGGGCGCCGAGGATAACACACGGTGAACCAGCCCATGTCGACAGGAGATCGCCCATGAAAGCGTACGTCGTTTTCTACAGCAGCTACGGCCACGTGTACACCCTCGCCGAAGCGGTGGCCGCGGGAGCCCGCGAGGTCCCCGGCGCGGAGGTCAGCCTTTTCCAGGTACCCGAACTCATGCCCGAGGAGGCCCTCGAAAAAAGCGGAGCCAAAGCCGCCCGCGCCGCCTTCGCCCACATCCCAGTCATCGGGCCCGAGCAGCTCGCGCAGGCCGATGCCATCCTCTTCGGTACGCCCACGCGATTCGGCATGATGGCAGCCCAGATGCGGAACCTGTTGGACCAGACGGGAGGCCTCTGGATGAAAGGCGCCCTCATCGGCAAGGTGGGGAGCGTCTTCACCTCCACGGCCACTCAGCACGGCGGCCAGGAATCCACGATCCTGAGCTTCCACACCACGCTCTTCCACCAGGGCATGGTGATCGTAGGCGTACCCTATTCGGAGCAGAGGCAGATGACTCTCTCGGAAATCACCGGCGGCTCCCCCTACGGCGCCTCCACCATCACGTGCGGAGATGGCGCCAGGGG
>JAKBES010000375.1 GCA_021833665.1 Acidobacteriota bacterium
GGTACACGAAGGGCTCCCGGCATACGGGGCAGGCCAGGATGTCCAGGAACTCCTTGTCAATGGGCATGGTGCTCCTCCAGGGGGCATTGTAGAGCAAAGCTATCGGTCGCGGAAGGAGGAAGAGGAGGGAGGTTGAGAGTTGAGAGTTGAGAGTTGAGAGTTGTGAGCCGGAATGCCGAGATGCCGCGATGCCGAGATGCCGCGATGCCGGAATGCAGGGATGCCGGGATGAGGAAATACCCCTGCCCGCGGCAGCCTCTTTCCCAAAATCCCAAAATCCCAAATCCCCACCCCCTCCCCGCCTTCCCCTCGCCCCTCAAGTGTTTTATACTGATTGCTTTTAGGGAGTTCCATGCCCGACTATATTTTCAAGGGCTCGCTGGCCGAAAACCCCTTGCCAGAGATCCTTCAGAAAATCAACTACTACAAGGTACCTGGGGTGCTGACCGTGTCGTCGCACCTGGGGTCGAAGCAGGTGTTCATCTCGGGAGGCAACGTCATCTTCGCCTCCTCTACGTTCGATAACGATCGCCTCGGCGAGTTCCTCCTGCGCGAGGGCAGGATTAGCCACGACCAGTACGAACGGTCGGTCCAGATCATGCGTACCGCGGGCAAGCGCCAGGGAACGGCCCTGGTGGAAATAGGGGCCCTCACCGCCCAAGGTCTCCTGCAGGCCGTGAAAGACCAGGTGACGGGGATCATATGGTCCCTCTTCAACTGGCCCGAGGGGACGGTCACCTTCGCCGTAGGCAAGTTCAAGGACGAGGAGATCATCAAGCTCAATCTCGACACTCGGCAGGTCATTCTCCTGGGCATCCAGGCCATCGAGGATCCCAAACGTATCGTCAAGTGGCTCGGGCGCAAGGAGGAAGTCTTCGAGCTGTCGGACAACGCCCTGGCCCTTCTGCCGAGCCTTCCCCTGAGCGTCGAAGCCCGGCAGGTCCTGCGCCTGGTGGACGGGGTTCGGAGTTTCCTGGGCATCCTCCAGGCGGCCCCCGCCGACTCGGGGGAATGCGTCAAGCACCTCTACGCCCTCTACACGCTGGGGCTCATCCGAAAGAAAAGCACGGTCATCAAGATCGTGGCAGGCGCGAAAGGAACCCTTCCTCCATGATCAAGATCTCGTTCCTCGGCGGACTTGGCGACTTCGGCAAAAACATGACCGTGATCGAACACGCCGGGGCCCTCCTCGTGGTGGATTGCGGCAGCATGTTCCCGGAGGCCGACATCCCCGGCATCGACCTCGTGATTCCCGACCTCTCCTACGTCGAAAACAACGCCGGCCGGGTTGCCGGTCTGGTTCTGACCCACGGCCACGAGGACCACATCGGCGCCGCGCCCTTCTTGCTCAAGCGCGTGCCCATGCCCGTCTTCGCCTCCCGCCTCACCCTGGGTCTGCTCAACCGCAAGCTCGAGGAAATGGGCGTGGAGGTGCCCTCGCGCACCCTCCTGGAAGGGAGGACGCCGGTCCAGGCGGGCCCCTTCTCCATCGAGGGCATCCCCGTCACCCACTCCATTCCCGACGCCATGGCCCTCGCCATCGGGACGAGCGAGGGGACTCTCGTTCACACGGGGGATTTCAAGCTGGACCAGACCCCCCTGGACCACCGGCTCACCGATTACGGCCGCTTTCAGGAGCTGGGCCACCAGGGCGTGCTGGCCATGCTCGTGGACAGCACCAACGTGGAGCTGGAGGGCATGGTGGGCTCGGAGACCCGCGTCAAGGAGACGATGGAACGCTACATCTCCTCCGACGACCGCGGCAAGCTCATCATCACCCTCTTCTCAACCAACCTCATGCGCGTTCAAACCATCTACGACCTGGCCGCTCTGCACGGCAAGAAGGTGGCCCTCTACGGCCGCTCCCTCGTGCAGAACACGCGCGTGGGCGAGCAGGTGGGCTATCTGCACATTCCCGCCGGGGTCACCATCGCCCCCGAGGACGTGCAGAAGTACGATCCCTCGGAGATCATCATCCTCTCGGCGGGAAGCCAGGCCGAGCCCCAGGCGGCGTTGAGCCGCATCGCCTTCGACGAATGCAAGAGCTTCGGCATCGAGGAGGGCGACCTGCTCATCCACTCGGCCCGCATCATCCCCGGCAACGAGAAGCGCGTCTCGCGCATCATCAACCAGACCTACCGAAAGGGGGGTGAAGTGGTGACGGCCCGCGACGCCAAAGTGCACGTCTCGGGCCACGGGGCTCAGGAGGAGATCAAGATGGTGGCCTCATGGGTGAGGCCCAAATACTATGTCCCCATTCACGGAGAGCTGCGCCAGCTCAAGGGCAACGCGGCCCTGGCCAGGCAGATGGGCTACGACGACGCCCACATCCTCGTGAGCGACCTTGGCGAGAGCCTCTCGTTCGAGAAAGGAGACTTCACCAGCCGGGGTGAGGTGCCCACGGGAAGCTGGCTCATCGACGGAGATACCACAGACCCGGTGGACCGCGTCGTGGTGCGGGACCGACGCCACCTCTCCAACGACGGCGTGGTGGTGCCCATCGTCGTGATCAACAGCCAGCTGAGCCGCATGGAGTCGGAGCCAGAAATCATCAGCCGGGGCTACCCCACCCTCGAGGGGGCCGCGGATACCATCGAGGAGGTGAAGCGGGACCTGGTGGCCATGATGCGGGCCCTGCCCCTCCAGGAAATCCGCGACAGCACCATCCTCAAAGCAAAGGTGAAAGCGACCGTCAAACGGACCCTCAAACGAAACGAAGCCCGCATCCCCCTCATCATTCCCGTCGTCATGGAAATCTAAGAGGACATTCAGAAAGCGGAGTTCGGAATTCGGATTTGGGACTTGGGAATGAAGGATCGTGCATTTTCTGGCATCCTTTTCTCGATCACCTGATCACCTGATCACCTGATCTCTCCCCGTCGGAGGCCCGCCCCGTGAGCTTACCTTGGACCATCCTCCTGGCCATCATCCAAGGCCTGGCCGAGTTCTTCCCCATTTCGTCCTCGGCGCACCTGACCATCCTGGGCGCCCTCGGCGGCGTCACGGAAAAGGACGCCCTCGTCTTCTTCCTGGTGCTCCACCTG
>JAKBES010000376.1 GCA_021833665.1 Acidobacteriota bacterium
CTTGCAGGTGGGCGAGCACTGCCGCGGAGACGGGCAGAGCGGGCCGACGTGGGAGCCGTCGCTGACGGCGAAGGGTTGATTGCCTCTACGGGATCGGCCTATGGGGTGGATGGGGGGCAGGGGAAATTGGGAAAACGGAAATTGAGAAACGAATGGAGGCCCTTCGAGATTCGCGGTCGGCGACCGCTCCCACGGCGTCGGTTGGCTCGAGGGCCGGCCCGGGTTGCCCCTTGCAGGTGGGCGAGCACTGCCGCGGAGACGGGCAGAGCGGGCCGACGTGGGAGCCGTCGCTGACGGCGAAGGGTTGATTGCCTCTACGGGATCGGCCTCTGGGGTGGTTGTTCGGCCGATGCGAGCATCGGCCGCTACGTGCGAAGGCCGAGGGACCGAAGGGGGAGATTCTGGACCCCAAAAACAGAAAGAAATGGCGTAAGTCGGGAATAATGAGGGAGTTATGTGAATTCAGCGGCTTATGTAAGCCAGGACCTGGATACCGAATTGTCTACTAGATATAAGGGTCCATTGAACAAATCGCACTTTCCTGGGTATATACAGGTGTAAGGTAAATTTATTTCCCACACCCGTCTTGCACAAAAGAGGAGAATGCGCCATGAGCGGTTTGGTTGCCCGGATCTGGATGGCCTTGGTGAGGCGAAGCGGTTGGGGCCTCCCTGTGTCTGGTTATGGGCAGCTTGTGAGCGGGACCGGGACGAATCACGACGGTTTCAGCGATGTTTCCCCCGGTTTCAATCGTTACAGCAATGGAGTCCCGACAAGGCGACGAGGCATTCCGGCGAAGCGACGAGCCTTCCCGGCGAGCTTCCGCGTCGTTCCGACAGGGCGCCGAGCCTTCCCGACAAGCCTCCGCGTCGTTCCGACAAGGCGACGAGCCTTCCCGGCGAGCCTCCGCGTGGTTCCGACAAGGCGACGAGCCTTCCCGGCGAGCCTCCGCGTCGTTCCGACAAGGCGACGAGCCTTCCCGACACGATGCGGAGCCTCCGCGGCGTTTTCTTCGCATGCAAGAAAGGCTTGCGGTGCGGGCCTTAGAGCTCCGGCAACCCCGAGATGGGCTTGCGGGAGGCAGGACTCGTTGAAGGGGAGCGCGCGAGGACCGCCTCGGCGCCCCCGGGGATGCGGAGCCCGGCAAGGCGTCCGCATCGCCCGGGAACGGTGTAGCAAGGTGTTCAAGCCGTTACTCGCTCCGGGGTCAGAGAGCGCTTCTCAGACCCCTTCACTTAAGAGGTAATTTAAATGACTTCCACGAAAAAGGCTATCACCGAGCAGCTCGCTGCCGCGGGTATGGCGATTCACAACACCCAGGCCAACGGCCGGCTGGGAGAACTCATGGCCGCCTTCGGATACGACACGGCCAAGCTCCAACAGGGCGACGATCTCTTGCAGAAGGCCAGGACCGCCATGGAGGTTCAGTCCTGTGCGCAGAGCGCTTGGCAGACGGCCACGATGACGCTGGCCACCGCCGAAGGTGAGGCGCATGACACCTACCAAGCCCTGTCGCAGGTGGTCAGGGCCGCGTTCGGGCTGGGGCATCCGGCCCTGGGCGGCGCCGGCATCGACCACCCCATGCCCAGACGGCAGAAGGTCTTCCTCGGGATGGCCACGCTGCTGTTCAACAACGTCATGGCGACGGCCGACCTGGCGGCCGCCGTGGCTCAGTTCGGCTACACGACCCAGAAGCTGACGGACGAGAGGGCCAAGATCATGGCCATGACCGCAGCCCTTGAGGCGCGGGAGTCGGCCAAGGGGCTCGCTCAGCAGGCCACGGTGAACCAGGCCGCCGCGCTGCTCGCGTTGGATCGCTGGCTGCGTGCCTTCAGGCGCGTGGCCAAGGTGGCCCTGCGCGGTGAGGATCAGCTCATGGAGCAGGCGGGCATCCTGGCGCGCAGCGGCAGGACCGAGGCCCAGCGGCAGGCGCCGGCCAAGGCGGCGGCGACCCGCAAGCTCCACCATGAAGGGCTGAAGGTCTTGGCCCAGAAGGAGGACAACAGCACCGCCGTGGCGTAAGGTTTCACTGTTCCTGAGCTTCGTTGGGGGCCGGCCGCAAGGCCGGCCTTCGAGCGTTTAGGGGGAAAGGAAAGGCGTAAGACCCAAATGAAAGGCGAGACGCGATTAAGCGAGATGCTAGACGCGAAGGAAAGGGATTGAATGAGGACCGGAGAAAATTTCGGATTTGGGATTTCGGAATTCGGAATGAAAAGATGGTGAATGAAGGCCTTCGGAGATTCGCGGCCGGCGATCGTTCCCACGGCGGCGGTTGGCTCGAGGGCCGGCCCGGGTTGCCCCTTGCAGGTGGGCGAGCACTGCCGCGGAGACGGGCAGGGTGGACCATTGTGGGAGCCGTCGCTGACGGCGAAGGGTGGATCTCCTCCGAGGGATCGGCCGCTAGGGTGGATGGAGGGCAGGGGAAATTGGGAAAACGGAAATTGAGAAACGAATGGAGGCCCTTCGAGATTCGCGGTCGGCGACCGCTCCCACGGCGATAGCTGGCTCGGGTACCGGCCTGCTGTGCCACTTGCATGCTGGCGAACACCGCCGGGGGAAAGGGCAGAAAGGGCACCAAGAACACCAAGGAAGATATTGGGGAGATGGAAAAAACACGCCGCTTCCGGCACGGAGCGGTTCACTCCCCGCTCCCCCGCTCCCAGCTCCCTGCTCCCCGCTCCCTGCTCCCCGCTCGCGTCTCCCGCGTCTCGCGTCTCGCTTCATCGCGTCTCGCCCAATCGCGTCTCGTCTAATCGCCTCTCCCTGCATCGCCCTCCAATCCTGTGGCCCCAGATGGTAGACTAGGGCCTCTGGAGGCCCGCCATGACACCTGACATTCTGTTTCGTCCCATAACGATCCACGGCATGTCCTTGCGTAACCGCATCGTGATGGCTCCCATGACGCGGGTCTTCGCGAGCGATGACAGCGTGCCCACGGCGGCCATGGCCGAGTACTACCGCAAGCGGGCCGCGGGCGAAGCGGGCCTCATCATCTCCGAAGGGGTCACCGTGGACCACCCGTCCGCCAGTTACGACCGAGATC
>JAKBES010000083.1 GCA_021833665.1 Acidobacteriota bacterium
CGAGTCCTTGACCAGGAGGAAGCTCCAGCCCCAGATAGCCGTCACGGCCGTGAGAGCGGAAACGCCGAGCCAAGAAGGCTGCGAGAGCGGTGGGGTTTTAGTTTTGAGTGTTGAGTTTTGAGTTAAAGGCAAAGAACCCCCTGAGCGTGCGCCGCGTGCGGTTTGCATGGCTTCTATCTCAAACCTTACAACTCAGTACTCTCAGCTCTCATGTAGCTCCCCGCCCCGAGGGAGATTTCTCTCAACTCTCAACCCTCAACTCTCAACTTAAAAGGGGCCGCCCCGTGTCGCGACGGCCCCTCGAGTTGGCGCAAGGCTTCCCTGCTCAGGCCAACACTTTGCCGATGACGCCCACGGCCCAGTCGATCTCTTCCTTGGTAATGACCAGGGCGGGGGCGAAGCGGATCACCTGTTCGTGGGTATCCTTGGCGAGGATGCCGTGCCCCATGAGTTTTTCGCAAAGGGGCCGGGCCTTGCCCGAGGCCGTCTTGATGACCACGCCTACGAGCAGGCCTTTTCCCCGCACCAGCTCGATGTGGCGGCTGTTGAGTGCCCGGAGGAGGTCCATGAAATAGGGGCCCAGTTCCGCCGCGCGCTTGTCGAGCTTCTCGTCCCGCAGCACCTCAAGGGCGGCCTGCGCCACGGCGGCGCCCAGGGGGTTGCCGCCGAAGGTGGAGCCGTGGTCCCCCGGCGTGAACACCTTCATGACCGCGTCGTCGGCCACGATGGCCGACACGGGGAACATGCCGCCGCCCAGGGCTTTGCCCAGGACCATGATGTCGGGCTTGATGGCTTCATAGTCGCAGGCGAACCAGCGGCCCGTGCGGCAGAAGCCCGTCTGAACCTCGTCGGCGATGAAGAGGACGTTGTTCTTCTTGCAGACGTCGAAGCAGGCCTTGAGATAGCCCTCGGGCGGCACCACGACGCCCGCCTCGCCCTGGATGGGCTCCACCATGAAGCCCACGGTATTGGGGGTGATGGCGCGTTCGAGGGCCTTGACGTCGCCGTAAGGGATGGTCACGAAGCCGGGCGTGAAGGGGCCGAAGCCGTCCTTCGTTTGGGCGTCGCTGGAGAAGGTGATGATGGTGATGGTGCGGCCGTGGAAGTTCTGGGCGCAGACCACGATCTCCTGTTTGCCCTCGGGGACTCCCTTCACATACTGGCCCCACTTGCGAGCCGTTTTGAGTGCCGTTTCCACGGCCTCGGCGCCCGTGTTCATAGGCAGGGCCTTCTGATACCCCGTGATTTCGCACAGGAGTTTGAGCATGGGGCCCATTTTGTCATTGTGAAAGCCGCGGGAGGTGAGGGTCACCCGGTCGGCCTGGTCCTTCAGGGCCTGGACGATCTTGGGGTGGCGATGGCCCTGGTTGACGGCCGAATAGGCCGACAGGCAGTCCATGTACTTCTTGCCGTCCACGTCCCAGACCCAGACGCCTTCGGCCTTGTCCAGGACCACGGGGAGGGGATGGTAGTTGTGGGCTCCGTAGAGTTCCGCTTCTTCGATGAACGGGTGGGTACGCGAGGTGGACATGAGAACCTCCGGTTGGGCAGAGATACCCGGCGAGGCCCCGCCGCGACCGCGTGGGAACTTCCCGCCGGTGAGAGACTTAGCCTACCAGAGGGCGGCCCGCGATTCAAGAAGGGCGGGTGCGTTGCGCGAGGGGGCTGATGCCTGCTTGCCCCCGATGGTGGAGCCACAATCAAAGATTTGCGGACAAGGGGAGAGACATGGTAAAGACGGCCCCGGGGGAGTCCGTGCGGTTGGTGCCCGTGAGGGTACCACCGTGGGCTTCCACGAAGTGTCTGGCGAGGACCAGGCCCAGGCCGGGGTGGGATCGCTTGCTCGTCACGAAAGGCTGGAACAAGGAGGAGAAGAGGGTCGGAGGGATGCCCGGACCCTCGTCGTACACTCTGAGAACGATACGCCCGTCGGAGCGCTCCGCGCGGATCTCGATTCGCCCGGAGGGGAGGCTCTCGATGGCGTTCTCGATGAGATGGGCCAGGGCGAGGGTCAGCTTGCCCGGCACGGCCCGGAGCCGGGGCAGATCATCGGGCACCTGAACCACCAGCTTGCCGGCGGCATCGGGGAAATCGATCTCGATCTTGTCCATGGCGGACTGGATCACCCAGGCCACCTCGCAGGGTCCGAACTCGGACTCGTCGAGAGGGCGACCCAGTTCCAGGAGGTCCCTCATGAGCGAATCGAGCCGTTTCACGTGCTCGCGGATGTAGTGCATGTACGGGGCGGCTTTCCCCGCCGCCTGCACCTGCTTGGCCAGGGCCGCCACGTTGGCGTCGATGGCGAACAGGGGATTGCGGATCTCGTGCGCGAGGCCCTTGGCGAGCTGCCACATGGTCTCAGCGGTCTGGTCTCTCAGATCCTGAAGGTCACGCGCCTTGCGCGAGGCCTCCGCGCGCTTCTGCCTGGAGATGTCCCTCGCCGTGATGGCCAGGCCGTCTCCGATGGGCACCAACTGGTAGCGAATCCAGCGGGGCGGCCGTCCGCCGATCTCGAGGGGAAACTCGTGTTCCGTGGCTTCGCCGCCCCGGATGACGCGGGCGCACGTGGTGATGAATCCGAGCGCCTTCAATGGAGGGAAGACCTCGCTGATCCGCCGTCCCACGACGTTTTCCTTGGGCATGCCCGCGAAGGCCTCCCCGGTCCGGTTCATGTCGATGAAGACAAGATCTTCGATCGTACCGTTCTCGCCATCCAGGGCCCTGACGAGGAAAAAAGCGTCCATGCTGCTTTCCACCGCGGCACGAAAGCGCCTGTCGCTCTCTCGGTGCGCTTCTTCCGCGCGCTTGCGTTCGGTGATGTCCAGGATGACGCCCTGATAGTGGTGCACGGCGCCCGTCTCGTCCCTGCGCGCCGTGGTGTAGTCCTCGACCCAGCGCACGCGGCCGTCACGGGCCAGAATGCGGTAGGTCTGGACGTACTCATCCCTGCCTTCGGCGAAGAAGGCCCGGGACTCGGCGGAAATCCGGGCGGCGTCGTCGGGGTGGAGGAGCTCGGCGTAAGTCATGCGTCCCGAGGTGAAGTCCTCGGGTTCGTACCCGTACCTCCGGATGCCTTCCGAAATGTAGGCCACGGCCAGGACCGGATCCATCCCCCACAGGACCGCCACGGTAGGGCTCCCGTCGATGATGGATTGGAGTTCGGCGCCGCGCGTGAGCTCTTGGCGGAGCGATCGTTCCACGTTCCGGAGGCGCAGGAGGGCACGGATTCTGGCCACCAGTTCCAAGTTGTCCACGGGTTTCGCCACGTAACCGTCGGCCCCCGCGTCGAGGGCAGCCGTCTGGATGCCAGAGGAGGTCTCGGAGGAGGAGAGGTGTACGACGAGCGTGTCCGCCAGGCCCGGGTCACCCTTGATGGCCCTGCACACGTCCATGCCTTTGGCGTCGGGGAGGTTCATGTCCAGGAGCACGAGATCGGGGCTCTTGCGGCGGACCATCTCCAGGCATTCGTTTCCGGTGCCCGCCGTCAGGGTTTCGAATCCCGCCCTGTCCATGAGGGACACCACGAGGGTCCGGCTTACCTTGTCGTCGTCCACCACCAGGATCACGGGCCGGCGGACCGCCTCGGAACCTTCGTTCATCGAACCCTCCGGAGGCATGGTACACCCGCGGGCGCGGTATGTTTAGGGGGCCGCGGCTCCCGGGCCACCGTTCGCCTGGGCAGGTTCCGGGTTCCGCTCCGCTCCCGCCTGGCCGGTCCGCTCCGGGCTGGTTGTGGGAAGCGTTACCGTAAAGGTCGCCCCCGGCGGGGGATGGTTGTTGGCGGCGGTGAGGGTTCCGCCGTGGACTTCGATGGTATGGCGGGCCAGGGCCAGCCCGAGCCCCGGTCTGCCCGTGCGGGTCGTGACGAAGGGGTCGAAGAGGCGAGCGGCGATGGCGGGAGAGATGCCCGCCCCCTCGTCGCGGATGAGGAGAATGCAGTTCCTCTTGTCGCCGCCGATGGCCGCTCGGATGGGCTGTCCTTCGGGCGTCACCTCGATGGCGTTGGCGAGCAGGTGGGCCAAGGCCTGCACCATTCTCGGCGCGGCCACCCGGACGGCGGCGTAGGGCGGGGGCGGGTCCACGATGAGCTGAACCTCTCGCCCGGGGCACTCGGCGCGGGCCAGCGCCCACGCCTCCTGCAAGAGCATGTCCGGCATCACGTCGGCCAGCTCCTCCTTCTCCAGGGAATACCCCAGTTCCATGAGGCTGCTCAGAAGGCGGCTCAGGCGCTGGACGTGGTCGAGCACGTACTGGACATGAGGGTCCGCCTCGGCTCCCGATGGACGGCTCTTGGCCCATGCGTTCACGTTGACCTGGATGGCGAAGAGGGGATTGCGGACCTCGTGGGCGAGCCCCTGGGTGACCTTGAAGGCCGTCTCGAGCTTTTCCGTGCGGGCGACCTGCGCGGCCAAGTCCCGCCGGTCCGTGATGTCGAAGATGGTACCTTCGATGAAGGGCTCGCCCCCGGGCTCCTCTACCCGGGAGGCGTTTTCGAGGGCCCAGAAGGTGGTGCCGTCTTTCCGGTGCGTCTGCGATTCCCAGTTCTTGACCCAGCCCGACTCCTCCATGCGGCGGATGAAGGCGCGGTGGTCCTGGCTTTTGGCGGTGAAGTTGTGCTCGGGATGGCGCAGAACGTCGTCGGGCGATTCGAAGCCGAACATGCGCGCGAAGGCCTGGTTGCACTCGAAAACGCGTCCTTTGAGATCACAGCGGTAGACACCCGCCAGGTTTCTCTCAAACAGCATTCGGTAGCGCTCCTCCGATTCCCGCAGGGCCTCGCGGGCCTTCCGCTCGGCTGTGACCTCGAAGGAGAAGCCCGCTACGAATCGGGTCTGGCCCGAGTCGTCGCGAATGGGGAACTTGGAGCACATCCAATAGGTCGTTTCGCCCCGGAAAGGATAAGCAATCTCCTTCCAGACGAGAGGTCCCCCGGCTATGACCTTGGCGTCCTCTTCGGCGAGTTCCTGGGCTTCCTTCGCCGAAAGGAGTTCCGCCGGGGCCTTCCCGAGCGCGTCCTCCCGCGAAATGCCCGAGTTCTTGATCCACCCGTCGTTCACGTAGACGTAGCGCCCCGAGGTGTCGCGCAAGAAGACGACGCCGGGAAGATAGGCCATGAAGGCCTGGAACCGTGCCTCCGACACTTTCTTCTCCTCCAGTTCGGAGGCGAGAAGTTCGTTCAGTGCCTTGATTTCGGCCGTGGAGCGCTCGATGCCCATTCTGAGCCTGGCCGAGCGGTCGCTCATGGAGTACGTGAGGCCAGCGATGAGCAAGATCACAAGCACCTCGACGGCATAGCGGACCGGCTGGCCTTCCGCCATGGAGGCGCCCCACCCCGCGGCGGGCACGGCGGCCAGGTCCCAGGTGCCGCCACCGGGCAAGGAAAGGGCCATGGAGGCGGGCTTCCGGAGGAACACGGAAGGGTCGCCCCAAAAGGGCGCCTTGCCGGGAAGGCGAAGGGCGACGTCGAGGGGGTAGGGGAACACGGAAAGCCGGGAGCCCCGCTTGAGCAGGGTGGGAAGATCAACACCCACGGTCACCAGCCCCCAGAGCTTGCCATCCCTAAGAACCGCCTGCCGAACCACCACGCCCAGGGTTCCCCCACGCAATAGGCGCGGATTCCCCAGGACGGGACCCCGTGCGGCGAGGGCGGCGTCCACCTCATCGCGCACCGAAGCGTCCGTGCTATGGAGAAGGTCCCGTCCGAGGTGAACATCGTTGCCCTCCGGAGGGTAGACCCAGCGGGTGATTCCGCCGGGGGCAACCACGAAGAAGCTGACGCCTGGTGAATCGGCCTTGAGGGCGGCCATGAAGGCGGGCAGGCCCGCCGCCAGGTCCTCATCTCTCGATGCAGCGATGTGGGCGGCGAGGGCCGCGGCCATGAGGCCGGGCTTGCTTAGGGCGTCATTCAAAGCGTCGTCCCAGCGGTTCAAAGCCTCTCGAACCTGGGACTTCTCGAGGTGGACGACGCCCGTGCCATGCATGTATTCCACGAAGATGACGGCGCACACCGCCAGGACGGCCGCGCCCATGGCCTTGAAAAGGGCGGCTGCGTGAGGCGCCCGGGTGGGGCCCTCGCTCTTGGGTGTTGCGGATCGGCTCATGGCGCTGCCCTTCCCCCGGCCAGGGGCAATCTTACCGTAAACGCCGCTCCCGGTCCGTCCTCGTTGTTGGCGCCCTGGATGGTTCCGCCGTGGGCGGCCACGATCTTGTGGACGATGGCCAGCCCGAGGCCCGTCCCGCCCTTTCGCCGGCTCTTGAAAGGCGTGAACAGATCTGCAAGGAGGTCAGGAGGGATCCCCGTCCCGCGGTCTTTCACCTCCGCGAGCGCCCAGCCTCCCTTTCGCGCCAGGGTGACCGTGATCTGCGCCTCGGGCGGCGTGAAGTGGAGGGCGTTGGAGATGAGGTTGGAGAAGATCTGGGCCAGTTTGGCGGGGACGCCAGACACGGGCAACTCATCCTGGAACGGGACCACGGCGCACCGGCGGGGAGTGTCGGGATCCTCCTGCTGAGCTATCTTCAGTCCCTCCTCCACGGCGCTGGAGAGGCTCGTGAGGGTGAACTCTTTCTCGGCGATGGGACGGCCGAGCTGGAGGAGGTCGTCCATGAGGACGCTGAGCCGGTCCACCTGCTCGTGGATGTGGGCGAGGAACGGGGCGGCCTCGGGCACGGCGGCCTTCTTTTCCATGGCCGCCACCACCGTCCTGATGGCGAAAAGGGGGTTGCGCACTTCGTGGGCCACCCCGCCGGCGATCATCCCGATGGTCTCCAGGTTCTGGGCCCGGCGCAGGCGTTCCTCCAGGTCCAAGCGCAGGGTCACGTCGTGGGCCATGACGAGCCGGGCGGGACGGTTAGAGAATTCCAATGCGTGGGACGTGATTTCGACGGAGATGATGGTTCCATCCTTCTTTCGGTGCCTCCACGTGCCCGAATGCTGAACCCGTTCGCGGTGGAGGCGGATGTTCGCCTCCAGCCGGGCGATCTCCTCCTCGGGCCGGATGTCGCGCAGGGTCAAGGCCATGAACTCCTCCCGCGAGTACCCGTAACTGAGGATCGCCGCTTCGTTCACCGCCAGGAAACGTAGCGTTTCCTGGTCGTAGGCCCACATGGGGTGAGGATTGGCGTCGAAGAGCATGCGGTAGTGACGCTCGCTCTCCACGAGAGTCGTCTCGGCCCGTTTTTGGTCCGTGATGTCGATGGAGAAGGCGATGACTCCAATGATGTGGCCACGGGGATCCGGGTAGGGAATCTTGTCCGTGGAGACCCACCTGATGGAGCCGTCCGCCGTGTTGGCCTGTTCGATGATCCTTGTCTTGGGCCGCCCGCTTCGGATCACTTCCAGGTCGTCTTTCAAGTACGCTTCGGCGAATTGGGGGAAGATTTCCTCCGCCGTGTGGCCCTCGATGTCCTCTGCCCGCTTGCCCAGGAAGTCGCAGACGGCTTTGTTCACAAAGAGAAAGCGGTTGTGGCTGTCCTTGTACCAGATCGTGGCCGGTATGCTGTCAAAGATGGTCTGAAGCTTTGAATTCAGACGCGCCAGGTTCTCGTCTGCCACCTGCCTGGCATCGCGTTCTTCCAGGGCCTGCAAGGCATGCCCCAGGTCGGCGGCCAGCTCCTCCAGCAGCGTCGTTTCCTCGTCGCCGATGGCCCCCGGCTCGCCGGCATAGATGGTGATGGCGCCGGCCACCGCGCCGCGGACGTGCAGCGGGAAGGCCCCGGAGGAGCGGTAGCCGAGTTCGAGCGCCCTCTCCCGCCAGAACGCCATGAGCGCATCGTGCTCGAAATCGGCGCAAATGACGGAGCGGTTCTCGCGAATGGACGTGCCCGTGGGGCCGCGCCCTTGGGGCACGTCCTCGATGGTTATGGACAGGTTGTCCAGATAGTTCTCGACGTGGCCCGCCCAGGCTGAAGGGGTAACGCACCGCGTCGCCTCATCCACGAAACCGATCCAGGCCATGCGGAATTGGCCGTGCTCCACGAGGATGCGGCACGTGCCGTCCAGCAGCGCTTGCCGGTCCTCCTCCCTAACCACGAGCTGGTTGATCTCCGAAATCGTCCGCAGGAGGCGGTTGAGCTGATTGAGCCGCCGCTCCGCGTGTTTGCGCTCGGTGATGTCCTCCACCGAGGACCAGATGAACCGCTCGCCGCCGCGCTCCATGATCACGCCCGAGAGGCGCACGGGGACGTGGTGGCCGTCCTTGTGGATGTATTCCTTCTCGAAGGGGCCATAGCGGCCCGTCCGCTCCAGGGAATCCAGCTGCTCCCTTTGCTGGTTGGTGTAGGCCTCTGGAGTGATCTCCCAGGCGCTCAGGCCCCTGCATTCGTCCACCGTCCTGCCCAGGATGGAGGCAAAGGACGGGTTCACCTCCACGATGGTTCCGTCCGTGAGCGACACGGCCAGCCCCATGGTGGACGCTTCGAACAGGACGCGCAGGTCGCGGCCGTGCCATGCAGGTAGGCTGGGTTTCCCGCCTGGCTCACCATCCATGGATCCCCTCCCTTCGGAGCTGCCCGCTGGTGGAACTCCTAGCTCCTTGTTCAGATCACAAGGCCACTATAGGCGCAAAGGCCGCCACGGACAACTGGCACCGGGTTCCTGGTCGCGAAACGCTGGAGGGCGACCCAAAAGCCCTTCACCGCAGAGGGCGCGGAGACCGCAGAGGAAGGGAACGGACATTCACCACGGAGACACGGAGATCATGGAGAAAGACAAGAGTAATCCCTTTCAAAAAGGCATGGATATTACCTTTCCATTATCTTTTTCCCTGTCCTCCCTGTCCTCCCTGTCCTCCTTGTCCTTCGCGCCTTCCGTGTTGAAATCCATTCCTTAATTCCCTTCGCCCGGTCCATGCTAAAATCTAGCCATGACGCCCTCGGAGTTCATCCGCAAGTGGAAGGACGTGGCCCTCACGGAGCGCTCGGCGTGCCATGAGCACTTCCTCGACCTGTGCGCCCTGGCGGGCCATCCCACGCCCGTGGAGATGGACAAGACGGGCGAGGTGTTCACCTTCGAGAAGGGCGTGGCCAAGGAGGGCGGCGGCTCGGGGTGGGCCGACGTGTGGAAGAAGGGCTTCTTCGGCTGGGAGTACAAACAGCGCCACGCGGACTTGAACAAAGCCTACGCCCAGCTCCTGCGCTACCGCGAGGCCCTGGAGAACCCGCCCCTCCTGGTGGTGTGCGACATGAACATCGTTGAGATTCACACCAACTTCACGGGCACGGCCACGGCGGTCCACACCATCCCCCTGGAAGAGCTGGACGGCCCGCGCAGCCTCGAAGTCCTGCGCGCCGTCTTCCACGATCCCGAGAAGCTCAAGCCCGGCGTTACGAGCGAGGCCATCACGGCGGCGGCCGCACGGCACATCGGCGAGATCGCCCAGCGCCTGCGCGAGCGGGGCGACGAGCCCCACGCCGTAGCGAGATTCCTCGACCGCCTCGTCTTCTGCATGTTCGCCGAGGACATCGGCCTCCTTCAGGAACGGCTCTTCACGCGCCTGCTGGACAAGACCAAGGGCGACCCGGAGCGCTTTCGTAAGACCGTCACCCAGCTCTTTGACGCCATGGCCACGGGGGGCGATTTCGGCATGGACACGGTGCGCCGCTTCAACGGGAATCTCTTCCAACCGGGCCCCGCCCTCCTCCTGGACGAGCCCGCCCTCAAGGTTCTCGTGGAAGCCTCTCGCCTGGACTGGAGCGCCGTGGACCCTTCCATCTTCGGCACCCTCTTCGAGCGCGGCCTGGACCCGGCCAAGCGCGCCCAGCTCGGGGCCCACTACACAAGCCGCCAGGACATCGAGGCCCTCGTGGAGCCCGTGGTCATGGCGCCCCTGCGCCGCGCGTGGGAGACGGCCAGAGCCCGGGCCCGGGACCTGCTGGACAAGAGCGAAGCCAAGAGCGGCGCGGGGCGCGACAAATACACCACGCCCACCATCGTGAAAAACCGCGAGCGCGCGGCCGCCGCCGTGGCGGACTTCCTCGGATACCTGGGTTCCGTGAAGGTGCTCGACCCGGCGGGCGGTTCGGGCAACTTCCTTTACGTGACCTTACAGAAGATGAAGGACTTGGAAAAGGAGGCCGTCAACTGGGCCGCCGACCGGGGCCTCCAGCCGCCCCTGCCCCTCGTCCACCCGCGCCAGTTCTTTTGCATCGAGGTGAACCCCTACGCCTACGAGCTCGCCCAGATGACCCTCTGGATCGGGTATTTGCAGTGGATCAGAGCCAACGGCCTGGGCCAGGCCAGCGACCCCGTCCTCGAAAGCCTCGAAGGCAATTTCCTCAACATGGACGCCATCGTGGGTACAAGCTCTGCCGTGGAGGCGCGTAGGGGCGGCCCACCGTGGCCGCCCGGCATGGATTCGGAACCACCACGGGAGGGCACGGTGGCCCTCCCCTACGGCCCGCGAAGCGGCGCCGTGCCAACCCCCCATGAACCCTCCTGGCCCAAGGTGGATTTCATCGTGGGCAACCCGCCGTTTCTGGGCGGGAAGATGTTGCGCCGCGAATTGGGCGACGCCTACGTGGACCGGCTCTTCGCCGCATGGGACGGGCGCGTGCCGCGCGAGGCGGATCTCTGCTGCTACTGGTTCGAGAGGGCGCGCCAGCAGATCGCGGACGGGACATGCCAGCGGGCGGGCCTCCTGGCTACCCAGGGCATCCGGGGCGGAGCCAACCGCCAGGTTCTCAATCGCATCAAAAGGACGGGCGACATTTTTTTCGCCGAGAGCGACCGGCCCTGGATCCTCGACGGGGCCAACGTCCATGTCAGCATGGTGGGGTTTGACAAGGGCGACGAGATGGGGCGAGTGCTTGATGGAAAGGCGGTATCCGTCATCAACGCCAACCTTACTGGCACGGCCGACATCACTCAGGCGCGGCGTCTGCCCGAAAACGTGAGCCTCGTGTTCATGGGCGACACGAAGGGCGGCGCCTTCGACATCGAGGAACCGCTTGCCCTTCAATTCCTCCGCCAGCCTAACCCCCACGGCATTCCCAACTCACAGGTGGTGACGCCCTGGGTGAACGGCAAGGACGTGACGGCGCGCTC
Source organism: Acidobacteriota bacterium (assembly GCA_021833665.1). Lineage (GTDB taxonomy): Bacteria > Acidobacteriota > UBA4820 > UBA4820 > DSQY01 > JAKAJA01. The sequence goes on from JAKBES010000083.1 coordinate 11,042, forward strand.
CCGGTCCATGTGCATCATCGATTTCGGCGTCGGCATGCACGAAGGTGATGCCTCACGATTCGAGGCGCCTTTCGAGTATCTGCGCGAGCACGTCAAGCCTGAGCGGGACAAGAACAACCGCGAAGTCTACAGGCGCCTTTGGTGGCAGCACGTCGAGGCAAGGCCCGGGATGCGCGAGGCTATTGCCAATCTCCCCCGATTCCTCGCGACGGTTGCCGTTGCCAAACATCGACTGTTCGTGTGGATGGAAGAGCCGGCTTTGCCAGACCATGCCGTTTTTGTCTTCGCCCGCTCGGACGACTATTTCTTCGGCGTTCTCCACTCACGCTTTCACGAGGTCTGGTCCCGAGCGCAGGCCACGCAGTTGCGCGAGGCGTCCAGCGGCACACGCTATACGCCCACGACGTGCTTCGAGACCTTCCCCTTCCCGTGGCCGCCGGGGAAGGAACCTCAAGAGGACCCGAAGGTGCGGGCCATCGCCGGTGCGGCCCGCGAGCTGAACGCCCTGCGCGAGGCCTGGCTCAACCCGCCCGAATGGACGAAGGAGGAGATCCTCGAGTTCCCCGGCTCCGCAACCGGCCCCTGGGCGAGGCACGTGGCCCCGCCTTCCGTGCCCGAACCACCACGGGCGGGGACGGTGCCCCGCCCCGAAACCGAACCCGCCTCCGTCCCGGCACTGCCACCGGCTGTCCGCCATGAAACGGGCCAGGCGGAACCCCCCGACCCACCCAGCCGCATCGGCCTCGTCCGCTACCCCCGCCTCGTGCCGAAGGACGAGGCCTGCGCCGCCCTCCTGAAGAAGCGCACGCTGACCAACCTCTACAACCAGCGCCCCGCTTGGCTCGACCTGGCCCACAAGCGGCTGGACGCCGCCGTGGTCGCCGCCTACGGCTGGACCGCCGAGGACGCCCAGGGCCAGTCCGACGGGCAGATTCTCGAACGCCTCCTCGCCCTTAACCTGGCGCGGACCGGCGCCCAATAATCGCACAAGATATTCCCGTTTATACTTCAAGCATCTGGAGGGAGACGAGGCCGTGGCGGCCTTCGATTTGGCCGTAGGCCATGGTGCAGCGGGGAAGGGGAGCGCCTGCCGCGAGGCGGGCGGCGAGGAGATCGCGCAGGGGAAGGACGAGGATGCCTTGCTCCTTGGCTTTCGCGAGAAACGCGGCGAAGTCGGCGGCGAAGGGGCCGCCTTCAAGTTCGGCGTGGATCGTGAGGACGGGCCACTCGCCGGGCTTGACGGCCTCCAGCATGGAGCCATAGAAACCCGGGGCGGTTTTGTGGCTCAGGCCCAGGGCTTCGTCCATGGTGGGAAGGGTGGCGGGCACCTGGGGCGTGCGCAAGGCGTGCCCGTCAATAACCGGGTAGAAGGGATCCATCCCCCGGCAGTCGGAGGCGTAGGCCAGGCCCATTTTGTCTTGATGGAGGAGGCTCTCCTCGCAGCAGAACCACGCGGGGGCCGCGTAGGTGAGGGGCTTCTTGCTGAAGACGGACACGTAAGCGTCGAAGCCGCGCTCCAGCTCCAAAACGACTTTGTCCTCTGAAAACCTCAGGAGCGAATCCTGCCAGCGGCGGTGATCCCACGCGTGGACCCCCGTCTCGTGGCCCTCCGCGTCCACGCGCCTGGCGATCTCGGGAAAGGCCGTGGCCACGGGGCGGGAGGGCAGGAGGGTTCCGGAGAGCATGGTCCGGGTGCTGTAGACCTTGGGGGCACCGCTGCGGAGCATCTTGGAGAGAAACCCTGGGCGGGTGAAAACGTTGAAGATGGCG